>CAYFUB010000657.1:0-6586 GCA_964346195.1 uncultured Pirellulales bacterium
CGTCGGCCATTCGTGCGCCTTTCCGAGGCGCACGAAAAAAGGTGCGCCTCTACCATTGGCCGAAATTGCACGAATGTGACGAAAAATCCGGGTCGCGCCGAAGGGCGAAATTGGCGTAAAGTGCTGTGAGACAGGGAATAAAAAAAATTTGCATTTTGGCCGTTTTAGGGGTCCGGGGTGTTGCACGAATTTGACTATTCCTACTACCCGACAGGTATTTTGGAGCGGGTGAACGGCGGCTGCCCGGGGCCGGGATGCAAGGGGGAAGTGTGTCCGTGTTCGCCGCGGCCCTGCGCGAACAGGCATGCACACGGGTCGGCGCGCTTCGTTGACAAGGGGCGTCCCTTCTGGTACGTATCGTGACCATCGGATTCGCCGGCACGGGGCGACAAACACCCCGTGGGGCGCGTCATCGTTGCGAGGTGTGTTGTATGAAGAGTTATATGTGGATCTTCCTGATCGTGATCGCCGGCGCCTGCGGTACCTGCGCTGCGGCGGGTGATGAGGCCTTTCTGCTCAGCTACTTCAAGGGCAACGGGGAGACGGGCGTCTATCTGGCCTGCAGCGAGGACGGGCGGACGTTCCGGGACCTCAACGACGGCCGGCCCATCTTCACACCACCCGACTGGCCGGCGCAGAACCTCACGCGGGACCCTTCGATCGTGTTTCGCGAGGGCCTGTTCCACATGGTCTGGACCTCCAGTTGGGTCGGCACGTGCTTCGGAGCCGCGACCTCGCCCGACCTGAAGCAGTGGTCCGAGCCGGTCCGGGTACAGCCGTTCCGCAACTGGCCGGCCGGCGACCAGCCCGACAATACCTGGGCGCCGGAGGTCCACTGGGACCCGGTGCAGAAGAACTACGCGATTCTATGGTCCTCGGCGACGACCGGCGTCGAGGGCGACGGCGGCCACAACTCGGGCGGGCTGGAGAAAGACCCGAATCGCAAAGTCAAGCCGGACCTGCGCCACCATCGCACGTTCATCGCGCGAACGTCGGACTTTCACAGCTTCGCGGCCGCCAGAGTGTTCTTTGCGCCGGGCTTCAGCGAGATCGACGCGTGCATGGCCTTCGACGACCGGGGCAATGCCGATCCCGCCGATGACCGCTGGGTAATGGCCGTCAAGCACGAGCAGATGCCGGAACTCGGCGGCAAGAACATCCGGCTCACCACGGCTCCGGCCGACCTGACGAATCCCTTCCCGCCGAAGTTCCGCGCGCCGACCGACCCGACTCAGCCGTGGTCGCAACCGGTGGCGGGCCCCGGCTCGAGCGTGCAGCCGAAGCAATGGGTGGAGGGACCGACGCTGATGAAAGTCGGCGACGAGTGGTGGCTCTACTTCGACCGGTTCCGCCTGCGCACGGACCGCTTCGGCCTGGCAACCTCAAAAGACCTCGTCCACTGGACCGACCGGTCCAACGAGATGAAGACGCCGCCGGAGGCCCACCACGGCACGATCTTCCGCGCCCCGCGGGCCGTCGTCTTCAAGGCATTCCCGCCACCGTGACCCGGACGAAGCCCCGTTTGCAGCGCCGGCGGATGGCGACCTGATTGAGCTCGCGCATTGCCGGGCCGAGGCGCTATGGTTGCAAAGGCAGAAGCTCCACCTTGCGGAACTGGACCGGATGACTTTCGGCCTGGAGGGAGATGTAGCCCTCACTCACCATCTTGTCGGCGCCGGCCTTGAGCAGTTTCTGAGCGTCGGCGTCGCTTTCATCAAGCTGCGGCTCGGAGTATTCCAGTACGGTCTCGCCGTTGATGAGGTGCCGGATGAGCCGGTCGCCGTGGACCTCGACCTCGGCCGTCACCCACTGGTCGCCGTGGTAGGTCTTGGATTTCGAGTTGATGCAGTGCTGCGTGACGAGCCGGTCGTTCATCACCACGTGCGTGCCGGGCGTACACAGGTTGCCGGTCGGGCGTTCACCCGTCCCACTGCCGCCGAGGAGCTGGACCTCGATGCAGACGGGAAAGCTCTGGTCCTTGGCCATGGTCTTGGGCGGCTGGCAGTGGATCATCATGCCGCTGTTGCGAAAGGCCCAGCCGGGCCCGCCCGGCGTCTGGTTGCCCGTGAACCGGTACTCCACGCGCAGGCGGTAGTGCGAGAACGCGTCCTTGTAGAACAGGTGTCCGAACTCGCCGTCGAATTTGTCGTACTGGTCGTAGGCGACCGTCAGCAGGCCGTCCTCGACCCGGAAGGTGTCCTTGTAGTTCTCCCCCAATTCATGTTTCGCAATCTTGGACGTCCAGCCCGTCAGGTCCTTGCCGTTGAACAAGCGGATCCAGCGGGCCTCGCCCGCGCTGTCCCGTGTCGCGGCCCAACCCATCGTGCAAAGCACACCAAGCAAGAGAATACCCGCCTTCTGAAGAATACTGCACCGATCAGCCGCGTGGGAATGCCTCTGTTTCATCATGGCCCGTCTCCTATAAGCGAACCTATTTTTCCGTAAACGTCGCAGTTCATCACATGCAGGCGACCTGCGTTCGAACCGCTGCTATAGTGGCGTTCACGGTCCCCAAGAGCAAGCAAAAACACACCTTGCTCATGAAGAACATACTCCGGTTATGATGGGGACACGGCACACAAATGAACGTCGGCTTCCAAGCCTGGGCGTCAGCGGTAGTACGCCGTCCACTCTAATATGGTGGTCAGCGTGGCTGTTTGGAGTCCCGCGTTTACGCGGTCTTGAGCCGCCTGAAGGCGGAACTCCGAACGAGCTCTACCCACAATTATAGACTGGACGGCGTAGTAGGGTGTGCTGTGCACACCTTCCCCTTTTCGGCGTATCCAGCGTCGGAGACTGTCACCCCTCTTTAGGGGTCCCGCCGACCCGCGAAATCCGAGTGTGCTCGTGCCTGGGGCACAATCTCCATGCGAAGACTGTCTGGATTGGGGACCCTAAACGCGATGCATCGCGTTTGGGGACCCTTCCTGCCTGCGCGGGAATGACAGAGTCGTGGCGGCCGAGCCTTCTTTCGCAGAGGCGACGGATAGCGCCAGTGCCGGGCAATACCCATTCCGTCAGAGGTTCTTAGAGCAACTTGGTGGCTTTCTTGGCGAAGTAGGTCAGGATGATGCCGGCGCCGGCGCGTTTGATGGAGGTGAGGACTTCCATCATGGCCGCGTCGCGGTCGAGCAGGCCGGCCTCGCCGGCGGCGTTGACCATCATGTACTCGCCGCTGACGTGGTAGGCCGCGAGCGGGCAATCGAATCGCTCGCGGGCCCGGCGGATCACGTCGAGATAGCTCAGCGCCGGCTTGACCATGACCATGTCGGCCCCCTCCTCGATATCCAGCTCGATCTCGCGGAGCGCCTCGCGGGCGTTGGCCGGGTCCATCTGGTAGCTCTTGCGATCGCCGAAGGCAGGCGTCGATTCGGCAGCGTCACGGAAGGGGCCGTAGAACGCCGAGGCGAACTTGGCCGCGTAGGACAGGATCGCCACGTCGTCGAAGCCATTACATTCGAGGGCCTGCCGGATCGCGCGGACGCGGCCGTCCATCATGTCCGACGGCGCGACGATGTCCGCGCCGGCCTGGGCGTGCGAAAGCGCCATCTTGGCGAGCAGCTCACAGGTGGCATCGTTGTCCACCTGTGGCGAGGGCGTCCCGCCCTTGCGTCCCGAGGCCATCCTGGCCTCGTCTTGCCCAGAATTGACGTGCAAGGGCAAGATGCCCTCGCCACGAGAATTCTTGATGACGCCACAATGGCCCGTGCTGGTGTACTCGCACAGACACACGTCGGTGACGACCAACAGGTCGGGGGTGCGCTTTTTGATCTCGCGCGTCGCCCGCTGGACGGGGCCGTTCTCCGACCAGGCCTCGGAGCCCTTCTCGTCCTTCTTTTCGGGCAGGCCGAACAGCAGCACGGCGGGGATGCCGAGCCCGGCGACTTCGGCTGCCTCCTCGGCAATCCGGTCCGGCGAGAAATGATAGCAATCGGTCATCGAGCCAATCGGTGTCTTCAGGCCCTCGCCCGCACGGACAAAGAGCGGATAGATCAGGTCATTGACGCTCAGCGATGTCTCGCGCACCATCCGCCGCATCGTCGCGCTACTTCGCAGCCGCCGCATTCTGATTTCGGGAAAACCCATTCGATGTACTCCATCAACTTGGGGCCCCAAACGTGATACATCGCGTTTGGGAACCCCTTCGATTGTCAGTCCACCGCATATACTACTTCCGGCTCCAGAATGCAAGCTCAGCGAGGGGTCAGGCCGGCGCGGTAGTTGCCCACGGCTTCGGAGGTGCGCAGGCAGCGCTTGTAGATGCGGAGGCTGTGAATCCGGCCGTTCAGGCCCGGGCCGACACGGAGCATCCTGCCGCCGTTGGCGTCGCGCAGGTTGGGGCTGAAGCGGCCCCAGCCGAACTGGCGAGCCTCGCCACCGTCACATAGTCTGCCGTCAACAACGAATGTGATAATCTTCGGGCCGCCGTCGATATTGACGGCGATGTGATGCTTCCGACCGGTCTGCAACAGCCCCGGATCGCAATCCCAGCGACTCTCGCTACGGCCATCGTTCAAAACTACCTCTACCGTGCCGCGTGAAGTGGTCTGGAGGCACAGACCCTGGCCGTTGTCGGTGCGGGTGTCGAGGAGAATCTGGCCGGGTGATGCCGTGGCGAACGTCACCCATACGTCGATGGCAAGGCCACCGCGCAGGTCCGTCGTGCGGTGGTCCGCGCGGCCCATGCCGATGGCGAGGAAGGGCGCAAGTCGAGGCATCGTGACGCTCGGCGGTATCGAATCGCCTTGGCCCGGCAAGTCGAGGAGCAATCCGTCGGTCGCAACGGTGCGGTTGTCGAACTGGCCCCAGAGTTCTTCGAGCAAGCTGCGGTCGAGGGGATGAACGCGGGCGATCTCCTTTTGGGTCTCGGTCAGAAAGAACTGGCCGTCATCCTCGATGAGATCGGGATAACTCATGCGAACGTGTGTATCATCGTCGTAGAGTACGATCTCGGGCTGGGACCACTGAATGACCCTGCCTTGCGGCGTATCCGCCTCGACGCCGCCACAGAGCCAGGCGGGATTACGGTCCTCATACGATCGTCCGCCGTGGTTGTGGAACCAGTAGAGATACTTGCCGTTGGCGCATTTCCAGACGAAGTTGGCCGCCCGGGAGTGCTTGATGAGTCTGCCGTCGGCGTAGCGGGCGTACTGCGACGTGCTCCAGGTGTGCCCGGCGTCGCGGCTGTAGCTGCACGCCGGATGGCCGTCGGTCGTGCGATAGACACAATAGAACGAGCCGTCACTGAGAACGCAGAAACTTTGCTCCTCCGCAATCGGCCCGCCGCCCGGCGGCGACCTCAGGCCGACGTCGCCGTCCGGCAACGTCTCCCAGGTGATCTTCTCCGGCTCGGACTCGGTGAGGATGTTCGGGCTCCTGAGCAGAACGCCCTCGGAACGCGTGATGAAGTTGCGCCCAAAGCCCCCTACCTTGTGCAGCGGGACATAGGCGGCGCCTTCATGCGTGAACGGCTTGCCGACATTCCAGAAGAAGCGGACCTTGCCGGCGTACGGGTTCTCGCGGTCGATTTCGAACTCGCGCACGGGAATGGGATACCGTTTCTGTGACCACGTTCGGCCGTGGTCGTCGGAGCACTTGAAGACGAAGTGACCTTGCGTATCGACGCGCGTGCACCAGCCATCCTGGTACGGCGGGTCGTCTCCTTTGACGCGCCGCAGGTTATCCGTGTTGTGATTGTAGAATGCGTAAATCCGGCCGCTCGCGACCTTGAGCGCGACGGCGTAAGACGCCTCGGGACCGTCGGCCGGCTCCACGTCGACGGGCTTCGACCACGTCCGGCCCTGGTCTTCGCTGCGCAGACTCACGACGTGCTGGCCCTTCGCGCCCTCGCGGCCGGGGCCGGTCGTAAGGATGCACAGCCACGCCCCGTCGTCGGTCGTGACCACATAGGGCTGGTCGGCGTACGTCTCGCTCGGAATCTCCCGGCCCGTGCGAATATTGCGCGGATCCTCTACCCCCGGCGCCGGCGCGACCGCAGACAGCAGTGCCACAATAACGACGATATGTCTTCCGGAACGATACATGCCGCTCAGAATGACGCCCGATGTGACTCTCCTGGTTTCCGTTACTTTCGCTCCGCCGCCTCCAGCGCGTCGAGCAGGCCGTCCATCGTATGTTCCGTCGCTTCGACATCGACGCGCACGCCGAACTCCGCCAGCTCGCGGGAGGTCACTGGGCCGACCGAAGCGACCCGTATGTCATAGGAGCGCACCGCCTCGCGCGGGACCTGCTCGAAGAACGCCCGCACTGCGGAGGGACTGGCAAACGTCAGCCACTGGATGCGTCCCTGCCGCATCTGCTCGAGCAGGCCGGTGTCGTCGCCCTTGCAGGGGACGGCGGTATAAGTCGAAATGTCCGTCACGGTCGCCCCGCCCTGCTCGAGGCCTTCCGCCAGCTCATCGGAGGCGATCTCCGAGCGCAGCAGCAGAATTCTCTTGTTCCGCAGTTCCGTGTAGTTGATGAGCTGCCGGGCCAGCTCGCGGCCGGTGAAGACCTCCGGCACGAAATCGGCCCGAATCCCGACTTCCTGAAGGCACTCGGCGGTCCGGGGCCCGATGGCGGCGAT
>CAYFUB010000658.1:0-2970 GCA_964346195.1 uncultured Pirellulales bacterium
AGCAACCCAGGTCCTTCCAACCCATGTCATCAATCAGGAAGAACACGAAATTCGGCCTTCTCATCGCCTCCTGTCGAGTCCCACCATCGCCAAGCCCTGCGGCCTTGACGCTGCCACCCAGCCCGAGGGTCGCCGCGGCACCCGCGGCCCGGAGAAATGCACGTCTGTTCAGGTGATGCTCATTCATCGCACGCCTCTTTCTTTGCGTTGTCATTCCTGCGCAGGCAGGAATCCAGACATCTAACGCATGTCACCGGACCCCCGCCCGCGCGGGGGTGACGGACTGGCGACGATTCTTGTCCTGTGTCGGCCCCATCCTGTTCGGCCACAGATGCCTCACGCACTTGTTTTCATGATGTGATTGAGTAGGCCGCCGTCGCGAATGATCTCCAGGGCAAAGTCGGGCAACGGCATGAATTTGATTTCTTTGCCGCTCGTCCGGTCCCTGATCACGCCGGCGTCGTAGTCGATCTGGACCTCGTCGCCGTCCCTGATCTTGTCCACGGCGTCGGCTGACTCGATCACGTAAAAGCCGCAATTAATCGCATTGCGATAGAAGATCCGTGCGAACGACTTGGCGATGACCGTCTGCACTTTCGCCCCGCGAATCGCCCAGACCGCGTGTTCCCGGCTGGACCCGCACCCGAAGTCCTCGCCCGCAACAATCACGTCACCCGACTTGACCTTTTTCACGAAGTCCTTATCGAGGTCCTCCAGGCAATGCTTCGCCAAGTCCGCCTCATTATCCGTATTCAGATATCGAGCCGGGATGATCTCGTCCGTATTGATATGATCCCGTTTATATACATGTGCATTTGCCATCTCTTCGCCTCACTATTCAGAAGACCTGTTCCTGAAATGTGTTCACTTTATGCGTGTTGCTCCCAGAATTGCTTCAGCTTGCGAAAGCGATCGATCCGCTTGTCGATCTTGCCCAGTTCCCTCGGGTAGAACTCGTCAATGAGAATATCGCACATTCGCAGCATCCAGTCCTTTCGGGACCGTGATGAGTCGATCAGGATTCTGTTTGAGTTGGCGATCTGAATTTGGCCCCAACCCAAAGCCCCAATCGTAAGGCAATCCCATTCAAGAAACTCGATGGGTATGAAATGAACCCTCTCCACGTAAACCTCAAAGTCTTTGAGGTCATATACGACCAAGAGGACAACGAAGAAATTATCGTCCGATTCGTAGAATCGTGCCAAGCGATCCACCGACGTGAGATTGGGCATGTTGAACGTGGTGCTGAGTCTATGGGTTTTGACGTCCACGACATAATAGAACCCCTCGCAGTCCTCAAAAGCGAGATCGGCCATAGCTCTGCGGGCAAAATCCGTGGAGTAGTTCTTACAAACGTCGGCACCGACGAGAGACCTGAACTTATCACCCAGAATGTCTTGGATCGCATCACCTGCCGCGCGTGTACTCTTGGCGGTGCTAGCGGACAAATAGCCCTTCTCGGCATTCAGCACGTCACAGATGCGTCGTTCAACCGTTTGATACCAAGCAGTTTCGAAGACCGATTTTCTCATATTTTCGCCCGCTCTACCATGCTGAACTATGAAAACAGAAGTTCCGTATCACGCCGTGATTGCTGGGCGGGTCTCCTTCTCGCAGAGACACTCTGAGCAGGAAATGAATTCCGGTCCCAAAAGACACCATCTGTATATCCCTGGATGGACCGGTCGCGCTCAGCCATCTCCAGGCGCTTCATTGCCAGACAACAATAGCCTTTGTCAATTTCCACCCCGATACAGTGCCGTCCCAGCTTCTTGGCAGCAACGGCCGTAGTGCCCGATCCGAGAAATGGGTCCAGCACCACATCGCCCGGATTCGTACTGGCAAGGATGATTCTTGCGAGCAGCTTCTCCGGCTTCTGCGTGGGATGCGCGGTGTTCTCCGGCATTGACCAAAAAGGTACGGTCAGGTCTGTCCAGATGTTGGATGGATGCGTAAGTCGAAAATCACCCATCGGCTCACGGGACCAGTCTTTGGGTTCGCCATTCTGCGCCGTGTAGGGGGCAATGACCCTTCTCTTGAGTTTCACGCTCTCCACATTGAAACTATAATCATCGGACACCGTGCAAAACCAAATGTCTTCACTACAATTCTTCCAGTTCATTTTCGCTCCACGTCCCTTCTCCCGTTCCCACGTAATGCGGTTGCGGATCTTGAAATGTCGCTCGGCGAACATCTGGACGTCCGCACTGGCGCGCCAGTCAGAGCAGATATATACGGAGGCGGTCGTCTTCAGAGCGTGCATGACCGGCAGCAACCACGCGTCGAGTTGCTTTCGATACTCGGCGGGCGGCTGTTTCGCAAAACGCCTTCCGTTGAAATCCTTCGTGAGGTTGTACGGCGGATCGACAAACAGCAGATCCACGATTCCTTCCGGCAAATAAGGTGCCGCCGATTGCATGTCCTGACAGAAGACGCGATCCAACACGTCATCGACGCGAGTGTCCTCTGTGAGCCGGGACACACTCGATTCGTATCTCGCCATTTCACTGGGGGTCACTGCAACTGTGCGATTTCTCGGAGCTCGCGTAGTCATAGGGCTATCTCCATGAGGGCTTCGGATCTCCTTTACAGATACTTGCGCGGATCGGTCAGCTTGCCTTCGATGGCGCTGGCCGCGGCGGTCACGGGGCTGGCGAGATACACTTCGCTCTTGGGGTGTCCCATGCGGCCGACGAAGTTGCGGTTCGTCGTGCTGACGCACTTTTCGCCCGCGGCCAGGACGCCCATGAAGCCGCCCAGGCACGCGCCGCAGGTCGGCGCCGAAATCACGCAGCCGGCGTGGTAGAAGACATCGAACAGCCTTTCGTCCTGCGCCTGCTTCCAGATGGTCGGCGTCGCCGGTACAACCAGCGTGCGGATCGCCACCTGCCGGCCTTTCATGATCTGGGCCGCGATGCGCAGGTCCTCGATTCGGCCGTTCGTGCAACTGCCGATGTAGGCCTGGTCCAT
>CAYFUB010000659.1:0-10018 GCA_964346195.1 uncultured Pirellulales bacterium
GTGGACCCGAGCCGGACGTACCAGACCATCAGCGGCTGGGAGGCCGTGGCGTTCGCCCTGGAGCCTGCCAACCCAGCGTATCCGAACTTCAAAGACACGCTGTTCGACCTGGCCGTCAATGACGTGGGCGTCACGCGGGTCCGGCTGGAAATCCGCAGCGGCTCTGAGAACAGCGACGACAACTGGTCCGCTTATCAAACCGGCGCTATTCCCTACGAGACGTGGCGCAGCCGCCGATATGCGACGATCAACGACAACGCGGACCCGCGCACCATCGAATGGTCCGGCTTTCATTTCTCGGAGATGGACAACGCGATAGACCGCATCGTCAATCCGCTGCGCCAGGTCATGGCGGCCAACGGCGAGAAGCTGTGCGTCAACGTCAACTACGTCGCGTTCACGGGCCAGATCACGGACGGCATCTACCTGCACGACGACCCGGCCGAGTATGCCGAGTTCGTCCTGGCGGCCTATCTGCACTTGCAGGAGAAATACGGCTGGGTGCCCGACCTGTGGGAAGTCCTGCTGGAGCCGGACAACGTGTCGCAATGGAACGGCAGGCTGCTCGGTGAGTCGATTGTAGCCGCCGCCGAGAGATTGCGCGAGGCCGGTTTCGAGCCGGCGTTCGTTGCCCCCTCCAACACGAACATGGGCAACGCCGTGCGGTATTTCGACGAGATGATTCAGGTGCCGGGCGTGCTGCCCGTACTGCGCGAATTTGCCTACCATCGTTACGGCGGGGTCTCGCTGGAGAACCTCCGGGCGATTGCCGCGCGGGCGAAGCAGCACGGCCTCGACACCGCCATGCTCGAATGGTGGAGCAACAGCAACGGTTACCGCACGCTGCACGAGGACCTCAAAATCGGCAATAACTCCGCCTGGGAGCAGGGCGTCCTCGCGGGGGCGCTCAATTCGCAGATGTCGTTCTACCGGATCGACGACACCAACCCCGCCCAGCCGCGGGTCCTGCTCAGCGACAAGACGAAGTTCCTGCGCCAATACTACAAGTTCGTCCGGCCCGGGGCCGTGCGCATCGAGGCCGCCTCGCAATTGGAGCCCTTCGACCCGCTCGCGTTCATCAACGCCGACGGCGGCTACGTCGTCGTGGTCAAGTGCGAGACCGGCGGCCCGTTCTCCATCGGCCACCTGCCGGCCGGGACGTACGGCATCAAGTACACCACCGCCGGCGCGTTCGACGTGGACCTGCCCGACCAGGCTATCGGCCTCGGCCAGGCGGTCATCGCCTCGATTCCCCAGGCCGGCGTCCTGACGGTATATGCGAAATCGATATCGCCGGACGATCAACCGCCGTCGACGCCCACGGACCTCAGGGCCGCCAACGTGTCGGTCTCTCAAGTCACGCTGACCTGGGCCGCCGCGACGGATAACGTGGCCGTCGCCGGCTACAAGGTGTACCGTGACGGGATTCAGATCGGCTCATCGCCCACGACGTCGTTTGAGGACGCGAACGTCGAGCGTGGCGCGAGCTATCTGTACGAGGTCTCGGCCCACGACCTGGCGGGGAATGAATCGCCCCTGTCGGTGGCGCTGGCCATCATGGTGCCGCAGGCGAACCTCGACAGCGAGCTGCTCGGCTACTGGAAGCTCGATGAAGGTGCGGGCAGCGTGGCGCTCGATTCCTCCGGCTACGGTCATCCGGGCACGATCTTCGGGGCACGATGGGCGGCGGGCAAGGCCGGGCAGGCGCTGGACTTCGACGGCGCCGGCGACTACGTGCAAATCGTACCGGCGCCGATACTGGAGAACCTCCAGGCCCTCACGATGATGGCCTGGATCCAGCCGCGGGTCGATGCGCACTGGCACGTTCTCGACAAGGGCGACGGGGACAAGCGGCTCTATGCCGAGGGCACGGCCCGGACCCTCGACGGCCGGATTCGCTACGAGGGCACGCACGCCTACTCGAGGAGCGCCGGCAACACGGTCCAGTTGGGCGCCTGGCAGCACGTCGCCATGACCTGGAGCCGCGTGACCAACACCACCCGTTTGTACCGCAACGGCGTGGAGGTCACTTACAACGTCCAGGAAACCGGCACCGGCACGCCACTGGACGATACGACCCATCCCTTCACCATCGGCGCCAGAGGGGCGCTCGGCGAAGTGACCTTCTTCAACGGCCTGATCGACGAAGTCCGTCTCTATAGACGGGCCCTGACCGCCCAGGAAATTCGCGCCATCCACGATGCCCTCGGGACCTCCGGCCGCCCCCGATAATGGCATGGTTTTCTTCAGAGTGCCCGGGTCCGCCGGACTCGGCGCATGCCCATGTCACCCCTGCACTGGAAAGGTGCAACATCTTGTTCTTGGCAAGCATCTTTGGTTGCGGCCAGAGGCGATGCCGCGCGAGCAAGGGTCCGGCGGACTCGCGAAACGCAAATGTGCGTATGCCTGGGTACAATCCCCATGTGTGAGCTGTCCGGATTCCTGCCCATTCGACTTGGCTCAGGGCGGGTTCTGCGCGGGAATGACAGAGTCCTGGCGGGGCAGTCTCCCCGTGTCATGCGGAGCGAAGGGGTTTGCAAACGTCTTGTTTCGCGTCTTGCGGTCCCCTGACGGGGTCTGTGCGGGGCATTGTATCCTGTGCGTCTGTCGTCCCCACATAGTTTCGATGCACCTGGCGAACCCGGGAAGTGGTTTCATTATCGAAGCGTTTCGGGTATTCTGGACGTGTCGCCAGGGGTGACCATCAAACAATGCTGTTGTTGGAGTGGCCATGAGATCGCAACGAATGTCGCGCCGAACTTTTGTCAAATCGGTCGCGTGGGCCGGGGTAGCGGCTCTGGCGCCGGGCCGGGCCTGGGCGGCACAGAGAAAGCCGTCCCGTGTCGTGCTGATTTATGCGGATGACCTGGGCTACGGAGACGTAGGCTGCTATGGTGCGACGAAAGTCTCCACGCCGAACATCGATCGGCTGGCGCGGGAAGGGATTCAGTTTACCAACGCGCATTCGGCGTCGGCGACTTGCACGCCCTCGCGCTACGCCATGCTGACGGGCGAGTACGCCTGGCGGCGCAAGGGGACCGGTATCCTTCCCGGGGATGCGCAGTTGATTATCGAGCCGGGACGGACAACCCTGGCTTCACTCATGAAACGGGCGGGATACCGAACCGGGGTGGTGGGCAAATGGCATTTGGGGCTCGGGGCGGGCGAACTCGACTGGAATAGCGAGATTCGCCCGGGACCGCTGGAGATCGGGTTCGACTACTGTTTTCTGATTCCGGCGACGGGCGATCGGGTGCCTTGCGTGTACGTAGAGGACCGGCGGGTCGTCGGGCTGGACCCGGGCGACCCGATCCAGGTCAGCTTCCGGGGCCCCGTCGGTGACGAGCCGACCGGCAAAGACCACCCGGAACTGCTCAAGATGCACCCGAGCCACGGGCACAACCAGACCATTATCAACGGCATCAGCCGGATCGGATACATGAGCGGCGGCAGGGCGGCCCGCTGGGTCGATGAGGACATGGCCGACACGATCACCGGCAAGGCCGTGGCGTTCATCGAGAGGCACAGGAACCAGCCGTTCTTCCTGTATTTCTCGACTCACGACATCCACGTGCCGCGCGTGCCGCACCCGCGATTCGCCGGCAAGAGCGGCCTCGGGCCGCGCGGTGATGCCATCGTGCAGCTTGACTGGTGCGTCGGCGCGATTCTTCGGACGCTGGATCGGGTGGGACGGGCCGACGATACGATGGTGGTCTTCACGAGTGACAACGGGCCTGTCGTGGATGATGGGTATGAGGATCAGGCGGTGGAGTTGCTCGATGGGCACCGGCCGGGCGGACCGTTGCGCGGCGGTAAATACAGCGCATTCGACGCCGGGACGCGCGTGCCTTTCATCGTGCGTTGGCCGGGCCGGGTGAAGGCCGGCATTTGCGACGCGCTCGTCTGTCAGATCGACCTGCCGGCGTCGATGGCGGCCTTGACCGGGCGGACTTTGGCTTCCGAGGATGGACCGGACAGTTTCGACGTCTCGGCCGCGATGATGGGAGACGCGCAGGCGGGGCGGGAACACCTGGTCGAGCATGCTGGAGTGCTGTCGCTGATCAGGGGCGATTGGAAGTATATCGAGCCGGGCCGGGGACCGAAGGTGAATGCCAATACGAATACGGAACTCGGCAACGATCCGCAGCCGCAGCTTTACCATCTCAAGGATGACCTGGGCGAGAAGCGTAACGTCGCCGCGGGGCATCCCGAACTTGTACGAGAGATGGCCGGTCTGCTGCGGAAGATCCGAGAGGCCGGCCGCAGCAGACCATGAAGATTCCCAGCATGAGGAGCGTATATGGACGTTGATTGCGGGCTCGGAGCGGTGCTGAAGTATTGTCCCAAGTGTTCGGCGGCGGCGCTGCGGGTGGTGGGGACAAAGCTGCTGCGCTGCGAGGCGTGCGAATTCGAATTGTACATGAATCCGGCGGCGGCGGTGGCCGGGGTCATCGTCGATGAGCAGGGTCGGATGATGGTACTGGTGCGGGCCAGGGAGCCGGGCAAGGGCAAGTGGGATCTGCCGGGCGGCTTCGTGGACCCGGGCGAAACGGCGGAACAGGCCCTATGCCGGGAGGTCCGCGAAGAGGTAGGGCTGGAAGTGACCGCGTTGCGGTACCTCGGCTCGTGGTCGAATATCTACGAGTTCATGGGGGTGCGATATCGGACTGTGGATATGGGTTTTGTGTGCGAGGCGGCCGAAGTGGAGCGGGCGAGGGCCCTTGATGATGGGATCGAGCAAGTCCTCCTGCTGCGGCCTTGTGACATTGAGACAGGGAGATTTGCCTTCGGTTCCGTGGGCAGGATCGCTGAACGCTACCTGCTGGAGGGGATGGCCGGCGGCTCATGACCCGTGATATGGCCGCCGTCACCGGCCAATTCCCGGCCACTGGCTCGGGGCCACGACCTCTATCGCGTGCAGCACGGCAGGGGCACGAGCCATAAATACTGGCAAATGTGACATTTACGGAATGACTCCGACGGAAGGCGAAGCGGCCGGCAATCGGTGACCGACGGACGGGCGTCCGAAAATAATCCTCTTGCACACATTGTATTCATTTGGTAAAATTCATACGTCAGAGTGGGTTTGGGCCGGTTGGCGCCGTGGCGGAACCCGAGACCGGCCGGACGGCACAAGTGTAGGTATTGTGGCAGCATGACAGGTCAGAGTCGGAGGCCCTGACAATGCGTGTGACCGGATACAGGGTGAGTGGGGCAGCAGAGTGCACGTCGGCAGGCATTTCGGATTTTCTCCACCTTTTTCGTGACTGGATGGCTCTTTTTCTGGGAAGGAGGTGAGCGGCGGATTTCATTGTCACAGCAAGTCGCAGGGGATTCATGTCGATAAAACTTTGAATCAAGGCAAGTGCGCGCCCGAGGGCGCGTGACGGGGGGTGATGCTTTGGCGTGTGGCCGAGGCGTAGGCATTGTGGGTTTACTGAGAAGGAGGACTATTATGTGGAGACTGTCATTAGTGAGTGTGGTGGCGACCGTGCTGCTGCTGGGTGGCGTAACCCAGGCGGCGCGCGACATCACCAAGCCGGGGGATGTCATTCAGGGCATCCCGAACGACGGCGTAAGTCAGAATGACAACCACGGGTGGCCGGGTAACGAACCGCCACATCAGGCCATTGACGACCAGGTCGTGACGAAGTATCTGCACTTCAAAGGAGATATAGAGCCTACGGGCCTTCGCATCACGCCCAAGGCCGGCGCGACCGTGGTGACAGGGCTGAGTTTCACGACGGCCAACGACGCGGAGCCGCGCGACCCCGTCAAGTATGAGCTGTCCGGCTCCAACGTCAGCATCGATGGGCCGTATACGCCGATCACCAGCGGCGACATCAAGGATTTCGCGGCTGCGGTGCCTTGGCCGCGGCGCACGAAGAACACAACGCCCATCAAGTTCGCCAACACGACAGCTTACCTGCACTATCAGTTAATGTTCCCGGCCATTCGCGATGCACCTAACGCGAACAGCATGCAGATCGCCGAGATCGAGCTGTTGATGGACGTCTTCAAGGCGACGGCGCCGAATCCGGTCGATGGGGCCGTTATCACGGTGCCGCTGTTCCAGTGGACCAAGGGTGACACGGCAGTGCAACACAAGGTGTACCTCGGCACCAGTCCGGACCTGACCGAGGCCGATCTGAAGGCCGGACCCATATCGGCGGCGTCGGCCATGTATTACCACGTTTTGCCGCCGCTGGAGCCGGGCGTCACGTATTATTGGCGGGTCGATCAGATCGACGCCGCGGGCACCGTCTACGAGGGCGACGTCTGGAAGGTGACGGCCGCGCCGAAGAAGGCCTACAATCCCGCGCCGCGCGACGGGGACAAGTGGATCTCGGTGGCCACGACCTTGACCTGGACGCCGGGCGCGGGTGCTACGAAGCACCAGGTGTACCTGGGCACCGATCAGGCCGCTGTGGCCGCTCGCGATGCCAGCGTGTCCGTGGGCGACACCATCGCCCCGCTCTATGATCCGCAGGGTCTGGAGCAGAAGACCACGTACTACTGGGCCGTGGATGAGATCGCCGGCGCGATCAAATACGACGGGTCGGTCTGGAGCTTCACCACCGAGGGCGGTGGCGGGGGCATCAAGGGCGAATACTTCAGCAATACGGACTTGATCGGCCTGCCGGTCCTGACGCGCATCGACCCGCAGGTCAACATCAATCTGACGGGTGCGACCAGTCCGGGCGACCCGGTTCCGGGCGATGGGTGGTCGGCCCGCTGGACGGCGGACCTCGATATTGCCGTCGCGGACACATTCAAGTTCAGTGTCAACTGCCAGGACGGGACCCGGCTGTGGATCGACGGCGAACTGGTCATCGACCAGTGGATTACGCCTACTGTCACCAGCAAATACTTCTCCTTGCCGATCTATCTGGAAAGCGGCATCCATTCGCTGCGCCTCGAGTTCTTTGACAGCGGCGGCGATGCCGTGGAGCAGTTGGCTTGGTCGACCGCGACGATGGCCGAGGTCATCATCCCGGCCGGGCCGCTACAGCCGCCGCTCAGGGCCCGGGCGCTCTATCCTGCGGACGGTGAGCCGAATGTACCGCAGGAGATCACCCTGATCTGGGGCGCCGGCGAAGAGGCGAACGAGCACGATCTGTACTTCGGTGACAGCGAGGACGCCGTGGCCAACGCGACGACGGACAGCGCGGATGTCTATCAAGGCCGAAAGGCGCTGGATGAAACCAGCTTCGAGCCGGGCGAGCTCGAATGGAACAAGACCTACTACTGGAGAGTGGACGAGGTCAACGATGCCTATGCCGAGAGCCCGTGGAAAAGCTCGGTCTGGAGCTTCACCACCGCCGATTTCCTCGTGGTCGATGACTTCGAGGGCTACAATGACGAGGAGGGCATGGACACCCGCATCTATGAGACCTGGATCGACGGCTGGGTCACCGGCAACGGCTCGACGGTGGGCAACTGGGATCCACCGTTCGCCGAGCAGACGATTGTCCGCAGTGGCCTGCAGTCGATGCCTTTCGACTACAACAACTTCAAGTCGCCGTTCTACAGCGAGGCCTATCGCGAGTTTGCCCCCGTGCAGGACTGGACGGTCAACGGCGTTACCGATCTGACCCTGTTCCTCCAGGGTTATCCGCCCAAGTTCCTCGACGACGCCGGCGTGATCACGATGAGCGCCCAGGGCGCCGACATCTGGGGGCCAACCGACGAGTTCCGCTTGGCCTTTAAGCAGCTCAACGGCGACGGCTCCATCACCCTCAGAGTGGATGATGTCAAGGCCGTTCATTCCTGGACGAAGGCCGGCGTCATGATTCGCAGTAGTCTCGACCCGCTGGCGGCGCAGGTCCACATGGTCACCGGGGCACAACAGAGCGTCGTCGAGTGGATGTATCGTATGTTCGCCAACGACACGACCACGACGCAGTTCAACACGACCGGCGGCACCAACCCGCTGCCGGCGTGGGTGCGGCTCACCCGGGCGGGCAATGTCTTCACCGGCGAGTACTCGGCGGACGGAGTGACCTGGAGCAAGATCACCACGACCGACGGGACCACCTCCTCCGCGACCGTGACGATGCCCAGCAGCGTCTATATCGGTTTTGTGGTGAGCAGCCATACAACGGGCGTCTCGGCGGTGGCCCAGTTCTCTGAGATCAAGACCACCGGTACCGTTACCGGCCAGTGGAAGGTGGCCGATATCGGCGTCGACCATGCGGGCAATGACCCGGCGCCGCTCTATGTCGCCATCGAGGACAATACGGGCCAGAAGGTTGCGGTCACCCACCCGGATCCGGCGGCGGTGAACGCCACCGACTGGACCGAGTGGAAGATTCCGCTGAGCGATTTCGCGGGCGTGAATCCGGCCAAGGTCAAGAAGCTGTACATCGGTGTCGGCGATAAGAGTGCCGTTGGCCACGGCAAGATCTACATCGACGATATCCGTGTAACCAAGCCGTAACGATTGGCCATTCATGGGGTCCCCAGCGCGGCATTCCGCGCTGGGGACCTCGGTTGTCGATTTACGACTCGTCGTCTGCCAGGCAACTCGTGTCAGATCGAGGCGGCCGACGGGTCGCAGGCGCATAAGGTGCCATGTCGGTGTGAACCGTGAGAAACGGGGTCCGGAATCCAGGCCTCGTTGAAGTGACGCGCCACACGAGGGACAGATACTGTCTCCGTCCGTGGGTGGGCGTTTTCCGATGTTTGACGCCCGGCGGAGGCGGATAACGTAGGAGCGGGTCTGCAAGGGACCCTGGACGTGCCCCACCGCATTTGGGGCCCTCATCCCGCCGGTACCAGGCTATAAAGGAGGAAGTATTATGTGTCACAACGTTGGGCTTGTGCGTTTTGGGTTGCTGGCCGCGCTGGTTGCCGTATTGTGCAGCAATGCTTCGGCCGGCCTGGTGGGACATTGGAAGTTCGATGAAACGAGCGGTTCTACGGCCAAAGATTCGAGTGGCCAGGGGAACGACGGCACGATCGTCGGCAATCCAAAATGGGTGCAGGGCAAGATCGGCGGCGCGCTGGAGTTCGACGGCAGCACGTACGTGAACTGCGGGAACAAACCGTCGCTCAACCTGCGCAACCAGATCACGATGGCGTTCTGGTTCAAGGTTGAGGCCTTTCAAAACACCTGGGAGGCCTTCCTGGCCAAGGGCGACGGCGCCTACCGGGCCAGCCGATCCAACGGAACGGACAATGCCACCCATATGGGCATTACTGGAGGCAACTACTTTGATGCGGTCACCATCGTCACGGACAATCAGTGGCATCACTGGGCCGGCACCTACGATGGCGCCACCGCCAGAATCTATGTTGACGGCAAACTGGATGCCGAGCGGTCATACACGAGCGGTATCGGCGACAGCAGCACGTACAACCTGTACATCGGTGAGAACTCGCAAGCCACCGGGCGCCTGCTGCACGGCCTGCTCGACGACGTGCGAATCTACGACAAGGCTTTGAGCGAGGAGCAACTGCTGGCTCTGATTACCACCGGCGCCGAGCCCAGTTGGCTGAAGGCCGAGAAACCCAATCCCGCCGACGGGATGGTGGGCCTCCCGGCGCCGCTGCTGCAGTGGACGAAAGGCGAGACGGCCTTGTTTCACGACGTCTACATCGGACCTACTCCCGAGCTCGGGCCGCAGCAACTCGCCTTTCCACGGTATCCCACGACGACGTTCTACTACACGGTGCCTCTCGAGCCCGGGACGCTCTATTACTGGCGTATAGACGAGGTGGAACAAGACCTCACGACCATCCATACGGGCGACGTGTGGAGTTTCGTGATGCAGGGCCTGACGGCCTATTATCCCAGCCCGGCGGACGGGGCGACCGATGCCCTGCTGGCCCCGACGTTGACGTGGTACGCGGGTCAGGGGGCCGTGATGCACCATCTGTACTTCGCCGACAGCAATGATGCGGTCAGCCAGGGGGCTGCTGATGCGAATCAAGGGGACTTTGCGCTGGCGGATACGGCCTTTGTGCCGGGGGCCTTGGAGAGCCTGAAGGTTTATTACTGGCGTGTGGATGAGAT
>CAYFUB010000660.1:0-2275 GCA_964346195.1 uncultured Pirellulales bacterium
GTCCACTCTAATATGGTGGTCAGCGTGGCTGTTTGGAGTTCCGCGTTTACGCGGTCTTGAGCCGCCTGAAGGCGGAACTCCGAACGAGCTCTACCCACAATTATAGACTGGACGGCGTACTACTTTGTCAGTCCACGGCCAAAGCCCGCCTGTCCGCCATATCGTACAGCTTGCGTTCTTTGGCCTTATTGATACCCAGGGCATCACGCTTGCCCTCAATGTGTGCGAGAATCATCTCGGCGGCCTTGACCGGGTCGGACTCGATGGCCCAGCGACCTCCAAGATCTTTCTCAATCCCGCCGTACAGATATTCGCTGACGTTCGCACTGCCGGCAATCGGCAAGATGTCTTCGGCAAAGACCACCAAGGCCCCGCTGGCCACAAAGTATTGCCCAATCGCAATCGCTTTCTCGTGCATCGACTCCAGGCATGCGCCCGCTATCGGCAGGTCCGAGAGGTCCTCGCCGAGACCTCCTTCGCGCACCAGCTCACTGCAGGACACCAGCAATCGGCTATTGTCCACGCAACTGCCGCAGGCCAGGATGGGCGGAATGCCCACAGCCTCGCAGACCTCCCGCAGCCCCGGCCCGGCCAGGTCGAGCGCCGTTTTCGGATTGGCAAGTCCCTGCTTGCCGCAGGCGATGGTCGCACAGCCGGTGGTCAGCACCAGGATATCTCTCTGGATCAGCTCGCGGGCCAGGGTCGTGTGCGTATAGTCCTGCGGCACTTTCGGATTCGTGCAGCCGACGATGCCGACCACGCCGCGGATCCGGCCGTTGATGATGTTATCGTTGAGCGGCCGGAAACTCGCCCGGAACCGGCCTCCCAGCATGTAGTTGATGGATTCGAAACTGAAGCCGCCGACCGCTTTTTCCTTGCTCGCCGGAATGTACACTGCGCCGCGATTCTTGAAGTTGGCGATGGCCATTTTGACCAGCTCTTTGGCGGTCTTCAGCGCCGTCTTTTCTTCGATGGAGACGTGCTCGACACCGGCAATCTTCGCCTTATCGGCCGTGGTTATCAGCTTCGTATGGTAGCACTTGGCCACCTGGGCCAGGCCCTGCATCACGCACTGAACGTCCACCGCCATCATTTCGATGGCGCCGGTCGCTATGACCAGCTCCTGGTTGAGGAAATTGCCCGCAATGGGTATGCCGTGCCGCATGAGCAGCTCATTGGCAGTGCAGCAGGTCCCGGCTATGTTGATCCCTTTGGCCCCGACCTTGGCGGCCTCAGCCAGCATCTCTTTGTCCTGAGACGCCGCAGCAATCATCTCCGACAGAATCGGCTCGTGCCCGTGCACGATGATGTTCACCTCGTCGGCCTTGAGCACGCCCATGTTCACTTCGCCGCGACCCGGAGACGGCGTCCCGAAGAGAACATCCTGCAATTCCGTCGCCAGCATCGCGCCGCCCCAGCCGTCGGAGAGGGCCGCCCGGCTGGCCTGCCGCAGCACGTTGCGGTAATCCTGATCCACGCCCATGGCGCTGCGGTGCATCGATTCGGCCACCTCGCGGTCGATGGCGCGAGGGGTGACTCCAAGCTTTTGCCAGATTTCTTGTCGCGGCTTCGGCGCCCGCCGAGCCATCAACTGGGTCCCTCTCGGCTTGCCGAACTCGGCCAGCGCGATCTCCCCGACATCGACCGCAATGTCCTGGGGCGACCGGCCGGCGGTCGCGACGCCGAATTCCCGGGCCAGCTTGTTCAGTTTCACCGTGTCCTTGATCCGGTAATCGGGAGCTTCCCCTCGTGCCGCCGCGAGGAATACCTCGGCCACCGTGCGCCCATGGTCGCTGTGAGCGCTGACCCCGGCGGCAACGATTCGCAGAAAGTTGCGCGCCACGATGGTATCGGCGTCGGCGCCGCAGATGCCCACCGACGCCTTTTTCGAGATGCGGCAGGGCCCCATACTGCAAATACGGCAGCAGATCCCCTGCCTGCCGAAACCGCACTGCGGCAGTTGGGCCTCGAGCCTGTCCCATGCGTTCTGCTGGCCCAACTCGGCCATGCGGCTGATCATCTCCTGAGCGGCTTTATCAGTACTGCGCTTACTCGGCTCCATTCAGACTCCTCATCGATTACTATAGTCTTTGGGAAGAACAGGACCCATGGGACCGATAGGACCTATGCTCCCAACTCAAACCTTCACACTCATGGCGAGCTTCATAAGGCGTTGCCTGGCTCTGTCCAATTCCCGCACCAGGGCGTCATCCGCCTGCATCACGGCGGAGCGTTTCAAATCCGCCTCCTGGACAGATTTGCTGTACGCCAGCGC
>CAYFUB010000661.1:0-6773 GCA_964346195.1 uncultured Pirellulales bacterium
TATGGACAAGAGGCACCTTCCCTTCGCGGCCAGATGTCTCGACTGCGCTGACGCTTCGCTCGACATGACAGACTAGGCAAGATATCTGTATTACCTACAAACATGACACGCACCCCACAAAGACCCGCCCCGGTAATTTCTCTTTACCTTCATCGCGCGATGCAGATAATGGTCTCGCATGAAGAAATCGCTGGCCCATCTGCCGAAGCATAAGCGCGACGAACTGAAGCTCGTTGCTGAGATCATCCTTGAAGAGTGTCCGACCGTCCTGATGGTTATCCTCTTCGGCTCCTACGCTCGCGGCGACTGGGTCGAGGACACCTACATCGAGGACGGCATCACCTACGAATACGCCTCCGACTTCGATATCCTCGTCATCGTCCGGTCCGTCAAGATCGTCAACAGCACGGACATCTGGCGAAGGGCCGAGGCCCGGGCCCGACGCTTTCCTATCCGGACCTGGACGAACCTAGTCGTCGAATCCATCGAGACGGTCAACAACGCCCTGGCCCGCGGCCACTACTTCTTCACTGACATCAAGAAAGAAGGCATCCTGCTCTACGAGACCGGCGAATTCAAGCTCGCCCGCCAACGGGAACTGAACCCGAAGGAACGCAAAGGCCAGGCCAAAGCCCACTTCGAGGAGTGGTTCACCAGCGCAAAGGATTTCTACACTTCCTTCGAGTTCAATCTGAAGAGGCGCAAGTACAAGGTCGCTGCCTTTCTGCTTCATCAAGCGACTGAGCGGTTCTACGACGCGATTCTGCTGGTCTTCACAAACTACCGCCCCAAGATACACGATTTGGAGAAGCTCCGGCACATGGCCGCCGGCCACGACCCGGCCTTCTTGACCGTCTTCCCGCAAGCGACGGCGCAGCAGAAGGAGTGCTTTGATCTGCTCCGACGGGCATACGTCGAGGCCCGTTACAACCCGCGCTACCGAATCACTAAAGGCCAACTCGAATACCTCGCTGAGCGGGTAAGGAAACTCCAGCGGCTGACCAAACGGATTTGCCGGGCGCAAATCGAGTCCTATTCCGCCGCGTAACCGCGCCGGCCTTACTTCACATTCTCCAGCCGCAGGAAGTGCACGCGCCCCGAGTGCTCGCCCGCGACGATCGTACGCCCGTCCGCGGCAACGACACAGCAATAGATAGCGTTGTCCCCGCAGAAGCTCGCCACGACTTGCCGACTCGCTAGGTCCCAGACCTTCAGCGTCTGGTCATGCGAGCCGGAAACTGCGTATCTGCCGTCAGGCGTCACCGCTGCGGCAGTCACCCCGTCCTCATGACCATGCAGCGTATGCATGGCCTTTGCCGCGGCCAAGTCCCAGACTTTCAGCGTTCGATCACCCGAGCCCGAGACCGCGTATCTGCCGTCAGGCGTCACCGCCACGGCACGCACCGAGTCCTTATGCCCGCGCAGGGTACGCACGGCCTTTCCGGCGGCCAGGTCCCAGACCTTCAGCGTTCGATCATCCGAGCCGGAGACCGCGTATCTGCCGTCGGGCGTCACCGCCACAGTATTCACAAAGCCCTCGTGGCCCACCAGCGTATGGACCAGATGACCGTTTGCCAGATCCCAGACCTCCAGCGTCTTGACCCACGAGCCGGAGACCGCATAGCGGCCGTCGGGAGTTAGCGCCACGCTATCCACCGCGTACTCATCGCCGCACAGGGTACGAACGGCCTTACCGGTCGCCAAGTCCCAGACCTTCAGTGTCCCGTCCTTCGAGCCGGAGACCGCATGGCGGCCGTCGCCCGTCACTGCCACGTCATACACCGCGCCCTCATGGCCGCGCAGGGTCTGGATGGCCTTTGCGGTAGCCAGGTCCCAGACCCTCAGCGTCTTGTCACCCGAGGCAGAGACCGCGTACCTGCCGTCGGGCGTCACCGCCACGGCAGACACCCAGTCCTTATGATCACGCAGGGGATGTCCGCCCTTTCCAGCGGCCAGGTCCCAGACCTTCAGCGTACTACCGCCGCCGGAGATCACATATCGGCCACAGGGTGTCACCGCCACGGCAGCAACCCAACCCTGATGGCCGATCAGCGTCTGGATGACCTTTGCAGTGGCCAGGTCCCAAACCTTCAGCGTCTGATCCTTCGCAGCGGAGACCGCATATCGGCCATCGGGTGTCACCGCCACGCCAGTCACCCCGTCTTTATGGTCGCTTAGGGTATGAACGACCTTTCCGGCGGCCAGGTCCCAGACCTTCAGCATACAGTCCTCCGAGCCGGAGACCACATATCGGCTATCGGGCGTCACCGCCACCGCTGGCACCGCATTCCGATGCCCGCGCAAGGTATTAACAGCTTGTCCAGTGGCTAGGTCCCAGACCTTCAGCGTCTTGTCATGCGAGCCGGAGACCACATGGCGACCGTCGGGCGTCACCGCCACGGCAGCTACCGTATCATGATGCCCGCGCAGGGTATGAACGGACTTTCCGGTGGCCAGGTCCCAAACGTTCAGCGTCCAGTGCCACGAGCCGGACACTACGTATCGGTCGTCAGGCGTCACTGCCACAGAAGTCACCGAAATCTCATGGCCGCGCAGCGTCTGCACGGCCTTTGCGGTAGCTAGGTCCCAGACCTTCAGCGTCTTGTCACGCGAGCCGGAGACTGCATAGCGCCCGTTGGGCGTCACCGCCACAGCAATCACCCGGTCTTCATGGCCGCACAGGGTATGAACGGCCTTTCCAGCGATCAGGTCCCAGACCTTCAGGGTTTTGTCCTTTGATCCTGAGATCGCATATCGACCGTCGGGCGTCACCGCCACGGCAATCACCCAATCTTCATGGCCGCACAGGGTCTGGAGCAGCGCGCCGCCGGGCGGCGTCAGGGTCGGTGCCAGAGGCCTGAGCCATGGGCTGTCTTCATCACTCACCAAGGCGCCCAGAAGCGTCTTGATTCTACGTCCCTTTTGTGACAAGAGCCGGCCATACAACTGACTCGGCAGATGAGAAGTGTCGTCGGTCAGCGTATGACTCGACAACTGTATCGCGCCCTGAACCAGCCGGGCCTGCGGATCGTCATCGATGAGATCGTAGTCCGCCATCAGTGCGTTCGGGACAGTTACATTCAGTTTGCCTCGAAGCCAGCGATAGCCGAACAAGACCTTCTTCAACTCCTGTTGCTTGCCGGCGGCATGGAGATGGTAGGCGAGGTGTTGATAGAAGTAGCCGTCGTTGGGGCCGTCGTGCCAGCCTTTGGGACACTGCTTGTGGTACGCGTCAAGAAGCTCTCGTTGCAGCCTCTTTCGTTTGGGGACCAGTTTGGTCGCGAAGTCATACAGGAGGTCGTGCAGGGACATGCGACGTTCGACCGGCTCGCCAGGTTCGCCGGGCTGCTGGTGCAGGCGGATGAGGGAGCGTTCGGCAAGGTTGATGAGCAGGTCGGTGGTGTCGAGGTCGCTGAGCTTGCCGGTGTGGGACCAGAGGATAGCGATGGCAGCTTCGGGCACGGGATTGTCTCTGGCGAAGACCGCCAATTCCGCAAAGCGTCGCTGCTCCTCGCTCGACAGGGTGTCCACGCTTACCTGCATAGCCCGCCAGATGCTCCGGTGCCGCTCTTCGATGGCGTTGGGATCGATGATCTTCTCGATGTCAGCGTTTTTGAGGCGATTCAGGATCGCGGTCCAGTCGCCGCCGTGTTTCTTGACCATGCCGCCGCACAGGGCCACAGCCAGAGGCAGGTAGCCGCATTCCCTCGCAACTTCAAGGGCTTCCGACGGCAAAACCGAAGATTCCACTCCCACGGCGTCGGCCAGCAGTTGCAGGGCCTCTTTCTCTGTCAGGAAGTCTACGGGCACGCTGGGGCCGCCCAGCGTATGGAGGACGCCCGCGTCACGCGTCGTGACCAGTGCCCGGCAGCGCGGGCCGAGGACATCAAATGCTTGAGCGTCGGAGGTTTGCCAGACGTCATCGAGGATCAGCAGTACTGCTCTTTGCGCGAGCAGACGCTTCAGAACGTCCCGGCCCTGAGGTTCGGTGTCGAAGTGCTCCTTGCTGCCGAGGTGGCGTGCGACACCGTGCTGGAGTCGGACGAGATCGGGCTGTTGGCCGATAGTGAGCCAGACAATGCCGTCGGGATAGGAGCGGCGGACTTCGCGGTCGTGGGCAATCGCGGCGGCGAGCACGGACTTGCCGATGCCGCCCATGCCATGCACGCCGACGCGGGCGTCGGCCCCGGTGATGACCACGGGGGCCTTCAAGTCCGCGAGCAGAGTGTCTTTGACTTGGCGGAGCAGGGCGGGCCGGGCCAGGAAATGAGGCGGCAAGCTGGGCACGTCGAACAACGCGCCCGGGGGAGGTTCAGGCCGGCGGAGACTCTCGACGAGTCTGGCAAGCTGGGCCCGGTATTGGGTATCGTCGCGGAAGTCGTCGCATTGAAAGACGCTCAACTCGCCCGGCAGGAGCGCGCAGTCGCCTTTGCGGAGGATCGGGATGACGGGCTTGTCCAGTGCCAGTGCCCATTGCCATTCCTGGCGGACGGAGGGGGAGACCGCGGCCTTGGGTCCGACGACCAGGATGAGGCGGTCGTGAGAGCGGATGGCATCGGCGATGTCCTGGCGGAACGGGCGCTGGTCCCACGTCAGAGAGGTACGGTCCCACCAGACCTCGAAGCCGCTGCGGGTCAGGTCCTTGTGCAGCCGCGCTACGAACGGCTTGTCGTCCTCCCAGGCGTAGCTGATGAAAACGCTGCGCGCCATTGTTCTCTTGAGCCTCCCTCGCAAAAACGGTCACCCGTGACAGGATAGAGGGTCGCGGCCGGGACGTCAAGGACGATTGAGCCGATCAGCGGAGCCAAACCGGGCGCTTCACGGTTTCTCCTTGAATTCGGGCCGGGCAATCGAGTACAATAAGGTATGGAACGTGCGGCCGGGGAGTGAAGGGAGTCAGACTGGGTTGAGAGTTGCAGACTCGATTGTACTGGCTCAATGCGAATCATAGCGGTGGCAAATCAGAAGGGCGGTTGCGGCAAAACCACGACCGCCATCAACCTGGCAGCGGCGCTCGCCCGGCTGGGACATCGGGTCCTGCTCGTCGATTTCGATCCGCAGGGGCACGCCACGCTCGGCCTGGGTCACGATCCCAACCGCTTCGAGAAGAGCGCGTATCACGTCATGATCGACGGGTTTTCCCCGCTGGCCACGATTGTCCCGATCGCGCGCGTCGAGCGGCTTTCCCTGCTGCCCAGCAACATCCTGCTGGCCGGCGCCGAAGTGGGTCTGCGCGAGGCGCTCGGTAAGGAGCTGGTGCTGGGGGAGCAGTTGCGCGCCGTGTCGCGTCACTATGATATCTGCGTCATCGACTGCGCTCCCTCGCTCGGCCTGCTCATGATCAACGCGCTGGTCGCCAGCACCCACGTCCTCGTTCCCGTCCAGGCCCACTTCTACGCCCTCGACGGTCTCAAGCGGCTACTGGACACGATGCGCGTGATGCGGACCCGCTTCTACCCGTGCCTGGTGAGGCCGCTCGGCCTCGTGTTGACGTTCGTGGAGAATCGCACGACCCTGAGCAAGCGGATTGAGAAGGGCATGCGCGAGCTCTTTGGCTCGCTCGTATTCGAACAGGTGATACACAAAACTGTCGCGCTGGCGGAAGCCCCGAGCGCGGGCCAGTCCATCCTGACGTACGCTCCGGCCAGCAGGGGGGCCCAGGAATACGAGGCCCTGGCCCGGGAAACCATCGCCCGCTTACAACCGGTGGATACCATCGACGCCGCGACCGTGAGACGGGTCTCACGCCCATAGTTCATGGCTTGCGAGTGGGAGCGGCAAGCGGTGAGCTTGCCGACGGTTCTTTCGCAGGGGCATAGCACCATCGCCCGGCAGGGCCGAACGATGATGCGTCCCTACTCTGCATGGCCTCCAACGCGATACCTCGCGTTGAGGACTGCTTGACGATGCCACGCGGATATGGCCCATCCCTGGACCACAATAGCTCTGCTACGAAGGATTCACCAGGGGCAGCGGAACCGCCTCAATCCGCGGGGCGTACTCCCTGGTCGCCTTCTTCCGGTCGGCGTGTGGGCCGCCGTTATGGATTCTGGCCATGTCGATCAGGCTCTTGCCCTGGCCGTAGTGACGCAGATAGGCCGAAACGACCTGACGGGCCTTGCCCGGGTCCTTCGCCTCCCGGTATTTCCAATCCACGCCGAGGATTCGCGTGCCATCCTGCCAGTACCGCCGATGGATCTGGTAGACCCCAATAGCCCGGCCGCAATCACCTGCGGCGTTCGGGTCATTGTGGCTTTCGACCTTGGCGATGGCATCGAGCAGCAGGTCCGGGTGCCTGTCCTCGGCGAGACACGCGCGGCCGGCTGTCAACAGGCACGAGGCCACCGCCAGCGCGGGAAACACTGACGAGAGTCTCATTCTTCTACCCCCCGGTTCCATGAGACGCCGCGAAGAATTGAGGCAGCGTTCCGTCAACGCCCGCTCGTTACGGGCGTACCTCAGCTCCTACGAACGTCGCGACCTGTAGTGCGGGAAAGCCAGGAAAATCCTGCATGGCCGAAGTGAAGGGTGCGGTTGGAATACGGTGGCGGCCCCTGCGGCTTTCGTAGCATGGGCATCCCGCCCATGAGGGGTCCCCAAAACGCGATCTTCGCGTTTTGGGGCCCCAGACGCCCGTGATACTCATGGGCAAGATGCGCATGCTACGCGACTGCGGATGTGCAGTTGCCGAGCAGTCCGAATCCGCCGGCGAATGGAAGGCATCTCCCGTTTGCCTTCGGAACGTCCTTCGGCGACTCGGGCTTTGCGATACA
>CAYFUB010000662.1:0-1572 GCA_964346195.1 uncultured Pirellulales bacterium
TGGCCGGGGTTGGTGGTGTTATTGTGCGGCCCGAAATCCCACAGGTCGATCAGCTCGGTGGTAGGTGGAACCGTGCCCTGCGGCAGGTCCGAGATCTTGAACTCGCTGGTCCCGGCGTCACCCTTGCAGACGAAGGACTTGGGCGTCACCTCGGAGTACTTGACCAGCAGGTAGAAGCACGAGGTGTACGAGGCGGTGCCGCCGTCGCCGGTGCTGGAATCGACGCCGTAGGCCGTGTAGCGGTCCTGCGCGGCAAATTGTGCCACTCTTCCCCACTTGCTGTTGCGGCCGCCGGCACGGGGCAACTCGGCCTCGTAGTCGTTGGCGTAGATCAGCATGGCCTTGCCAATGCCCGAGAGATTCGTGCCGCAGACCATGCGGAAGGCGAGTTGCCGCACCCGGGCCAAGGCCGGCATCAGAATGCCCATCAACAGAGCGATGATCGCAATCACGACCAACAACTCAACTAGTGTGAAACCTTTCCTTCTCATGTTCGTCCCCTTTCAATTCTGGTGAGACCGGCGGCAACGGCCTGGCGGGGGATGCAGGGGTATTCGAGGGATGAATGCGGTATGACCGAAGCATCCGACGCCGGTACGTCGGCCCGCGGACGGAACACCCGCCCTGGTATCAGGCCGTACGTTCAACCGTCCGCCCCATTGTCAAAGAGCGCGACAGGCAACGGCAGTCCCATGCTCCGCCCCATGGGACCGCCTATGCGCTGTCGAGAAAGGCGGCCTTACACCCGCGCGAGGCCGCCTGTGAATTCAAGGCGCCGGCCCGCAGAGCGCCGCCATCGAAACAGTGCCCCGCGGCCGGCCGCCTCGCGCCGGCATCAGTAGTCGCGGACTACGACACCGGCGCGGCCCACGAAGTAGTGGTTGGAGTCCTTGATTCTCAGGTTGTACACCGTCCCAACGTAGGGCAGCGTCTGGTGAATCGCCGCCGACACCCGAATGGGGGCGCCGTTCGTCCTGAGAACCGAGCCGGGCCTGAGGTCCTCGACCGTGACCCAGATGCCGCAGTCCAGCAGGAACACGTGCGAGCCCACGACTTGCAGGCTCTCGCCATTCTCCAGGAACAGTGTGTAGGCATCGTCGAACGCACCCACGTGGAGATCGACCCCTTCGATCTGCTGCATGGCACAACTGAAATCAGCGCGATTGGCAAGAGGCATCCCTGCCGCCCGGCCGGCCGCCACCTTGGCAATCGGCATCAGACCGCCATCGACCCAGACAGGCGTCTCCCCGCCAAAGCAGCGGGCCTTCGGTTTGGGTTCGTCATGGAGCAGCAGGGAATCCTTCCTGGCGGCAGGCTCGCTGGCACTGCCATTCGGCGGCGCCAGGCCGCGCGGGTCACCCCGATCCGGGCCCCGAGTGGACTGGGTGTAGATGTTGTCGTCCTCCATCGAGCAGAAGGACCGCTTGGCGAACTCCACGTGGCTGTCGAGAAACAGCACGTTCTGACCGTCGCTCTGGTGGGCAATCGCGTTGCCGAGACGGGCTTTCTCGGCGGTGCCTCGAAAGCCGGCGCTGGGCAGGTCCGGCATGAAATCCGCGAAGGTGCCCGGGG
>CAYFUB010000663.1:0-19702 GCA_964346195.1 uncultured Pirellulales bacterium
CGCGGGCACAGGTACCGCAAACGCGAAACATCGCGTTTGGGAATCCACCCTGCCCCAGGGTCGCGGCGAATGATGATACGCTCCCACGCGTCGGGTGTACGACAGAAGAGCAGCGGCCAAGACAAGAGAGATGTCATTGCGAGGAGGCCGCAGACCGACGGAGCAATCTCGCGTTGCCAGGGGTCGAAATTGCCGCGCCAGCCTCCGGCTGGCTCGCCATGACATGCAGGGCATTCGCCACAAACTTGTCGTACACCCCACGCGTCGGCGCCTGTGGAAAGTCCAGCATTTGCGGGGCTGGAGCCTGCTCCCCCGAAAGCGAAGATTGGCGCTGCACGGGTGCGCACACGCGCTTGCGTACGGTGTGCGGCAAACCGTATACTGTCAGGCTCCATGTGGGAACTCAAGGAGCCCAAGCCGGTTAAGTTGATCGTTGGGATTCTCGCCTCGGACGAGCGTTGTCTCACGACGGCCCGAGAGGGCCTGTCCGTCGCTTTGGGAACCATTGACCTGGTCAGCGACATCTGGCCCTTCGACCAGACGAGCTACTACGCCAGCCAGATCGGCCCGCACATTCTCCGGCAGTTCATCAGCATCGAGCCGCTCATTGACCCGGGCGAACTGACTCAGATCAAGCACCGAACCAACGCGCTCGAGCAGCAGTTGGCCGCGGCTCTCGCCACGCCGTACCCGCGGCCGGTGAACCTGGACCCCGGGATTATCGAGCCTTCCAAGCTCGTCCTGGCCACAACCAAGAACTACTCCCATCGTATCTACATAGGTCACAGAATGTACGCCGAAGTAACACTAATCTTTGACAAGGGCCACTGGTGTCCTCTACCATACACCTACCCGGATTACCGCCAGTCGCAGTACTTCGATTTCTTTACTCAGGTCAGAGGCCGGCTGTTGCACCAGTTGAAGGGAAGAGCCCACGGAGAATGACGCCGCTGCGTGCCCCAGGACGCACGATTCCAGGAGAAGAATGCTGACTCTATTGGCTGTAGCTCTGTTTGTCGGCTCTTTCGCATCCTCGGTGTCCTTGACGGCCCTGGCCAAGAGGGTTGCGCCCCGTGTCGGGCTGGTGGCCCACCCGAAGGCGGACCGCTACCATCGCTCGGTCATCCCGCTCGGGGGCGGTGCCGCGATCTTCCTCACGCTGGCTTTGTTCATCGTGGCTGCCACAGCGGTCATCCGGTTCCTCGTGGCTCCGGGGCATCTTGGCGGGCTGGCCGAGCGTGCCGGGCTCGATCCGGCCGATTTCCTGCGCCGCGCAGGCGAGCTCTTCGTGATTCTGCTCTGTGCGACGGCCCTGTTCGTCGTCGGTCTCTGGGATGACAAGCGTGCCCTGGGACCCTTCAGCAAACTGGCGGCGCAGTTCGCCGTGGCCGTTACGGCGGCGCTATTCGCCGACGTCAGGGTCGAGTTCTTCATCGAGAGCCGACTCATCACCGCGGCGTTGTCGGCGTTCTGGATCGTGCTGATTATCAACGCGTTCAACTTCCTTGACAACATGGACGGCGCCTCGGCCGGAATTGCCGCCATCGCCAGCGGGGTCCTGCTGACCGCCGCTGCGCTCAACGGGCAGGTCTTCGTGGCCGGCCTGGCCCTCATCTTCATTGGCGCCCTGCTCGGCTTCCTGGCCTTCAACTTCCCGCCGGCTTCCATCTTCATGGGTGACGCCGGCTCGCTGGTCGTCGGCTTCTTCGTCGCCCTGCTGACGCTTCGTACGGACTACTATCAGCAGGCCCAGAGCGGCCCGTGGTATCCCGTTCTGCTGCCGCTGATCGCGATGGCCGTCCCGCTGTACGATTTCACCAGCGTCACCCTGCTGCGCCTCCGCCAGGGCAAGAGCCCGTTCGTGGGCGATACGCAGCACTTCTCGCATCGCTTGAAGCGTCACGGGCTGACGGACACCCAGACCGTCCTGACCTTGTACGCCGCTACGCTGTGCACCGGCCTTGGGGCGACGTTCCTGTACCAGGTCAACTTCGTCGGCGCCGGCCTTATCGTCGTGCAGACCCTCCTGATCGTCGTCCTCATCGGGATCTTCGAAAGCACGGTTGGCAATGGCAAGAAAACCAGCTAAAGCGCGCGCAGCCGGACCGGGCCCGGGCGAAGTCGGCCAGAAGCGACTGACAATCCTTGAGATCGCCCTGCTGAGCGTGTGTCTGTCCATCCTGGCGCTGCGTGTCACCTATACGGAGGGTCCCACCGCCCAGATGCTTCTGATGCCGGGCAGCCTCGTCGATACCGTGTACAGCCTCACGCTCTCCGGCCTGCTGATCTTCGCGTTCGTTCTCTGCCTTCTGTGGCGGATCCTCGCCAACCGCTTCGTCTATCGGGCCACGGGAATAGAGATCGGCCTGTTCCTCTTTACGGTGGCCGCCATCGTCTCAACGATCGGTGCCTCGGACAAACGGGCGGCCATTACCTATTCCATGATGTTGCTGGGTCCCCTCTGCGCCGCCCTGCTGCTCGCTCAGATACTGGATTCTTCCGCGAAAATACGGGTCGTGCTCGTTGCCGTGGCGGCTCTGGGCATCGTCTCGGCGTATCAATGTGCCGAGCAGTTCTTCGTGAGCAATACCGTCACCATCGAGCAGTACGAGAAGCACCCACAGTTGCTGCTCGGACCGCTCGGGATCGAGGCCGGAACGTTTCAACATTTCCTGTTCGAGCACCGGCTCTATTCGCGCGGGATTCGCGGGTTCTTCACCACGAGCAATTCCGCCGCGTCGTTTGCCATCATGGCGTCTTTTGCCGCTGTCGCCCTTCTCGTCCGGGGCCTTCAGGATGCCAGGAGCCGACAGCGGGGACTTCGTTCCGGGTTGTTCCTCGCACTGGCCATATTTCTGCTTGTCGCGGGTTTATTTCTGACACAGAGCAAGGGCGGGATTCTGGCGTTCTGTGCCGGTCTGGCGGTTTTCGCAGTGCTGATGGGCATCCACCGGTGGCTGGGTGCGCACAAGCGACTCGCGACGGCGGTTTTCGGCGCCTCAATCCTGCTGCTGGTCGCGGTGGTTGGATTTGCCACGGTCCGGTACGGCCTCAAACATGACCGGCTTCCCGGCGGCAACTCGATGCTGGTTCGCTGGCAGTACTGGGCGGCATCCGCGCAGATGTACGCCGACCATCCTCTGACCGGCGTCGGACCAGGCAACTTCGCGGATTACTACTCGCGCTACAAACCGGCCCCTGCCCTCGAATCGGTGTCCGATCCCCACAGTTTTCTGCTGAGTCTGATGACTCAGTACGGCCCACTTGGGCTCCTCGGTTTTCTGATGATGGTTTGCGGGCCTCTCTGGCGGTCGGCCATCTTCCCCGCGAGGACTGAGGCAGCGGATGAGGCACAGGCAGGGCCGCCGTTCCGGCCGTTGGCTCTCATCACGCTGTCCGTTATCGGGGCCTGTCTTCTGCTGGTCCGGCCGCTTCTGATCCCGGTCACCGGGGCGGGCGATGCCGGGGTCATGCTCTACGAGATCATCACGCTATATCTCACCGCGGCGGCGGCATTCCTCATCGGCTATCTGCTCGCGGCGGCGCCTCTGGAGGACCGGCGCCCCTGGCAAACCGACCTGAGTTCTGCAGCTCTGTCTGCGGCGCTCATCAGTGCCCTCCTGGCGGTGCTCCTGCACAACCTGATTGATTTCGCCATCTTTGAGCCGGGCGTGTGGCTGACGTTCTGGATCCTGATTGCCTGCCTGGCCGCGATGCGCCTGCAACGAAGTAGCCGCCATTCCTTTCCGGCAAAGAGCGCTGCCGTGCTGAAAGCAGCGGCCCTGGGAACTGCCTTGGTGCTTTTCGTGTCTTACCTGTGCTTCGTCTGGAAGCCGGCTTATGAGACAACCGTGAGTATCCAGCAGGCACAACGCGCAGCTTCTGCCGGTCGTTTCGACAGGGCCCATCGCCTGCTCGATACCGCCATGAGCGCCGACCCGCTGTCACCGGTCATACCCAACGTGAGCGGCCGCCTCTACCTGCTCCACTATGAGAAGGCGGCGCTAAGACAGCCCGGCCTGCTTGAGGAGGCGGCCCGGTGTTTCCGCAGGGCCATCGAGGCCAACCCGGCCGACTACAAGAACTACGAGAAGCTCGCGCTCGTTTACGGCCAGTTGGGCGAAAAGCACAAGACATACGACTGGTATCTCAAAGCCGTCCAACTCTATCCCGGCAGCGATCGGCTCTGGTTCGGGCTGGCACAGGCGGCCGAGCGGCTGGGCCTGCGCGACGCCGCCCTCAGCCACTACCAGAAGGCGGTCGAGATCGAGGACAGCTACCGCCGCCAATTCCGGCAAATGTATCCCCAGCGGGAGAAGATCGTCAGCCGGCTGGGCGAACAGGACTATCGACTCGCCCGGAAGCGAATCGAGGAACTCTCCAGGTAGCCTACGACACCTGGGCCATGGTCTCCTCGGGGATATCGAAGTTCGCGTAGGTGTTCTGCACGTCGTCGTGCTCTTCGACGGCCTCCATGAGGTTGATGATCTTGCGGGCCGTTTCCGGGTCCGTGATCGGAACCATGGTCTGGGGCACCATGGAGATTTCCGCCGTCTGAGTGGGAATCTCTTTCTCTTCCAGGGCCTTCTTGAGCTCGTCATAGGCGCTGGGGTCGCAGGTAATCTCGTAAACCTCTCCGGTGTTCTGCAGGTCGTCGGCCCCCGCGCTGAGCGCGAGCTCCATCAGGGCATCCTCGTCGATACTGGACGTGAGAACGGTGATCAGCCCTTTCTTGTTGAACATCCAGCTCACGCAGCCGGGCGTCCCGAGCGACCCGCCGTGCTTCTCGAAGATCCGCTTGACCTCCGGACCGGTGCGATTGCGATTGTCCGTCAGCACTTCCGCCACGATGGCTACGCCGCTGGGGCCGTAGCCTTCGTACTGGATCGATTCGAAGGTCGCACCCGCGATCTCGCCCGTGCCCCGCTTGATCGCTTTCTCGATGGTGTCCCGGGGCATGTTGACGGCTTTGGCCTTGTCAATCGCGTAGCGGAGCGTGAGATTGGCGGAGGGGTCCCCGCCTCCGTTTCGCGCGGCGACGATAATCATCCGCGCCACCTTGCTCCAGAGCCTGCCGCGCTTGGCATCGACGGCGGCTTTCTTGTGCTTTATGGTCGCCCAGTGTGAATGACCTGACATGCTATCTCCTTAGCTATCCCTTGATCGGCGGTCCACAGAGACTCTCTTGCGTGCGATATTATAACTTGTCGTTGACTGGTACATAGCGAATTTTTGCCAAACTTGGCACTTTCGACCCTGTCTCGCCTCGGGCCCGCCGCAGGGCTTGGTCACAGTGTCGTGATACTCATCCTTGCCACACTACGACTGCCTATGCCGAGAAACCATCTCAAGAGGGCACCCGACTTGTCGTGGTGAGCGAAGCGAAGGGGTCCCGAAACGCGAAATAATGCGTTTGGGGGGCCCCCGGACCATCCGGCCGCCAAATGAGAGGTTTCTCAAGCTCACAGCCCGGATTCTTCGCTTCGCTCAGAATGACGCTGGCGTCTTGAGATAGTCTCCAAGATCGCCATCGTCCCGCAAGCCGGTCCTCCCAGCCACGGAGAGTTCGACATGAATATAAGACTAAGTGGTAGAGCCCATTCTCATACTATCGTTTCCCGCGTCATGTTCACAGGTCTCGCACTCCCGACCGGGTGGAACAGTCTCGAGATCAGGGCTGCCGGCGCCGAGGTCGTTACCAGCCGCACCCATTACGACGGCTCGGGCGTGCTCGGCGACCAGAGGCCCGAGAAATACGATGTGGGTCTCCGGGGCCACGTGGCCCTGCAAATCCATTGGAGCGACCAGCTCAGGGTCCGCTTCAAAGACGTAGTCATTCTGCCGGCGGCGCCGGTCCATGGCCTCTCGTCCCCTGCTGCGCGAAGTTGGGAGGAACAAGCCTGTCAGGGCGGAAGTACCCCCAATCCCTGCGGGTTTAGGTCTGATAACCTGCCGTCTGTGGCCGGTCATACCGATATAATCAGCCGACCAGACCAATTGCATCGATTTTGCAGCTTTTTTCCTTGACGCGGGTTTAGCAGACTTCTAACATAGACGACGACATTGGCAGCTATTGACGAACACGGTTGTGGACCGTTCCGTATCTTCTTGTATGGCTTAGGTTTGGCGTACCACGGGACGGCAAACGGAGGTAAGCGATATGGGGCTTATCTCAACCGGTAGTTTAAGTTGCAGAGACACTTTGAGGTTGCCGCGTCCGATTGCAGGTCGGGAGTGTCATGTTTCTCTCTTGGCGGCCGAAAAAGTGGATTTAACGCAAAACGGGGTCAAGTCATGATGAACAACCGCTTTCCAACGCCGAGGGGGTGTTGTTGAGCTTAGAGCTAGTCAAGCTTCGGCCGGTGGCAAATCTGCATCCTGTGAGAAAGCAGGAGATGCGAGGGATTTGGGCCTTGCCGAGTTGATTTTGCGTTCGCCAGAGACGACGACCGCGTTTTACGAGCACGTCTTTGAAGCTTTCCTGCCGGCCTATCCACAGTTCGTCCTTAGTCGGAATATTCTCAGAACGTGTGGAAAGGTAGGAACATGGACGCCATATTGATGGAGATTTCCCTTGCGGCCGGTTTGGTCAGTCTCGTCAGTTTTCTGCTCGGTGTCTGCCTCTGTGCCATCGTCCACCAGATGCTCGCCCGGACCCGGGCCAAGACCATCGCGGAGGACCTGCAAAGGCAGATCGACGGAGCCAAGAGAGAAGCAGACAATATCATCAAGTCCGCCCAGATTGAGGCGGCCGCCGAGGCCATCAAGAAGAAAGAGGAGTTTACCGCCGAGTCCAATCAGATCCGTGCGGAGTTGCGCGAGAATGAGCTGAGACTGTCGAAGCGCGAGGACGTCCTGGAGCGGCAGACCGAAATGCTGCAACAACAGGAAAAGGGTCTCAAGCAACAGGAACAGGAGATCGACCGGCGGCTTCGCAACGTCGAACTCAAAGACAAGCAGCTCTCCGTCCTGATCGCTCAGCAGAAGAACCAGTTGCTCAAGATCACCGGGATGGACGTGGAGGAGGCCCGGCAGTTGCTCCTCAAGCGTCTGGAGGACGAATGCGAGCACGACATGTCGGCCTTGATTCACCGAAAAGTGGAAGAAGCCGAGGAGACGGCCGAGGAGAAGGGCCGCGAGATCATCAGCACCGCGATTCAGCGGTACGCGGCCGAGCAGACCTGTGAGGTAACGGTCTCGACCGTGGATATCCCGAACGACGACATGAAGGGCCGGATTATCGGCCGTGAAGGCCGCAACATCCGGGCCTTCGAGAAGGCCACCGGCGTGGATGTCATCGTCGATGACACCCCCGGCATGGTCGTCGTCAGCGGCTTCAGCCCGGTCCGCCGCGAGGTCGCACGTCTGTCCATGGAGAAGCTGATCCAGGACGGACGAATCCATCCCTCCCGGATCGAGGAGCTGGTGGCCCAGACCAAGAACGATGTCAACCACAAGGTCCTCCAACTCGGCAAGGACGCCGCCGTGGAAACGAACGTCCGGGGCCTGCCCAACAAGCTGATCAGCCTGCTGGGGTCGCTGAGCTTCCGTACCAGTTACGGCCAGAACGTTCTGAGACACAGCGTCGAAGTCGCCTTCCTGGCCCAGGTCATGGCAGACGAGCTTGGGCTCGACGGCTCTATCGCCCGCCGGGCCGGCCTTCTCCACGATATCGGCAAAGCCATCGATCACGACGTCGAAGGAAGTCACCCGGACATCGGCGCCAACTTCCTCAAGCGATTCAACGAGTCCTCGGTCGTGCTCAATGCGGTGGCAGGCCACCACGGCGACGTACCGCCGGACAATCCGTATACGCCGCTGATAGCCGCCGCCGACGCCATCAGCGCCTCGCGGCCGGGCGCCCGCCGGGAAACACTCGAACGTTACATCAAGCGGCTGGAGAAGCTCGAGGAGATTGCCACCAGCTTCAGGGGCGTGGAGACCGCCTACGCGATCCAGGCCGGACGCGAAATCCGTGTGATTGTCGATGCCAATCAGATCGACGACGAGGCCGCCATGAAGGTGGCGCGGGATATCGCCAACAAGGTAGAGCAGGAAATGACCTATCCGGGCGAAATCCAGGTAACGCTGCTCCGTGAGGTCCGCTGCATCGAATACGCCAAATAGGCCCAGCGGCCTCAGAACGCGAAGCGCCGTAAGCCTTTAGGTCACCGGGGTTCAGGAGGTCCTTTGCGACCCGAAGGACCTTGGAGACCCAAAGGGCCGCAAGGACCGGAACGCAAGGCCATCTCATGAGATTGAACATACTATGCATTGGTGATATCGTCGGCCGCCCCGGTCGGCGTGTCCTCGCGGAAAAGCTCAGGGGCCTCATCGAGGAGCACTCTATCGACTGTGTGATTGCCGACGCCGAGAACGCGGCGGGCGGCTCCGGGCTCACGCCGCAGATCTACGACAAACTCCTGCGCTACGGCGTGAACATCGTCACGCTCGGTGATCACGCCTTCCGCAAGAGGGATATCATTGAGACGCTGGAGCGGGCCGACAACGTCGCCCGCCCGGCCAACCTCTCGGAGTTCGCCGCCGGCCGAGGCTTCGCGCTGTACAGAACCAGCAAGGGCCCGACCGTCGCCGTGCTGGTGCTGATCGGCCGGCTCTTCATGAAGCCGGCGGACTGTCCCTACAACGCCGCCGACAAGCTGATCCCGAAGCTGCAGCAGCAGGCCGATATCATCGTCGTCGAGATGCACGCCGAGGCGACGAGCGAGAAGGTCGCCATGGGCTATCATGTCGACGGCCGGGCCGGCCTCTGCTTCGGCACCCACACGCACATTACCACCGCCGATGAGAAAATCCTGCCCAAAGGCACCGCCTACATTACCGACATCGGCATGACCGGCGCCCACGACTCGGTCCTCGGCCGCAAGACCGAAAGCGTCCTCAAATCCTTCCGGACCCAGATGCCCGTCCCCTTCGAGATCGCCACCGGCGACGTCAAGATGAACGCCATCCTGGTCACCATCGACAGCCACACGAAGCAGGCCGAGCGGATCGAGCGCCTCCGGATCGACGCCGGGACCGAGGACACCACCCGCTACGACAGCGACGACGGCCGCCCGGAGTACTTCAACGCCTTCTGACGGTTACACAAGTAGACGTGGTGCCCAAGGCATCGTACTATACGGGCTCTGATTAATTCACGCGCGGCGTTTGTCATCCTGAACGGAGCGCAGCACAGTGAAGGATCTGGCCTATGGACGGGAGAAACGTCTCACCCAGGGCCAGATCCTTCGGCTTCGCCTCAGGATGACAGAGCCCGCCGCGCAAGAATCTTCCCTGGTCCGTGTTACGGCCGGTCTCTTCCTCCCGCCGACCACGAACCGGCCGGGCGACTTGGCAGGAAACAGGGCCCCGAGCTGCGCCGGGTCAGGCCAGTTGGATATCGACGGCAGCCTCGCGGCTTTCTTCGAATGCGAATTTGCCTGCGAGCCGGCGATTTCCCACTGTGGCCTCCACCTTGTATTGTCCGAAGAACCCCTGGAAAGCCGCCTTCCCGCCCGCGCTGGTCTGGCCCTCGGTGTTCGTCCACCATTTGCCCTTGATGAGTTGATGAAGCTGCTCGTAGGCGGGCTTCGGCGTCATATCCTCGCGGACGAGACCCGCAGGGGCGCTCTGCCAGGCATTCTGGTCGGTGAAATCCCACCACGTGATGGCCTCGACGGCCGGATGAGAAAACAACACAGTGTAAAACTCCGTCACCGACTTTGCCTGCTGCTGCTCTCCTTCGGGGGTGGTGGCCCAGGTCGAGCCCTTCTTGGGGCCTGAGACGACGGTCGTCTCCGTGAAATGCAGCGGCTTGCCGAAGGTGGCGAAGCGTTCACACACGTCCCAGGTGCGGGCCGCACCCCAGTAGCCCCCGTGCATATGCGACTGAATGCCGATGACGTCGTAAAGGGGCTTTTTATTTTCATCAACAAGCTCGTCGATTACGGTTTTGGCATAGGCCGGGTCGGTGCGGTAATCATTGATGACCAGCACGGCCTGCGGGTTCGCCCGGCGGGCGATCTTGAACGCCGTGCGGACATATTCGCCGATGCCCATCTGAGCGATGGCCTGGGTCAGCCGGGGCGCCCTACCCTTCAACTCATTACGGTCGTAATGGGTCGCCTCGTTGACGACATCCCAGATATTGATGTCGCCCTTGAAGCGCTCCACGCAGCGCCCGATCCGCTGAAACTGAAGCTTCATAGCCTCCTCCGGCGTGCTGCCGGCCAGCCACCGCGGCTCGGCGTAGTTCCAGGCCAGCGGGTGCCCTTTCGTGGCGACGCCGTGAGCCTGGCACCAGCGGACGATTTCGGCCGTGCGTTCGTCCTGCGGGTTGCCTTTCTGCCGCTCGTACATCCACCAGTAGAACGGCAGCGTCGCGTAGTTCAGCAGCTCGGCAAACCGCTTCTCGTATGCGTCGTTATCCTCGGGCGTACGACATCGGCCCAGCTTGAAGATGTTGCATCCGAACAGGAACTTGTGCCCGGTCTGGCTGATTCGCTGGCTCACGCCCGGCGGGAGCGGCTGCCCGTCAGGGCCGAGGAGCCTCAGAGTGGCATGGCCCTTTCGGTGCTTTTCGATCCGGTCCTGTGCCTGGCCCAGGACCTGCTCATCTGTTTGTCCCGGGTTCCGCTCGCGCGCGACACAGACATACGGGGCGCCTGCCAAATAAACCGCCGCCGCACCGGTCGTCTTCAAAAAACCCCGCCTGTTCATGCACGCATCTTGCCCGCAAGAAAACTCACCAGTCCTGCTGCTGCCAGCCATCTTTGTCCCTTCCCAAATAGTGCTGACGGTCTTTCCGGCATCACGTGTTCACGCTGACTGAGTCTCAAGCTTCCGCATCGGCGGCCTCGTCGACCATTTTGATCTCCTGGTACCGGCAGAATTGTGCCAGTTCCTTCCTGATGTCGCCGTAGACCGTCTGGCGATGGAGCCCGTTCGACCAGTTCTTCCAGAGCGTTGTGACGTCGCCGTCCACCTTCACGGTGATCTTGGTCCGGCAGCCTCTGTCGTACTCGAGGGCAACCGGGGCGTCGACGATCTCGCCGGTGAAGTACAGCAGGGAATCCGTGCCGATCAGGATGGCCTGGGTCACTCTCTGGCCTCTGCGCATCTCCACTTGCGGCGTGACGCCTTCCTGACGTTCCATGACCGTGCGCAGTTTGTACGAGGCGGCCGGACCGCTCGGACCGTCCATCTTCCGCGAACCCATGCAGTGGGCCAGAATGATGCTGTTGCCCGATTCGTCGACCGTGGGATCGCTGATGAATCCCGGTCTACCCGTCAGCCCCTGCAGAATGATGTGCGTCATGGCGCTGCGGAGGTCCGATTCGCAGATGCCACCTAACCCGAGGTCGTTGAGCCGGCAGAAGCCCACGCAGGGATATCCCGGCAGCTTGATCGTCCTGTCCCACATCGTGCCATAGCAATCGACGGTCAGCAGGGTCGCCTCTTCCTCGGCCAGCATGTTCTCGAAGGCCAGGGCGAGCTTGCACGACTTGAAAATGTCGTTGCGCGAGGGCTCGACCACCGCCTGGGCGCCTTTCATCCAGCGGTCGGTTTCGGCCTGGGCGTCCTGATCGTCAACGGCGTTATAGGCTTTCACCACGGCTTCGAGCGAGACCTGTTTCATCTCGGTGCCGAACTTCTGCTTCATCTGGTCGGCGTAGTCCCGGAATGACCGGGTCGTGACATTCAGTATTTTGGCTTCCCGCAGGTGATGAATAGCGCGGAACGGCCGGATGGCCGCGGCCAGTTGTGCGTAATCGCTGGTGAGAAAGCACTCCATCCTGGCGCCGACCGGCTGCTTCTGCAGGCCGCCAAAACCGACCCATTCATGACCCGAGTACGGCAGCGCGAAGACTGCCGTGGGTTTACCGGCGCTCAGAACCTCCTCGAGGATACCGCCCGTCCCCATGCTCAGGTGGATGACCAGAATCCCATCGACATCCTGTAATCCTGCCTTGAACCGCTGGACATCCGCGGCCGAGGTCACAAGCTCGGTGACCGCGAAATCGACGTCTGCAAGCTCACTGCCGAGCCTGGCGAACTGCGTGTCGTAGACGCGCATCTCGTCCTGAAAATTCAGCTTCGGCGTCGGCCACAACCCCGACTTCGTGCCCATGTAAATCCGGGCGACCTTGACCTTGCTCTTGCGGCACCCCGGGCTGATCAGCCGGGTGCCCCCGGACTGCCCGCCCGCGGCAAACGCACCGGCGCCGGCGAAATACGCGACCCCACCGGCCGTCATCTGAATGAACTCCCTGCGATTGATTTCCGACATGGCCTTCTCCCTTCAATAGTGGCACTTCGATGGGACTGCGATTCTATCATACTGATGGGCGATCCGCGTCATATGCCTTCCCCACCCTGCATCATACCGCTGTTATACCGATTACGATTGAGAATCTCGGATTTCCGGGTGGCAGCGTCAAGCGCAGCTTGGCGATGGCCTCGCCGGTATGCGCGGGAACCATCGCCAAGGTCTTCGACCTTGACGCTGCCACCCGAGGCTCATGTCCTGCCTGAAGAACTTAACACGAGTCGGTATTACATTTGGTCAGGTCGGCGTATTGTAGCAGCAGGGACTTGGTCTGTCCACTGTTGAAGGAGATGACGATGACGCTGCTGGCTCCCATGTCGACGAACTTCTTGACCCGGCCGAGGCCGAAGGTACTGTGCCGGACGAGCTCGCCAGGGACGAAGGGCGCGGTTGTGCTCGTCTCGGCCGGCGGCGTTGCGGGCCGGCGCCGCGGCTTGGGACCCGATTGCTCAGGCCGGCCTTCCGGATCGGGGACCTCATGTATCAGACCAGGCCCGAGCTCGTACAGGAACTGCGAAGGGACCGTCCGGAGCATCTGGCCTCGGACGACCCGATAGCGCGCGTAACTGATGTTCAGGTTGGTCTTGGCCCGCGTGATGCCCACGAACAGGAGCCGGCGTTCCTCTTCCAATTCCTCGTGGCTATTGCCGGCGCGCTCGTGCGGGAGCATACCCTCCTCCAGGCCGATGATGAAGACATGCTCGAATTCGAGCCCCTTGGCCGCATGGAGCGTCATGAAGGCCACGCGGTCGGCGGAGGCGTCGTACGTGTCGGTGTCGCTGAAGAGCGCGATCTGCTGGAGATAGTCCACCAGCGACGGCTCGGCCGCCTGCTGGTCGTACACGGTGGCGGCATTGATCAGCTCCTGTACGTTTTCCACGGCCGTCTGGCCTTCGGGTCCCTGACTCGCCAGGAAATCCTCGAGCCCCGAGACCTTGAAGACGTGCCCCGCCAACGGGCTGACCTTGCCCTGCGTTTGCTGCGACAAGCCGTCCATCATTCGGACGAAAGCGGCCAATTTGGCCTTCACGCCGGCATTGAATCCGCCGATCTCCTCGGCCCGGCGCAGGGCCTCGGACAACGTGATACCGCTGCGCGCCGCGTAGGCCCGGGCCCGGTCCACGGTCACTTTGCCGATCCCGCGGGCCGGCGTGTTGATGATGCGCAACAATGCGACCTCGTCCGCCGGGTTCACGAGGACCTTGAGGTAGGCCAGCATGTCCCGGATTTCCTTGCGATTGTAGAATTCGACGCCGCGCACCACCTGGTACGGCCGCCGCCGCCGGATGAAGGCCTCTTCCAGGGCCCGGCTCATGGCGTTGGTGCGATAGAAGACAGCGATGTCCCGGCCCGGGACGCCGGCGCCCGTCAATTCCTCGACCTGCTCGGCGATGGCCTCGGCCTCCGCTTTCTCATCCTCGTAGCTCTCGACGTTGACCTTGCCCTCGCGGGACTGCGTCGGCACAAGGATTTTCTGCTTGCGGTGCCGGTTGCAGGCGATGAGCTTGTCGGCCACGCGCAGGATGTCGCCCGTGCTGCGGAAATTCTCCTCCAGCTTGATGACGACGGCGTCGGGCCAGTCCTTCTCGAAGGCCAGGATATTGCGGATGTCGGCCCCCCGCCAGCGGTAGATGGATTGGTCCGGGTCGCCCGTCGCACAGATGTTGTTGTGAGACGACACGAGGGCCCTGGCGAGCCGATACTGGGCGTGATTCGTGTCCTGGTATTCGTCGATGAGCAGGAACCGGAAGCGCTCCGAGAGCTCGCGGCAGACGACGGAATCACGCTCCAGCAGGAAGGCCGCCTTCATCAGCAGGTCGTCGAAATCCAGGCCGTTGCGTCGGGCGATGATCTCCTGATACCGGGCATACACTCGGGCCAGGGTCCGCGAGAAGTAATCGTTCGCCTGGGTCTTGAACTCCTCGACGTCAATGAGCTTGTTCTTCAGGGTCGAGATGGCCTCCAGCACGCGTCCCGGCGGGAAGCTCGCGGTATCAAGCTCGCACTCCTGCACGGCCTGCTTGATGCACCGGCCCTGGTCGGGCTCGTCATAGACACTGAAGTTCGGTCGGACGCCCGCCGCGTCGGCGTACCGGCGCAGGATCCGCACGCACAGGGCGTGGAAGGTGCTGATGTGAGCGCCGCCGGAGGCGCCCAGCAGGGCCGCCCGCTGCCGCATCTCCTCGGCCGCCTTGTTCGTGAACGTGATGGCACAGATATTGTGCGGCGGGACCCCGGACTCGATCAAGGCCGCGATGCGAAACGTGATGACGCGGGTCTTGCCGCTGCCGGGCCCGGCAAGCACAAGCAAGGGTCCCTCGCGATGGCACACGGCTTGCCGCTGCGACGGTGTCAGTTGTTGCAGAAGCGCCTCATGCATGCCCGAAACCGGACTCCTCTCATTGCGGCGGTGCGCCCTGACGCTGCTCGGCCTGGCGTCTCAATTCCTCCACCGTCTGCTCCAACTGCTTGTAAAGGTCCGGCCTCTCGATTTCGATGCGGGACAGCAGGCCCTGCCGGAGGTAGAGTGGATACACCTCAGTGTCGAGGAATCGACTGAGCGCGAAGAACTTCAGCTCTCTCATCGGGGGCAGGTCGATTCTCTGCTCCGCCGGGTAGGTTATCAGATAGTGGTCATAGGCCTCTTGGGCCAGACGCTCCTGCGCGGCCGACGCATTGTCATCACGGACGGCATAAAGGAGGTAGCTCTGGGCGAGCGTCATGGTAATCAGCTCGGCGGCATCCTGGATGCCGAAGCTGTCGAGTTCCTCTTTCATACGGCTCTTGGCATATTCGTCGAGCGAGACTTTGAACTCGTCGATGTGGCCGTAGCGTTGGCGCAGCTCGTTGTAGATACGCAACGCATATCCTTTGATTCCCGCCTGATAAAACGACAGGACGGCGTTCTTGAGCATATTCCTGTAGCCGTTCTCGAATGATTCGATGCGCGTGGGATCCTCCTCGTACTTCGGGCCGAGCTTCAGAAACGCCTTCCTGTACGAATCGAATATCCGCAGGTCCGGCCCGAGGAAAATATCTTTCCGAATGGCGGCGGGTGTTTCGGTCGGCTGCTCCCCCGCCGCCGTCAGTCCGGTATCCGCCGGCCCCTGCGTGATCATGATCTTGCCGTAGCGGAACAAGTTCTGGAGGCTGTGGAGCACCATGCGGTCCGTGTTGAGCTCATCCGAGCCGAGGTCGCGGCCCTCGTCCAGCATGGCGATATCGAGCGCTTTGACCGCCCAGTAAATGGCATGGCTGTCGGGATGACGCCAATCCAGAGGCAAGTGCCGGTTCGGATCGGTGAAATCGATAGGGCCGTACCGTTGACTGATGTTGTGCATCAGGGCGGGCTCGAGCTTCCATTCCTCGCGCAGTTGCCGGGCCTTGGCAAAGAAGTCGAACTTCCGCAGGGCGGGTGTGCCGCGCCAGGCATCGATGACCTCGAAAGCACCGGGCTTGAAGCGCGACGGGTTCTGCCGCAGGGACAGGTAATTGCGCACGAAGTCTTTCTCGCCGGCGAGGGCCTCATCGGCCTCCTGCAAGGCCCGCACGAAGGCGGCCACATCCGGATCGCTGATGATGGCTGCCCAGTCGGTCGGCGCCGCCATCAGGGCCTCGAAGTACTCGTTGTCCCCGCGACCGAGCTGATTGTCCGCCGACTCCAGCAGGGGCCCGATGGCTTCGGCGAATTGGAGCTTATAGTATTCGTGGGCGTCGTCGGACACGCCGCCCATCTTGTGCTGAAAGATGCGGCCGAGCTCGCGGTACAGCGCAATGGACTTGGGATTCATGGGAATGCCCTTGTCCCGCAGCAGCTCGTACCCGTTCTTCACCCAGCGCCAGCGCTGGTCCGGCTGCGAGGCCGGAATGGCCACGGAGATGTTGTAGGCCATGTTCCAGGCGTGAAATTCCCATACTGCCGCGAAGCGAGGCTGCAACGTCGTAATCCACTCGGCCAGTTGCCGGGCGTCGAAGAACTGGCCCTCCTCCTTGAGCTTGTCGGCACGCATCCAGAGGATATCGACGACCAGGCCGCGGAACGCCCCCATGGCGACGGTGGCAAAGGCCAGGGACGGCGGCGCGTTCTCCAGGGGGGGATTGATCGTGATCTTCATCTGCTCGCGCTGCGCGTTGATGTAGTCGAGTTGCGCCGCGGCCGCCGACAGCAGCCCCAGCGCCGCTGCCAGGCAAACGAACACAACTAAGAGATCACGCGTGCGCATTGTCGATCGTACGGACCGGTGCTCAGGCTCTCACACCACCACCTTGGCCAGCTCACGGAAGCTGAAGATGATCAGAGCCAATATCAGCAGCACCGAAGCTTTGACCGCCACCATAAAGAAGGCCACTCGGCCCAGAAAACCCCAAGTCAGCAGTCGTGCCGGGACCAGGAATTTCGTCGGATTATACTTGTCAAACTGCGGCAAGAGCTGAATCATCGCTTTGAGCGTATACGAGTAGATACGGCTGATGTTCTCGCCCATGTAGTCGAAGGATTCGATCACGAAACCGCTGGCGGTGCCCGTCACGAAGATCACGAGACAGAACAGAATGGCCACGGGGAACGAGAGGAAGCTCGCCGCCAGCGCGCCCAGGCACGCGAGAAAAACCAGGCGGCTCAGGATCAACAGGGCGGCCCGGATGAAGTTGCCCGCGAACGTGTCCGCCCTGTAGAGGACCTCCAGCCCGTCCTCGGGCGGGAAGATGACCACCGTTTCATTCCGCGGCGGATTGAAATACCCCACGGCCAGGTAGCCGTCCTTGGCCACGACGACGGCGGGAACCTCGATCTCGCGGAACTTCCGCACCGGGTCCTTGCGCGCGCTGCGCCCTATCGGCGTGTTGATCGGCGTGCCGTCGCGGATCTGGCGAAGATCGCCGATACGCCAGTCGCCGTACACCTGCTCGTCCGGCGGCGTTACCGAAACGTCATACTTGAACCGTACAAAGAGGCTCTGGTTCGGGTCCAGCGGCCTGACGTTCTCGAATTCCCAGATGATCCCCTGCCCGACCGCGACGGCCCGCTTCTCCAGCCGCTTGAGATTGGTCAATTCCTTCATGATCTCTTTGTCGGGCAGGGTCGGATAAATGATCTTGATCTGGTCGTTCTTCACGAGTTGGCGGTAGAGTTCTTCTACTTCCTGGCGGACGTCGATCTCGGGCGGGACCAGGCTCGCCCGGGCCGTGTAAAACTCGTTGCGGGCCTCCTGCAACTCCTGCTCGGAGGCGTCCAGGAACCGCGGCATCAGGAAGGTCACCGCATATATGATGCCCGCGAAAACGACGAGCAGTGCGATGTCCAGCACGAGGACGCCGAGCACCTTGCCCATGATGAGCTGATAGCGGCGGATGGGCTTTGTTACGACGGTATAGATCTGCCGACGCTCGATGTCGCTCGTGATCGCGTAAACGGAGATCACGATGGTCAGCAGGCTCAGCAGCAGGCTCGTCAGTGACAGGCCGTAGCTGACGAACGTTTGCAGCCGGCCTTTGAGCGTCCCGTCGCCCGTGGCGGTGAAACCCAGCACCGGCAAGAGCACCAGCAGCAGGACGATGAAAACGGCCGCCACCTTCAGCCGCAAGGCCTGTCGAATCGTATTGCCCGCAACGGCCCAAATCCTACCCATGGCCGGATTCCCCACCACCCGATGGCGAATCGTCGCCGGTGGTTCTCTCCTCTGTGCCCTCCGCCTTCCGTTCTCCGTCCTCAGTCCTCTGTTCTGTGTCCTCCGTCTTCCCCTTGTCCTTTGTCAGTTCGTCGAGCAGGCTCTTCCCGGCCCGTCGGCGCTGTGCGGACGTATCCACCTCCGTTTCGACGGGCGGCGTTTGGGCTTTGTCGGGCGGCACGATACGCTCCGTCTCCGGCCCCGCGGCCGACTGGGTGAGCTTGCTGAGCAGCCCTTTATCGGGTTCCGGCACGACGGTCTCACGCGGTAGCGGAGACTCGACGCGCTGCGTTTGCGCCGGTGGCGTCTTCTGGGAGACGGGAGCCGCGACCAGCTTGTCCAGGATGTCCTCCTGGCCCTCGCCGGCGGCGAGGAAGGCGCCGATCTGGGTAGTGCTGACCGCCCCGCTCGTCGGTTTGGCCTGCTCCTGTGCCTCGATGACCGTGCTGATGAAGAACGTTTCGAGCTTCTCCATGGGAGAGGTGATTTCGCACTCGGCGTGCTCCTCCTCCAGTATCCGCCTGATTCGTTCCACCGTGGTATCGCTGACGGCGTCGGTGACGATCTGCCTCTTATTGGTCTTCTGGAGCAGGTCGGCGACGCGCCCCTGCGCCTGCACTTTTCCGCCGTACAGGATCGCGATGCGGTCGCAAACATCCTCGACGTCGGCGAGCAGATGGCTGCACAGCAGGACGGTCTTTCCCCGTTCGGCGAGCCTGAGAATCAGGTCCTTGATCTGCCGCGTTCCGATGGGATCCAGGCCGGTGGTCGGCTCATCGAGAATCAGCAGGTCCGGATCGTTGATCAGGGCCTGGGCCAGACCGATGCGGCGGGCCATGCCCTTTGAATAAGTGCCCACGGGCCGGCCGGCAACGGCCTTGAGGCCGACCATATCGAGCAACGCCTCGATGCGTGTTTCCCGCACCTTGACGTTGAGCCCGAACAATCGGCCATAGAAGTCGAGCGTTTCGCGGGCGTTGAGGAACCGGTACAGATAGGATTCCTCCGGCAAAAAGCCGACTCGCCTGCTGATTCTGGGGTTGGTTCCGTCGCCGCCGAGGACCAGGGCGTGTCCCCGCGTCGGGTGCAGCAGACCGAGAAGCATCTTGATCGTCGTGGTCTTGCCCGAGCCGTTCGGGCCCAGGAGGCCAAAGACCTCGTTGGGGCGAATCTGCAGGTTCAGGTCATCGACCGCGTAGACCTTCGCCCGGCCCCACCAGTCGGAGAAGATCTTCGTCAAACCGATTGTCTCGACGGCGTAATCCATAACTTCTTATCGTCGGACTTCTGCTCAACGGACATTATGCCTGCTTTCGCAAGGGCGAATAATGATTCGCCCCTACTGATGTCGATTTCACAGAACTCAAATTATCGGTCACAGCTTCCGGAGAAACAACATGGTTCCATCACCTGACATCTCTACGTCAACGCCGGTTGCGGCTCATGGTCAAGCTCTTCGCCGTGGCGGAACAGCCGGGCGCTGTTGAAGACCACGACCAGCGAGCTGGCGAAGTGCAAAAACGCGGCGACGGCGGGCGGCACGAACTTCGACAGGGAGATGCCCAACACGATGAAGGTGACTCCAAAGGCCAGGTTCTCATTGATCACGCGCCGCGTCCTGCGCGAAACTTCGACAAGGAACGGAATACGGCGCAGGTCATCGCTCATCAGCGCGATCGAGGCCGAGTTGATGGCCACGTCGCTG
>CAYFUB010000664.1:0-2505 GCA_964346195.1 uncultured Pirellulales bacterium
TGAGATGATCCCGGCGAACACTGCAACCGCCGCGCAGATGCAGGCCGACGCCAGTCGGGACTGTTTCAAGAATCCTCGCGCCTTACGAAGAGCCGCCGCGGAGCCTGCCAGGCCCACGATCCAGACAACAAACGAGGATGCCAGCGGCATAGCGACGCGTTGACAGGGATACGTCGCTCGCGAAGGTTTCGGTATGACACGCAGGAGAAACCATAGCAGCGAGACGAGGCCCACCACAGGCCATATCAAAAGCGACCAGGGACGTCCGCCATGGCGAGGCGTACGACACGGGACCTGTGCATGGCAGCAAGAAACACGTTCTTCTGGAGACGGCATCCGCTCAACTCCACAGCAAAGAGGCTATCTTCAAGAGGTTCATACCATAGGGATATTCAGCGCTTCGGCGATACCCTTCATATAGCCGATCGCAAACACCTTGCCCTGCATGGCGTAGCCCGGCCGCTCATTGCTTTCGGTCGCCAACGTCGGCGCGTGGTCGGGACGAATCGGTCCGTGGAAGCCAACGTCGTGATAGAGCTTGAGCATCCCGGCCATGTCCGTCGGGCCATTGTCGTGAAATGTCTCCCGAAAACGCTCGGCCGTGCCTACAACATCCCGGAGGTGGACGAAGAAAATCTTGCCCTGTCCGCCGAATTCCTTGACCAGCGCTTCAATGTCATCGCCCATTAGCTTGAAGTTTGCCTGGCAGAAGGCAATACCGTTGACCGGGCTGGGCACGATCTGAAGGACCCTGCGGAACGCCTCGCCGCTGGTGAGGATGCGTCCGATCCCGCGCAGCGGCGAGAGCGGCGGATCATCCGGATGCAAGGCCATCTTCACGTTTGCCTTCTCCGCCACTGGAATGATCCGTTTGAGAAAGTAGGTGAGATTATCCCAGATTCTGTCCTCGCTGACCCTGCCCCACTCGGTGAGCCCCTGCTTTTCCGCGACCTGATTGTCGAACTCGCTGGCCAGGGCGCCTCCTCGTTCGGGGAGATCGACCCGGGTGCGATACCACCCAATCCCGGCCATAAAGTTGTAGCAGCACATGGGGATCCCGACTTTGCCCAGGGCCTCGACCACGGCACAGTAGTTGGCGATCTCCTCATCCCGGCCCGGCAGTCCCAACTTGATCTTTTCGGCAGGGACCGGATGGCTTTCCACCCCGGCGATCGAAAGCCCGGACGCCTCGTAGGCCGCTTTGATCTCCACCAGCGTATCGAAGTACTTCTCCCGCGTGATCTTGCTCAACACGTCACTCAGCGGGACGATCGCGTGATTGACGCCGATCTGATGCGCCAGTACCCGGTTCTCGGGATTCTCCGGGCGGAGCATCAGCGCCAGCTTCATACCCGAATCTGCCGCACTGGACCAGCCCGCTCGCGTTCTATTGGCCGATGGAAGCCGTTGCCCCGCCGTCTGCGCGACGGAGGACAGCACGGTCGGCCCGCCCAGAAGGCCGGCCACGACGGCCTTGCCAAAAGTTCGTCGGTCCGCCTTCAGTGGCATTCGTTCAGGCTCTTTGTATGGCTTGCTGTTGGACACGGCTTTGCTCCTTCTTGCAGTGTGCGACTTCAATGAGTTTCATCCTCCACTGCGCACGCTCCAGAAGCATCCGCATGGAGTCAGTGTTCAGGGCAGTCTGGCATGATTCGTACAGTGGTTCCGCAGAGGACTCCATCCCCGTTGATTCCTGAACCTTTCCGTACACCCGATGACTGTCAGAAAACCAGTGGAATCATACCATGGTAAGGCAGCGTCGATCAAGGTAAGTATCCTACGCGAGTCATCCCATCGGTTTTCTGACTGATATCCAGCAAGAAACACCGAGGGAAAGATCCATGAACAGCAGGCACCGGAGCTCTGATCTGCCATCTGTCCCAACAAGGTCTGCAGGCGAATTCCATCCCTGCCTCACCGTTATGACGGAGGAGGAACTCATCAGGTTCCTCCGCATCCTGGAAATCAGCACCGCGGGCAACCACCGACACGTGATCGAGAATCTCAAACGCAAACACGGCCTGCCCCGGATTCACCTCTGCGGAAAAACGGTGTATCTGACGGATTCCGTGAAGCAGTGGCTCCATCAGCATGTCACCTGTGGCAACTGAAGATTCATTCTGGCACAATGGGGCTTGGACCAACCCAAGCCCTTGGCCAGCATCGGGAAAGAGGTCGGATATGAAGAAGCTGGTAAGGCTTAGGATGAAACCCTCGCGTGATGGGAAATCCTTTCGGTATATGCTGGACTATGTGGACCACCATGGGAGAAGGCGTCAGATCTCTCTCGGTCACACAGACAAGCGACGCGCAGAACGTCAGCGGTATGAGAAGGAATTGGAGCTTCGGGTGAATGTCACTGGGCCAGTATCAATGAAGCTCTCGGACTTCTTTCGAGATAGCCCCATGCGCACGAAGGGGCAGGTGCGCGACACGACTCTCGGTGAGACGACGCGATCCATGAAGGATTTCGTCGAGTGCGTAGGTGACATCGATGTGCAAGAG
>CAYFUB010000665.1:0-2214 GCA_964346195.1 uncultured Pirellulales bacterium
GTCGTAGCATGGGCATCTTGCCCATGTGTCGCAGGGCCATCTTGGCCCTGCCAAGAGGTAACCTTCCACGGGCGAGACGCCCGTGAGACTCACGGGCAAGATGCCCGTGCTACTTTTCGTATATCCTCTCAGACAGCTGCTGAGCATTTCTTCGGGCCATACGTACAATCAGTTGAGGACAATCGCGGCGTTGTCTATAATTACCTGGGGCAGAATGAACTTGAGGACCCTTCGGTTGGTTGCTCGCATGCAGGTAAAGACGCAGACAAAGACGAAGATATACACCGTTACGCAGGTCAACGCGCTGGTCAAGGACGTGCTGGAGGCCAATCTGCCGAGCTGGCTCACCGTCAAGGGCGAGATCACCGACTGGAAACAGCACCAGAGCGGGCACTGCTATTTCTCGTTGAAGGACGAGGAATCAGTGCTGCCCTGCGTCATGTGGCGGGGCGGCCTCTCGAAGCTCAAGTTCAAGCCGGGCAACGGCCTGGCCGTGCTGGCCGCCGGGTCGATTGACCTGTATGTGCCGCAGGGGCGATATAAGCTCATCGTCCAGGAGATGATTCCGGCGGGCATGGGGGCCCTGCAGTTGGCCTTCGAGCAAATGGTCCGCAAGCTCGAAGCCGAGGGGCTCTTCGCCGAAGCGCACAAGAAGCCGATTCCCAGATACCCGCAGCGCATCGGGATTCTGACCAGCGAGTCCGGCGCCGCAGTCCACGACATCGCCGACAGCATCCACAACCGTTGGCCGTGCACCCGGCTGTGTCTGTATCCGGTGCCGGTGCAGGGGCCCGGGGCGGCGGAGGCGATTGCCGCGGCCATTCGCGACGTGAATCGGCGCAACGACCGGCTCCGGCTGGACCTGCTGATCGTCGGTCGCGGCGGCGGCTCCATCGAGGACCTGTGGGCCTTCAATGAAGAGGTGCTGGCCCGCGCCATTTTCGCATCGGGCATTCCGATCATCAGTGCGGTGGGGCATGAAGTTGATGTTACGGTGGCCGACCTGGTGGCGGACGCCCGCGCCTCGACGCCGACCAAGGCGGGAGTGGTCGCCGTGCCGGACATGGAGGACGTCCTGAGCGACCTGGCCCACCAGGAACGACGGCTCAGCGGGAGCGTCCGGAGCCGATTTGGCCTGTGCCGCGAGTACCTGCAGACTATCCTGGCGAGCAGCGCGTTCCGCAATCCCCTGCTGTCGGTCATGAACCGCGAGCAGCATCTCGACGACCTTGCCTGGGGCCTGGGTGATGCGATGAGAGCAATCCTCATTCAGGCCGAGAAACGGATGCAGGAGTATCAGCAGCAGGTAGCACGAATCGAGCCGCATCGGCTGCTGGGAAGGATGACGGTGGAACTGAACGAATTGAAGGGCCGCGGCCTTGCCGCTGTCACGAGGGTCTTGAGCGGCAAGATCCTGGCCATCACGGCCGGGGAGAACCGCCTCGCGGCGCTGAACCCGAAATCTGTCCTGAATCGCGGCTACGGCATTACGATGAACAAGCAGACCGGCCAGGTGGTCCGGTCGATCGACGATATTCAAATCGATGACCTTCTCGTGACCGAGCTGGCCCGGGAGAACGTCATCGAAAGCCGGGTCACGGGAAAGGCCAGACAGGACCGCCCCGACGTGCCGCAGGACGGCGGGCCACAGAACACGGGTCGTTTGGACGCCTCTGATTGAAAGCATACTTCGATGAGCGAACGAAAGCCGAAAGACGACATCAACAAACTGACCTTCGAGCAGGCCATCCATCAGCTCAAGGACATCGTCACCCGGATCGAGCAAGGCGAAATCCCCCTCCAGGACAGCCTCGAACAGTACGAGAAGGGGATGGCCCTGATCAAGCACTGCCGGACCATCCTGCAGAAGGCCGAGAAACGCATCGAGAAGATTTCCCGGGAGGAGCCGCCCGAGCCGGGGAAGGAGCAGGAGGATTCCGAGCCTCTGCTGAGAGGATAGCCATCACCCGAGCGGACAAATCGGGTGCGGCCGGAATACAGTGGCGGTCCTTGCGGTTTTCGTAGCATGGGCGTCCCGCCCATGAGTCGCAGGGCCATCCTGGCCCTGCCTTCACGGGCGGGAGGGGTTCCCCAAACGCGCCATTTCGCGTTTGGGGGCCCCGGACGCCCGTGATACTCATGGGCAAGATGCCCATGCTACGTGAGTGCAGGCGCCCGGCTCGCGAAGCGATTCGAATCCGCCACTGAATGCCG
>CAYFUB010000666.1:0-7964 GCA_964346195.1 uncultured Pirellulales bacterium
ACCTCGACGACAGCCGATTCGAGCAAACGCACGGCCCGACGTACGCCGAGCCGCTCTCCCAGACTGGCCAGCCGCTGCCGCAACGCTGCTTCGACCTCGCGAACCATCCGTCGCTTCAGTCGCTGCAGTTGTGCCCAGCCGCCCAGGTGCCACGCGGAAAGGCCGAATACGCCGGCGAGCCAGCCGAGCACCACGTACGGCAGGGCAGGCTCGACCCCTGCGACAAGTCTTTCCTGCCACGGCATTGGGGCAGGCCTCTCCGCCGGGAGCGGTGGAGCCCCGTCGAATGCGGGAATCTCGTCCACGATTTCAACAATCGCAGGTGTTGACGGCATAAACCCCGATGCAGGCATCGCAGGTGGGGGCACCGTCACGGGCTGCGCAACTTCCACGAGCTGGATCGTGATTACAGGCAGCACGACGATCAGGCCCAGGGCCAGGCACCCGATGACGTAGCGCAGATTCGCATCGGCCCGTCGCAGCAGCCGCAGGACCACGGCCAACAACACGGCCACCGCCATCGCCTGCCACAGGAAGTGCACGAGCATCCAACCCAATCGTTCAATCGTACCTTGTGAAAGCAGGTTCTGTACTGGTGACATGCTTATGCTCCCTCGATTTCATCCAGCATCTCTCTGATTCGCTTCAATTCTTTCGGCGCGACTCTCCTGGTCGCCAAGGCCCGCATCACGAGCTTCTCCGCCGAGCCGGCGAACACCTTCTCCAGCAAGTCCTGCACAAGCTGCTTCTGTGTCTTTTCTTCCGACAAGGCTGGCCGGTACACGTGCCCGCGCCGGTTCGTGGCGAGGGCATCTTGCCCTTGCTCTTTGCTTGTAGTGCGCGTCGTGGGTTGGTGAGGCGAGGCCACGATGGCCTCGCGACGCAAGGGCCGGACGGGTTCCCAAACGCGATCTTTCGCGTTTGGGATCCCGATGCCCTCGCCACGGTTGGGGCCGTCGTCCTCGCGCACGAGCAGGCCTTTTTCGACCATGATCTGCATCAGCTTCAGCGTCGTCGTGTAGCCGGTCCGGGCGTCCGGGTGCAGGGCCTCGTGGACCTCGCGAACCGTGCTGGGGCCTCGGCCCCACAGCACACCCAGAATGGCCAGTTCCCGTTCCGTCGGTCCGGGTGTCTTTCTTCTTGCCATCATCATGCTCCTTGAGTAGCGGCCTCTTTTCTTCCCCTTATCGGCAAATCTACGAAGGAATTCGTAATAAAAGTACGAAAAATTTCGTGGAAGGGGGAGATTTCTCGTCGGTGTGCCCGAGGTTTAGGCCGAGGCAGCCGCTCTTGTCATGCTCAACAAAGCGAAGCATTTGACCCGTCAGGGGCGCCGGTGGCGGATGTGCTCTGTTTGCGGGCTATCGTTGAAGAGGAGGTCCCCGCGACTTCATCCGCCGCGGGGACCTCAGGTTTGCTTCGTCAGCGAAAATCCTGCGTTCTATCCGCTTGGCCGCGTTGCAGGGATTGCTCCAGGAGCTCGCGCATCTGTTGCATCTGCTCCCGCAACTCCTGCATCTGGTTGCGAAGCTCGTCCACTTGTCGCTCCAGAGCCGGGCTCGGCTCGGGTCTGGCCAAGGCGACGGCGCGCAGAGTACCGCGCTCCCGCGCCCACTGCTCTCCCTCGGACGTTGCCCTGGCACGTTGTGCGTCCTCCAGTTCCCGTTCGGTGGCCGCGATTTCCTCCTGAATCCTGTCGTGCTCCCGCCGCAGGGCTCGCGCTTCCTCGTTTTCCTGGTCCGGGCGCTCCTCCAGTTCGCGCTGGATTTCCCGTAGGTGGACCCGGAGTTCCCGCCGTCGTCGCGCGAGGTTCTCTATCTGTTCGGTTGCTTCTTTGGCCTGCCGGGCCGCCGCTCTTGCGCGCTCGGCCCTCTCCCTCGCTTTGGCCAGCTCGACCTGGGCATGTGCGCGCTGCTGCAGCTCCGCCATCTCTCTCTCCACATTGCCCATGGCAGAGTGCAGTTCCTGCAACCGCGCCCTTAGCTCCCGCGCTTCCTCATCCTGGTCGTCTCGCAGGCCCTGCAATTCGCGTTCGATGCGGCCCGTCTCCTGCGCCAGCTCTTCTCGATGTCTCCTCAGGTTCTCAAGCTGTACCTCGATTTCTTCCGGCCCGGGTCCGGGAGGCAGGGCTTCGCCTCGCTCCCGGCGCGGTTCGGGCGGCATGGGCATTCGCCTGCCACCCTCCGGCGGCTCGGGCCAGGCCCGTCCGGGCTGCTGGAGATTCAGAAGCCGGCGCTCGATCTGCTCGGCTTGCTCGCGCAACAGCTCCAGCTCGAACTCGATGACCGGGCGCTCCTCGCCCAGTTCGTCGCCGCGTTCCCGAAGCACGGTTTCCTTTTCGCGGATCCGGCCGGCAGTCTCCTCAAGCATTCGTTCCAGGGCTTTGCGCCGTCCGGCCATAGCCCGCTCCCGGTTTTCCTCTCGTACGCGCGGCTCGCGGACCTGGCTGCGACCTTCGAGCTGCTGTGGTTCGGGCGGAGCCGGCCGCCTCTGTGCGACGGCGACGCCGACGACGGCAAGCATGGCCAGAACGCTTACCCCGGCCACCCAGCGCAGGCCGACCGTCGGGTTGCCACATCCGTCCTTGATGATTCTGCGAATTCTCTCTTTCATGGCCTTTTCCTTTCCAATAACGGTTGGCAGAATCGCCATTTGCCTCTGCGGCGCGAGGTCCAGCAGCGATTCGGCGTAGTTCACTCCAGTTTGTCCGGCGGCCAGCACCCAGTCGTCGCACGCCTGCTCGCCAAGCCGCACCAGCCGGCCCTGGGCCCACCACAGCAGCGGATGCCAGGGGAACAGTGTTGTCAGCAATTCCGCAAAAAGCCCACTGAGATGGTCGAGCCGTTTCAGATGCGCGAGCTCGTGGCAGAAGACGCCCACCCAGTCCACGTTGTCCTCCTGCCGTCCGGCCGCGCCGTGCACGAGAAGCACCGGCCTCCAGCCCCAGCACCAGATGACGGGGCTCTTGAGCCGTTCACTACCCAGAATTCGAATGGGCCCGGCGATTCCCAGCCTGCTCCCGGCCACCTCCGCGGCCCGCTGAAACCGCGCCCTTGCCAGCGGTTGGGCCGTCCTCAGCAACTGCAAACCCAGGAAGAATCGCAGGATCAGCCGCAGCAACAGCAGCGTCGAAGTCGCGATCCAACCGACCGCGCCGACCAGGCCCCACGGCACGCGTGTCATGGCCGCAGAGCGAGCCGGAGCCGTCGAGACGGGGGGCGCAGTCGAGAGCGCAACCGGTGTCCCGGCAACCTCCGTAGCGAGCGAGGCATGAGATGGATAGGTTTCTTGCTCATCTGGTGTTGGAGGCTCGGCCGAGTCCGTTGACATCCGCATAGCCAGCAAGTTGCTCATCCCACGCGCTTGAGTCTCCAGCGTGGGTTTTGCCGCCAGAGCGCCAAGCCCGAAGTGCTTCACCAGGACATACGTGCCCGGTGTGAACAGCGCGGCCAGCAGGGCGATGAGCAGGGCCTGATGGGCCCGGGCCGGCCTGTGCCGCAGGAAATAGCTGGCCGCAATACCCGCTCCGATGCAGGCCGTGCCCTGCACGAACAGCAGCAGCCACAGATTCCCGGAGATTATTGTGCCGGTCATGGTCTCCTCTCCTTTCGCTTCTCCTCGATCATTTTTCGCAGTTCGCGCAGGTCCTGGTCGCTCAGGTCGCTCTCGCGGATCAGATGCTGGAACATGGCGACGGCGTCGCCCTCGAACACCCGCTTGAGGAACTGTCGCACCGACCCGGCCCCGGCCTCCTCCCGGCTCGTCGTCGGCGTGTAGATGTAGCTCTTGCCCGCGCTGCGATGCTCCAGCCAGCCCACCTTCTCCAGCTTCTGCATCACCGTCAGCACGGTCGTATAGGCGAGCTTCTTTTTGTTGCGGCCGAGCTGCTTTCGCACGTCGTGCACGCTGGCCTCCCCGCGTTGCCACACGATCTCCAGGACCGTCCGCTGCACCTCACCTAGGTCGTCAAGCGATACCGTGCTCATACCGTCTGTCTCCGATACGAACGATGGTGTTCCTTACTACTATCATAACAAGTACTACTATAGATAGTACATGTCAAGAGGAAAATGGCGAATAAACGAAGAATTTTTTTCTTATCCGATGAAGGGAATGCCGGCGCTCACGTCAGGAGACCGGCACGTCCCGAAGGACGCCGCGTTCAGTTTGCGTCCGGCTCGATAACGAGCCAGATTTCGGTGGACTGAGTCCGGACCTCGAACTGTAGCTCCGTTTGGGCCGTCAGATGGTCCAGGAGAATCCCCAACTGTCTGGCCCGCTCCTGCTCGTCCGGAATCCTTCCTACGCGGGAAGAACGGTGATGGCGATAAGGGATACGGATCTGTTCGCTCGGCTCGGTCCTGTCGACCACAGGCATGTTGACACGGTCGCCGAGCATCTGCAGGAATTCCTGGAGCGAATCCGCCGTACCACCGCCCGCGCCCTCATCCGTGTCCGATTCCTCCGCCCATAGGTGGACGGCGGTGTTTTCATACGTCCCGACGGGCGGATGGAACCGGAACTTGCCGGTGGCGATGATTGTGCTGCGTTCCACCGTACGCTGCTCAAACCAGATTTCGCGATCGAACTCGCGCGCGATGAGCTCTGTCAGTGCCTGCAACTTCAGTTCTGGCGGCGCCTCGTCACGGATGATCCAGTCGCCCGGCAATTCCAGGTCCAGCAGCGGCTCGGGCCCCTCGTACTCGTAGCGCTTGAGCCCGACCACACGGTTGAGGACGAAATCGAGCCTGGAGAATCTGCCGAAACTCATGCCCCAGTTCTTCAGCTTCCCGTCCCAATGGAACGTCATCTCTTCGGGTTCGCGCGGAATCGCCTGGGCCTGGTACTCATACTCGTTCCGGTAGTAGTCCATACGCTCGGGGATAAACGGGGGGGCGATCCGCTTGAGAATCTCGCCTTCCTCCAGCCGGTAGACCGCCTCGAATCTCCGTCGCCACTCGGGCATGGGATACTCGCGGCTTCGTTGCGGGTCCCACACCTGGCACTGCGGCAGGGCCACCCGCAGCACGTCCAGCAGATCATCGTCGACGGCGTCCCCGGACAGCAGAAGCTTCTCAAGAGAGGACATCGCCTGAAAATACGGGACGCTCGCTTTCGTGACCTTCGCGTCGAGAATCTGGAGGTGGCCCAGGGATGGCAATCCGCTCAGATGCCGGATGCCCTTATCGCCGATTCCGTCGACGGTGATGTGACGGAGATGTACCAGCCCCCGAAAGTGGGTGAGCCCGGCGTCGGTGAGGTGCGTGTCGGTTGCGTAGAGTTCCTTGAGATTCGTCATTATCGAAAGACTGGCGAATCCGACATCGCTGATCGGGTTCATGTTGAGCCAGATGTTCTCGAGCTGCGGGAGCTTCTCCAGATGTCTCACTCCCGCGTCGGTAATCTTATTGCCGTCGATGTTGATGTGCGTGAGCCGAGCCAGGTGCTGGAGATGCGCGAGCCCTTGGTCACTGATCTTCGTCTGAGGGATTTGCAGGCCCTCCAGTTCCGTCATGTCGCGAAGGTAGCGCAGACCGTCGTCCGTGATGTCACAATTGTTCAGGGCGAGAAAGGTCAGACGGGTGAGCCCTTGCAGATGCTGTAACCCCCTGTCACTGATGCCCGTGCCCCACAGGGCCAGAGAGCGCAGCGAAGTCAGCTTTCCCACGTATTCCATGCTGGTGTCGGTGAGCTTGTGATCGCCCAATCGCAGGACCTCCAGGTGTTGAAGACCGGTCAAGTATCGGAATTCACCGGGATCGAACTTCGTGCTTTGCAGATTAAGGGCCTGCAGGCCCGTCAGCTTGCCCACCGGGGCCAGCGAGCCAATCGTGACAGGTTTCCAGCCGAAACAGAGCATCTGGAGGTCATCCGGCCCAAGCCCGGCCAGAGGCGACAGATCCGCCGCCGTCTCCTCATTTACTTCAAGCTTCCCCTGCTTGCCCGCGCCAACAAAAACGTCTCCCTTCGCCTCGCCCGCTTTCTCCCAGCCCTCGTACCAATCCTCTTTCCGGAGGTCTCGCACGTAGAGCGTCCCCAGAGACCGATCCTGCGGAAACCGCAGAGTTCGCGCCTCCCCGGCGCCGAGGGATGCCTGTGTACGTCCCTCATTGACAGGATAGTCCACGCGTTCCAGAGGCATGGCAAGCACTTGCGAGATGGTCTCCTTGGCCCGGAAGGCGTGCGACTGGCCGATGACATTCCCTGCCGTGTCGATCAGAATGTCCGTTGGGGACATTGTGATGTCATATCTGCCGTATGTGGCCCCAGGTCGTTCTCTGCTGGTTCCTTCGTAGAATGTGGGCTCGCCGCCATCGATGGCGACGCGGAAAGGGACTTCCTGCACGCCGCCGAACCGTGCGTTTGCCTCCGTCCATCGTTGTGCCAACTCCTCCATCGAGGCACAATTGAAGATCGCAATAATCGTCAAGCCTTGGTCGCCGAACGCCTCATGGAGTTCCACAAGCTTCGGCAGGTCCCTGGATGCGCTGGGATACCCGCCACTGAAATGCAGCCAGACGATCTGCCCCCTGAGTTGTGCCAGTGTGACCGCCGGCCCGTTCTTCCACGCCTTCATGGGGCCAATCTCCGGTGCCGGCCGGCCGATCAGAGTCGCAACCTTCGTCGGACGAAGATCGATCGTGCCAAGGTCCAGATCACGCTGTCCTTGTGGGACTACGACCGGGAGCAGCTCCGTCTTCGTGCTGACGCTGATAAGGCCCGGGTCTTCCGTCTTGGCGCCTGATCCGTACAGGCCGAACGTGTATGCACCCGGTGGCAGGGAGAGCTCGAAGGCGCGCTGCCGTTCCTGGAAGGAGTACTCGATGAAGGAGTTGTCATTCAGGTCGATGTACATGTGGGCCCATCGCAGGGGCATGCCGATGGCGGCCAGACCTGTGCAGTCGAGCGCCCCATGGATACGGCAGACGGGCCTGAGGACAATAGGCGATCCGTCGGCCGGACCTCCGCGAGCGACCTCGTGGACCGCGCCGATTCCTCGTCTCTCGTGCAGGATGTAGACAGGGGCTTTGTCCCGCTGTCCTCGAAAGAGGTTCTCTGTCTCCAGGACGACCTGTCCGGTTTCGTCGGAGGTACCGCCCCCTTGCCACTCCAGCCTGCTGCCCAGGATAGACCTCGTGCCCACTCCCACATATGGCGCAGCTTTGGCCTCATGCACTGGCTGACCATTGGGATCGACCAGGCGCAGGAGAATCTTGTCCTGATTGACGGAAGGCCCCTTCTCAACCGGCGCGGAGGGCTGAGCTTGTCGTGCAGCGCTTTCTCCTTGTACTTCTGGTGTTGCGGGGCGGGTCTGGGCGAAGGCGAGGCCGAGCGAGATGCATCCGGCGAGCGCAAACACCGCCACCGTCCAGTACAGACCAGGGTGAGGACTGCCGCAGCCGTCGTGCAGGATGCGACGGACTCGTCCGGGCAAGCCCCGGCGGCTGACGACGACGCCCGGGACGAGGCTGGCCTGACCGTGCGGAGTCAGGCCCAAGTGCAGCAGGGTTCGCGCGTATCCGGTGGCCCGTTGCCCCGAGGCGATGACCCAATCGTCACACGCCTCTTCGCTCAGGGCTATGAGCCGCTGGCAGGCCCACCAGGCCAACGGTTGCCAGGGCAGAATACGGACCATCAACTCGGCCAGAAGCCCGTTGACATGGTCCCGCTGTTTCCAGTGGGCCAGTTCGTGGCAGATAATGCTCATCCAATCCAGGTCCGCGCTGTCTTGGTGAGAGCCAGCCGGTATCAGCAATATCGGTCGGCGGCTCCAGCACCAGATGACCGGGCTATGAATGTTTCCGCCGGCTCGAACAGCGACAGTAGTCCGGATTCCGAGCTTGTCCTTCGCGTCCGCAATCATGTTCGCGAAAGTGGTCTGCTCGATAGGCTCCGATCGCTTCACGACCAGCCAGGCGAGAAAGAACCGGATCGCCAGGCGCAGGAGCAACACCGAACTGGCC
>CAYFUB010000667.1:0-18194 GCA_964346195.1 uncultured Pirellulales bacterium
AGGGTCTGCCGGGCGAACCCATAAGCGATGAAAATGGCGCTTATAGTGCGACAGTGGAATACGGCTGGAGCGGCGTGGTACAGCCGGAGAAAGCAGGCTTCCGTTTCGAGCCGAGCGTCAAAGTGTATTCCCAGGTTACGCAAGATCGCAAGAGCGAGGACTATAGTCCGAGCCTCATCACTTTCACGATTTCAGGTAAGGCAGGTATGGGTGGTGTGACAATGATGGGTCTTCCCGGGGAGCCGGTGACGGACCGACAAGGCAACTATAAAGCGACCGTGGAGTACGGCTGGGCCGGCAAAGTCACGCCTATGAAAGAGGGGCACGAATTCACGCCCGCGTGGCGCGAGTATTCAGCGGTGACCCAGGCGATGACACAAGAAGACTACGCCGTTCGCGTGTCTACTTACCGGATTTCCGGGAATGTCGGATTGCCCGGTGTGGTCATGAAGGGTCTGCCGGGAGAGCCCGTCAGCGCCGCTGACGGCAGTTACAGCGTGGAGGTACCGTACGGGTGGTCGGGCACAGTCACGCCGGTCCGGGGAGGCATCGAGTTTGAACCACCGCGGCGTTCGTACGACAAAGTCATGGCCGATCTCTCCGGCGTGGACCATGTGTCCTCCATCCGGGATCTGCCACCCTTCGCAGCCGGCGCACCCGAGATCCTGGTGATCCCCACCTGGGAAGTGGACCTGGAGGATTTTGCCGAGACGAGGGAGGATATGCAGGTGATGCTGCATATTCTGCGGGAGAAGCTCAGCGAGCCGCGGATGATTCTCGGTGTGCTGAATGATTACGGCGACTTCTTCAGCGGCGGCGGTCGCGATATACAAGCGACTTACCTGCAGGGCTACGCGGCCCTGTTCGTGATGGAGGTGGATTTCCCCTTCTCGTTCCCGTCGGAGCCGCGTGGCGAGGGCGAGCCGAGAGAAAGGGAACCTGTCGATCCGGTCTGGCAGAGGGCGAGGCAGAGGCTGTATGCTCCGCCCGGCGCCATGAGGTACGGCGCCAGCCGCCAACGGGGCGGGACAGACCAAGTGAGCTTCGAGCAGTTCAAGGAAGACCTGGTCGAGACGCTCAAGCACGCCGCCAATATCCGGAACGTCGAGCCGAATGAGTGGGTCATCGTGACCGTGGTCGGACGCAGCGAGCAAGGCCTTGGAGTCGCTCCATCCGGCCGTGGCATAGGTCGCACGGGCGGCTATGGCGGAGGCATGATGAGCGGCTACGGCATGGCGGGCACCTACAGCCGCAGCGGCGGTTCCTCCAGCGGGGGCGCAGGTGGCTACGGCGGTGGCGGTGGGGGCTTCTATATGCGCTCCAGTGGGTACTCCAGTGCATCAGGTGGTGCGAGTACGAGCCGCGTCCCGCGGGTCACGGTGGCGCCGGCCTCGGCCACGGTTCTGACGCTCCAGGCGAAGAAAGCCGATATCGACGCCTTCGCCAAAGGCGAGATCGATTTGGAGCAGTTCCGGCAAAAGGTCAAGACGTTTACGTACTGATACCCAGGACAGAAGGTGTGAAGTTTGAAGTGTGAAGAGCGGTGGTGCCAAGGCGAAGGCTCCGATCTTCATACTGCAAACTTGACGCTTGAAACGGCTTTCAAGTGCAAAGCAAGAAGGAGTGGGACTATGAAACGCACGGCATGTCTGGGCGTGGTCGCCGCAGTGTTCGTTTTCGCAGCGGTGACGGTGACACATTCACAAGTTCGCCGTTCCTCCCGCCTGGGAGGCGGATCGAGCCAACAAGGCGGCGTGGGCACATTCGAGCCGAGGACGCACGAGGAGTTCATGCGCGATATGGCCCAGCGACAGCGCGAATTCCGGCAGCGGATGGAAGAAATGCAGCGCCAGGCCGAGGAGAGCAGGAACCGGGCCATCCAGGAGACACTTCGCGCGGGCGACGAGCAGTGGCGGCAGCTCAAGCCGAAACTGGACCGCATCGAGCGGTTGAAAGCCGAGGCCGTCGTCGCCCTCGACCCGGGCTCTTTCAGCTCGGCCGGCGGTTCTCAAGGCGGCGGGATAGCCTTCGGCGGCGGCTTCGCCGGCGGGGGCGGTTCCTCTTTCGGCTCGTCCGGGATGGCGGATCCCGGCCGCACGGCAAATCGGCAAAACTGGAGGAGGACCTGGACCTGGGGCTCGCCCGGGATGTCCGGAGGCCCCATGGAAATGACGGCCGGCGAAGTCCTCTGCGACGAGTTGCAGCGCTTGCTGTACAGCCCGAGCACAGCGCCCGCCGAGATTGCCCGCAAGATCGAGGCGCTGCGGAAGATCCGAGCGAAGGCCCAGGAGGACCTGGCCGCGACACGCAAAGAGCTGCGCGGGTTGATCACGCCCCATCAGGAGGCTCCCCTGGTCCTGATGGGATATCTGGATTAAGAGCCTATCCCAGCAGGGCTGATGGCGGCAATGGGCGGCACCGACAAACTCGCTGGCCGGCTGGGTGGCCTCGTCAAGTCCGCAGGGTCTGTCGCCGATCGCGCGGTCGCCGGCGGCCTTCGATCAGGATGGACAGGTCGTTTCCAGCACGCCGGCCGTCGATATGCCGGTGCGCTGGTACCAGCAACCCCCTTCCATGCGGTTGCCGGCCGGGCTGAGTGATGAATTGGCGTCCCGACTCAGGTCATACCACTTCTCACTGAGCTTGCCCGTGGCGCCTGATGTCGTCTATCCCGAAATGCTCAGCAGGGTCGAGTGGTCGATGTATGCACTGCTGGCGAAAGAACTCAAGACGGTCGATATTCCCTTTGCGGCCGGCGACACGTGGGTCGAGCTGGCGCCCGGCATGGAGGTCCTGATGGAGCAGGCCGTCGCGGAAGAGAACCGATACGAGTACCGCGTCAAGGTCAAGTACGACAAAGCCAAGGCCGACTTCTTGATGGGCGGGTCGGTCCATCTGTGGCGCGACGAGGCGCCGCCGGCGGCAGTCGTCCTCGAGACAGAAGTGCTTAACGCCGAGGGCCAGCCCGTTCGGGATCTCGGCGGCGGGTCTTTTAGCACTTCGGGCAGCGGGTCAAACGATGAGAAGACCGTTACCGCCAGGGGTACATGCGACGCGTGTGGCACCGCGACGACCCTCCGCTACACGCTCGCGTTCCAACTCTCGGAGCGAGAGATTCGGTTCGCCCTGGAGAATGTGCCCGTGCCGGGCTTCTGACACGGTCATTCGAGGCACAAACCGACGATCAGCGACACCAGGGCGATGAAGAAGAAGGCCGCGAAGTAGATCGCGTGTTCCAGGGTCAGGGTGAGAGTGACGCCGGCGACGGTGACGGCCAGCGCGATGCCCGAGGGCGTGCCTGCTATACCGACGAGGCTGGGGACAAAGCCGACGTTCAGGGAGGCGGCGGTCACCGTGCCCGCCGAGGCGCTATCGGCCGGCGCGGTCAGGAAGCCGAACAGGCCCAACGCCGTCACCAGCAGACCCCGGGCAAACCCCCGCCGGGTCAACTGCCGGCTCAGCGAGCGCTTGGCCCGGAAGAACAGCACCCGGGCCCGCAGTTCCTTGCAGCCCATCGTTTCGGCGATCTCGGCATAGGACATCTGCTCGAAGCAGCGCAGCATCAGGACGTTGCGATAGGACAGCCGCAGCCGCGCCATCGCGTCGATAATCACCTCGGAAAGCTCTCGGCGCATCGCGCGGTTCAGGCCGTCCTCGTGGTCCTGCGACACGTACTCCGACAGGCGCTCCCGGCTCAGGGCCGAGAACTCGACCCCTCTGGTCTTCGCCTGGTCACGGTAGTAGTGCTGGACGTTGCCCAGTGCGGTGCGGAACAGCCAGCACCAGAGCCGCTCCGGGTGCTCCAGGTCCTTGATGTTCTCCACCATCTTCAGTAGAGTCTCCTGCAACAGGTCTTGGGCCAGGTCGTGGTTGAGCGTCAGCCGGTAGATATAGGCATAGAGCCGCTGTCTGGCCGTCTGTGCCAGCCAGTCCATGCTGCCCTGATCCCCAAGCTGCGCCTGGCGGACCAATTCGATGAAACCGTTCTCAGTACCCATGCGTTCAACTCATCTCGTATAGTCCCGGAGCGACCGCCGGCGTTACACCCCGCTTCCCCGAATTTTTTCGAAAAAAAGTATACCAGCCCCACCCCGCGCGCACGAGCCTGATTTCCCGACGATTTCCGCCCATTTCCCCGCGCTGGACCGCGTCTTGTCCCCGCGCGGCCTTCGGCCGCAACCAAAACCAATCCCCTCGCCAAGCCCCGCCCTGAGCCCAGTCGAATGGGACGCGAAGAACGCGAAGAAGACATCACCGGAGTGCCCTTGTCCTTTTGGCGTCTTTGGCGCGAGACATAAGTCCTTTGTACGTGGCAGTTTGCGCTCGCCGGTGGGAACTATCGGAAAAGATTTCAGTTGTTGCCGGTTCTTGGCACAAGAAAGACGTGTAACGCCGTCGCCCTGTTTCGGACTGAACGTGGAGAAGGCAAGAGAACCTGACTTTGCGTGTAAGGAACCAGGCATCGTATAGGAGAAAGCCATGTCAACGCATACTAATCACCTCCAGACCACCGTTCTAATCCTCACACTCTGTTGGGGCGTCGCGGCTCAGGCCGACGAATTCGCCGGGGGTACGGGCGCGCCCGGCGACCCTTACCAGGTCGCCACGCCACAGCAACTGCGGTTCATCGGTTACGACCCGAACCATCCACACCAGTGCTTTGTGCTCGTGAATGACATCGACTTGGACCCGAACCTGCCCGGCGGCCAGGTCTACCGCTGGCCGGTTGTCCTATTGCCGGACAGTGCGGCGGCGTTCGAGGGCGTTTTCGACGGCGGTGGTCACCGGATCATCAACATGACCGTCGAAGCACTGGGCGGCAATGGCGATGGCGGCGGCGGTCGCCCGCCTGCCAACATGACCGTCGAAGCAGCGGGCGCGGGTTGGAGTTATCTGGGGTTATTCCCGCGCATCGGCCCGGCCGGACGGGTCCGGAACCTCGGACTGGTGAACGCGCGCATCAAAGCCGGCGAATCCGACTGGCGTGTGGGCGCTTTGGCGGGGGAGAATCAGGGCACGATCAGCGACTGCTTTGCTACCGGCGTCATTACGGGCGGCATGGGGGTGGGTGGTCTGGTGGGCGTGAATCGAGGTGCTCTGCTGCACTGCCGCGTGAACTGCGCGGTCACCGGTGCGGCGAGCGCCGGAGGATTGGTCGGCGCTAGCTACGGTACCATTCTCTATTGCGCGGCCGAGGGAGCCGTGACAGGCACAGGCAGCGGTGCCATCGGCGGATTGGCAGGCGAATCGACGGGCGGCGAGATCATGATGAGCTGCGCCGGCGGGGCCGCTACCGGAGCACGCAACATCGGCGGTCTGATCGGCGCGCTGGACGGCAGCACGATCGTTCGCTGTTATGCCACCGGGGCGGTCCAGGGCCAGACTTGGGTGGGCGGCCTCGTGGGCAGTGCGCCGTTCCCGTCGGGAGACATCGCCTGGTGCTACGCAGCCGGGCCGGTGCGGAGCACAGCCGGCGACGGGGTCGGCGGATTGGTGGGATTGAAGTCCACGCGCGTCCGCTTCTGTTACTTCCTGGACCCGCGCGACGGCGGTGGGCCGGACAACGGCTTCGGCACTCCCCTGACGGATGCCCAGATGCGCGAGCAGGCCAGCTTCGCCGGCTGGGACTTCGAGAACGTCTGGCGCATCTGCGAGGGGCAGGACTACCCCCGCCTGTGGTGGGAACAGCGGCCCTGCCCGCCGGCGCAGTAAACCCCCGTGTTCTTCTCCCGCGGGAAGTCGTGTAAGGCTGCTCGCCTGTCCCGGCCTGAACGTGGAAACAGCACCCGTCGCATCGCGGAGCCGGGTCCGGCGGAGGAACACTCCACGGACCTCCATGGCACTGACACGACATAACAACATCCGGGTGGCAGCCTCAAGGCCGCAGGCCTTGGATGGCTCACCCTTGAACGCCATATTTTCTGAGGAGCCCGTTATGTCAATACGCATTCGTCACAGCAAGGTTGTCCTCGCCTTGATGCTTACTTCCTTTCCCGCCGCCCGCGCCTACGAATTCGCCGGGGGCACGGGCGAGCCGAACGACCCGTACCAGATCGCTGCGGCCGAGCAGTTTATCTCCATCGGCTCCGACCCCAACCTGCTCGACAAGCACTTTGTCCTCGTCGACGACCTCGACCTGGACCCGAACCTGCCCGGCGGCAAGGTCTTCGAAGAGGCGGTCATCGCTCCGAGGCCCGACGAGATCGACCCGCGGTATCGTCTTCAGGATACCTTGTTCTCCGGCGTCCTTGACGGCGGCGGCCACGTCGTCCGAAATCTCACGATTCAGGGGGCGAGTTACCTCGGGCTTCTCGGCGAGAACTCGGGCACGATCAGGAACTTGGGCATAGTGGATGCCCGGATCACGGGCTCGGGCGACAACGTCGGCGCTCTGGTTGGGTCCAACTCGGGCACTGTGACGGAATGCCACTGTTCCGGCGCCGTCGGCGGCGGGAACTACGTGGGCGGGGTGGTTGGAAGAGTCATGACGGGCCGGATTATCCGCTGCCGGAGCGACGTCGAGACCACCGCCCTAGGGGAGTCTGCCGGCGGGCTGGTCGGCCTCAACGCCCTGGGCCGCATTCTCATGAGTTGCAGTACCAGTTCTGTCTGCGGGCAACGCTGTATTGGGGGAGCGGTAGGGACCAATCACGAAGGCATTGTGGTCCACTGCTATGCCATCGGTGCTGTCACGGGTTCCATGTGCGTCGCAGGGCTGATCGGATTGAATCGGAACGGCTCCGTGATTCAGTGCTACAGCGCTGGTCTTGTCACCGGTGAATCCGATGTCGGTGGGCTGATCAGTTGGAATGTCAGCATGGGACGGACTCGAGGAGTCGTCGACGGCTGTTTCTGGGATACCGAGAGCTCGAGGCAACCCAAGAGCAGCGCCGGTACGGGCAGGACGACCGCCCAGATGCATGATATCGAGACCTTCCTGGCGGTCGGGTGGGATTTCGTTGATGAGGCTCTCAACGGCACCTCTGGTTACTGGTGGATGCCCGCCGGCGCGTATCCTCTGTTGTGCTGCCACGACGGAGTTGCGCCCCTAATGCCGGAAGGATCGGGCAAGGCGGAGGACCCGTATCTGATTCGCGACGCGAACGATCTGGGCACCGTGTGGTTCGAGCCGCAGGCGCACTACCGCCTGGAGAATTCCATCGACTTGTCGGGGATTGCGTGGTCGGTGGCCGTGGTTCCCCGGTTTGAGGGAGGCTTCGACGGCAACGGTCACGTCGTTGGCAACCTCCACATTGAGGGCAGCAGCTATCTGGGCCTGTTTGGAGAATCCAGCCCCGAGGCTACTATCTTCAACCTCGGACTGGAGACGGTGGATGTCAACGGGTCCGGCAACCATGTTGGCGCCCTTGTCGGCAACAACCAGGGCGGCATCGCCTCAAGTTCCAGCACGGGCACGATTGCCGGCGCGTGGTATGTGGGAGGGCTCGTAGGCACCAACGAGGGCAGCATCACCGCTTGTCACACCGCCGGCACCGTTCGTGCCGACCGATACGAGGTGGGCGGTCTCGTGGGCAGCAACTCCGGCAGCGTGGCCACGAGCCACAGCGCCGGCGAGATCAGTGGCCATGGTTGCGTCGGCGGCCTTGTGGGCCGGTGCCAACCCGGTGGAGACATCCGCGACAGCTACAGCACCGCTTCGGTCGAGGGAAGCGGCAGCTATATCGGCGGTTTGGTGGGTCTCCATTCCGGCCGTATCAGAGGCAGCCACAGCACCGGGATGGTTGTTGGAGGGAGCCAAGCCGGCGGCCTTGTAGGCAACAATTCCGGGAACGTCGCTACAAGCAGCAGCAACAGCACGGTCTCCGGCAGGCAGCTCGTGGGCGGTTTCGCAGGCTACAACAGTGGCGATATCTCCATGAGTTGCAGCACCGGGACCGTCACAGGAGATTGGCGCGTCGGCGGCCTGGCGGGGCTGAGCGACGGCAGCATTGCCGCAAGCTATAGCACGGGTGCGGTCAGCGGGAATAATGACGTGGGTGGACTCGTGGGCTGCAACGTGCACGCCGTCGTGGGTTACAACGTCCGTGGTAGTATCACCGCGAGCTACAGCACGGGCTTCGTCAGTGGCAAAGACTCCGTGGGGGGCTTGATAGGCGCCGGGGGGCCACATGTCGTCACCGGCAGTTTCTGGGACATCCAAACCTCGGGCCAGGCCACAAGTGTCGTGGGCACGGGCAAGACGACGGCCGAGATGCAGACGGCCGCTACATTCCTTGATGCCGGCTGGGATTTTGACGCCGTTTGGATGATTTGTGAGGGCCGGGACTATCCGCGGCTGCGGTGGGAGGGGGTGCTGTGTGGGCCGTAATTTTGTGCGGTCGAGCGGATTTTTTTCAAGAAATTGTGTAACGCGGCGGGGGGATTCCGGACCCTATGTAAAGCCGGCAGAGTCCAGGCTGCCTGAGCCACGTTTCCGGGAGACCGCCCTGGGCTGCGGGACGGGCGCCGAGAGGCCATCGCCGGCTCGCAGGGATGCTCGCAACGCCATGACGGGTGCAAGGGCTGTTTTGCGACTCATTCCCAGGGTGGGCTGCTCGCGGAGGAGCAGCCCACCCTTACCGCTCTCGGCCGGCGCTGCCTCCGCCGAGGGCAAGCCGATCCGAGGCTCATGTAAGAGAGCGGGAGACAGGTTTTCTGTCGGTACGGGAAGACGGAAAGGAGAGGAACATGAACAGGGGCGAATTTTCCAACCTCCTGGATCTCATCTGTATTCTTGTGGTCTCTGTCGCAAGTGCGGCCCCGCCGCTTCTCGGCCAACCAGCCGGGGTCATCTATGTGGATGACGACGCGGCAGGCGCCAATGACGGCTCATCGTGGGCGGATGCGTTCAATCACTTGCAGGATGCGTTGGCCCAGGCGGCCGTTGCGGCCAAGCCGGTCCAAATCCGGGTCGCTCAGGGTGTCTATAGGCCGGACCGGGGGGCCGGCATCACGCCGGGCGACCAGACGGCAACCTTCCAACTGCTCAACGGTGCAACCCTCAAAGGCGGCTATGCCGGAGTCGCCGCACCCGACCCTGACGCCTGCGACCCGAAGCGGTACGAGAGCATCTTGAGCGGCGATCTCAAGGGGGACGACAATGGGAACCCCCTGGGCGATTGGGAGAATAGCTGTTGCGTGGTGCTTGCCCATCTCGTTGACGAGACCGCCGTCATGAATGGGTTTACCATCAGCGGCTGCGGGGTATCGCGTCAGTGCAGCGAGGAACAGGGCAACGCGGTCGTGCTGATCGACGCCGCTCGGCCGCTCTTTCAGCGCTGTCGTTTTCCCGGTCGTAATTACCGCCCTGGGCTGTTGAGTCATAACGGCAGTGCACTCGCCATGATTGACTGCGAGTTCGACGCATCCGGAATAAGGAGTCTCCAAAGCAGCTGCGTGCTCATCGGTTGTCTCTTTCGGAACGGCGGCTTGAGCAACCGGAATCACAGCAATGCATCTGTGACGGACTGCCTGTTCGACAATGCCGGCATGGCAACCGATGAGTTCAGCACCGCCACCGTGACCGGGTGCACTTTCCAGGACTGTGAAGGCGGCGCCCTGTCGGTCGGCGACAGCGAATTGGTTCTGATGGACTGCCTCTTCCAGCGAAATGGACGGGATTTCCCATCGGCAGGGAGTATCGTGGCCAACGGAGGCAATCTGCGGCTGATGAACTGCAGCTTCCTTCAGAATCGTGGACATGTGATCATTAGCACGGCTGTCACGGTCAGCTTGAGCCGTTGTTCATTCGTCGGCAACAGCAGCAGGCTCCTTGCCCCTCTCTGGATACGGGCGGGTAGTCTGACTCTTCGGGACTGCGAATTCATCGGCAATTCGGTGCAGTATGGTGTGGGGGCCGTAGAGGTTTCGGGCAGTCAACTGCGGGCTACAGGTTGTGTGTTTGCCGGGAACTCCGGGGGCGGTCTGTTTGGGGCCGGAGCCATCTTCAGTACCACGGCGCTTCTGTCGCTATCGAACTGCACGTTCGTCGGCAACCGCGGGACGCCCAGTACCATCGAGTGCTGGACGTACGCCCTGAGTGAAGGGGCCGCATTGACGAACAGTATCGTTTGGGGCGGTCCCAACCCCCTCACGGGACCTGGGCAAGGGCCGCCTTATATCAACGTCACATACAGCGATATCCAGGGCGGCTATCCGGGCGAAGGCAACATCGACGTGGACCCGTGCTTCGTCGCCCCCGGCTTTTGGGCCGATCCAAACGATCCGAGCATCGAGCTTGGGCCCCAGAACCCGCGCGCCGTGTGGGTCCACGGAGATTATCATTTGCAGTCACAGGCGGGTCACTGGAACCGCCCCAGTGAGGACTGGGTGCGCGATGAGGTCACCAGCCCCTGTATCGACGCGGGTGATCCGAGGACCTCAGTCGGCTTGGAGCCGTTCCCGAATGGCGGCGTCGTGAATATGGGTGCCTACGGCGGCACGGTCGAAGCCAGCAAGTCGTATTTCGGCGAGCCTGTATGCGAGACCCAGATCGCCGGTGACCTCAACGGCGACTGTAAAGTGGATGCGACAGATCAGGCGATTGCATCGTTGCGCGGGCTGACACAAGAGACCGGCGCGACGAACCTGCCGCCCACACTTGCACTTGTCTCACCTAAAGATGGCGACGTGTTCCAATATCCAACCCCGGTCAGCTTCCACGCCGTTGCGGCTGATGCGGATGGCTTTGTGATTGACGTCCAATACATCATGGAACATCGCGGCACAGGTGCCGGAGAGTTCACCCGGGTCCATTTTGCCCATGGCGACGCTGAAAACGACTGGAAGTATACCTGGGAGTGGTGGGGCTCGACAGACGTGCCGTTTGAAGGGGTCTGTACAATCCGGGCCAGAGCACTCGACAGCGATGGGGTAGCGAAGGTTCTGCCTGAAATCAAGGTGACGCTTTTGGCGACAAATTGAGATCCGAGACTGATTGCCCTGTCGGCGAGTTTTTCGGTAAGTTCTTGTAAAATAACAACATAAAGGTACTGTGAGTTCCACGGCCGTTCTTCGGGGAAAAAATTTTTCAAGAATTCCTGAATTATTTCCTTGTCAGCTTCGACATATGTAGTAGAATGCTTCTACGATTGTAGAAGGGGTGTATGAAATGAAGCTGACAGAAGCAGAATGGCAAATCATGAATGCGTTGTGGCAGAGACACCCGGCCACGGCGCGGGAAATCATGGGCCGGCTGCCGGTCGGGGTCAACTGGGCCTACACGACAATAAAGACCATGCTGACCCGACTGGTAGAGAAGAAAGCCGTCAGTGAGGCCAAGCAGGGCAACACCAGCTTGTACGAGCCTTTGGTCTCGCAACGGAAGGCCCGGCTCAGTGCCTTCCGGTCGCTGCTGGACCAGGCCTTCGACGGGGCCGTCGGGCCGCTGGTGCACTTCATCGCCGAGGAAGAGCAGCTCCCGGCCAAGGAGAAAGAAGAGCTCAGGAGAATCCTGGGAGGCGAAGCGGAAAAGAAGGGAGAATAGCCATGGTTGAACAACTGAACGCCATCGCCCGCTTGTGGTGGGACTGGTCGGCGGCCATGTTCTGGCAGGTCGGCCTGTTGATACTCCTGATCGGATGCATCGATTTGATCATTCGCAGGTGGGCCTGGCCGCAGTTGCGCTGCGCCCTGTGGTCACTTATCCTCGTCAAGCTCCTCCTTCCGCCCACCTTGTCGCTGCCGAGCGCTATTATTCCGGGGTTGCAGCCCCTCGTGGGGCAGGCCGTCCGCTGGATGGTCCCGGAAAGACCGGTCGCGGGGGACAGCCTCGGCGCGATTTCGGATTGCGGATTGTGGATCGCGGATTTCGGCCGGGTGGCACCGCCAAACTCGTTTGACGGTGCTGGTTCTCCCGAGGTTTGGGCATTCGCAGATCCACGGGCGACCGAGTTTGCCCGTGCCACCCAGCCCCGCAGTGTCACGATTACGGACTCGGCGCTTGACGCTGGTCTGCAATCCCAAATCGTCAATCATGTCGCCCCGGACCCTGAGCCGGGGCCGCAATTGGAATGGCGGTCTTATGCCATGATGATCTGGCTCGCGGGAACACTGCTCTTGGGAATCTGGCTCTATTTCAGGTTGCATTCGCTTGCCGGCCGGCATGCGTATCAGGCGGCAGCCGCTTCACTGCCGCAATCCTTCTACAGTCAACTGGCCGGCTGTGCGAAGTGCCTGGGGCTGCGTCGTGTTCCCGGAGTCGTCGTGACCCGGAGGCTCGCCAGTCCCGCCGTGTTCGGCGTCTTTCGACCGGTGCTGCTCATGCCCAGGGGTTATCTGAGCAAGCTCTCGCGCCGGGACACCGAGCACATGCTCCTGCACGAGCTAGCGCACGTCAAACGGGGCGATCTGGCCATGCACGGCCTCTACATGCTGCTCCAGATCGCCTACTGGTACAATCCGCTGCTATGGCTCGTGCGCCGGCAGGTGCACCACTTGCGCGAGCTTTCGTGCGACGCCACGGTCGCCGAGCTGCTGCGGGAGCGGACGGCTGCCTATCGCCAGACGCTCCTGGAGACAGCCCGGCGGCTTCTCGCCACGTCGGTCGAGCCCGGCCTGGGCCTGCTCGGCCTGTTTGAAGACTCGAACCGTTTAGCTGTCCGTTTGCATTGGCTGACCAAGCCAACCTGGAGGTATAGAACCATGAAACGTCTCACCGTAGCAACCATCGCCGCCCTGATGCTGGCCTGCGTGCTCCCCATGGCCCGGGCCCAGGAGGCGGCGCCGAATGAAGTCACACACGTCAGCAACGATGAAGTCGTGCCTGTCAACCCGGAAGGAGACAACCTGCAGATAGAGCAGATAGATCTGCAGACAGAGGTTGAACTATCAGAAGTCATTGCCGCGCTGCAAGGGCAGCTTGAACGACTGATGGCTGAGCAGCAAAATCTGCAGAATCTGCTCCGGGCGCTGTCCGCCAAACGCAGTCAGATGGTGGACCGGGAGCAGCCATCCGAGCGACGCGAGCGGGCCCGCGCGGTCAGACCACGCCGCGAACGAGCACCTGCCAATCCCCCGGCGGTTTCCGTCCCTCCGGTCGCACCGGAGGTCTCGCCCCCTTCCAGTGACCGGCGATATCCGGACCGTGAGGTCGTCCAGGAGCGGGTCAAGGAGGTTCGCAAGCAGATCCAACGCGCGAAAGAAGAGGCGCAGCGAGCCGTGAATGAAGCCGCGCGGGCGCAGCAGGAAGCGGCAAAGGCTCGCGCCGAGACTCAACACAAAGCCCAACAACAGGATTGGGCCAAACAGATGAAAGTCTGGGCCGAGCAGTGGCAGCAGAGCGAACAGATGCAGAAATGGCAGGAGGACATGGCGAAGTGGGGCGAGCAGATGGAACTCTGGGGCCAGGAGATGGCTCGCCGCCAGACCGGGTCAGCGGGCGATTCCGAAGCCTCTGAGATGCCTGCCATGCCCGCGATGCCAGTCATGCCGGCGATGCCGCCCGCCCCTGCTCCACCAAGCGATGCGACGGTGCATGCTACCCCGCATCCTGTGCCCATGCCCCACCCGGGGGGCGGCGGAGCCCCTGATACCGTGCTGCCTGAGGTCCATATACCGCATGTTGAGGTTCCCCATATTGAGATTCCCGCGATGGAGCCGCCTGTACCGCCGGTGGTCCCCGAGCATGTTGATAATCTCGAAGAGGCTGTGCACTACGTCGGATTTGGCCCGTTGCCGGGGGACAGGTTCCTCGAAGTGGTGAATCAGGTAGGTTCGATCACGGTCCGCACGGGCGACGCGCCGGAGTATGTAATCCGCGGCACGGTCACAGGAAAGGCGGAAACAAAGGAGCGGGCGCAGGAGATCGCCGAGCGGCTCGTGATTACGGATACGGGTTTGCAGGCCGATGGCCGGGAACGCATCATCGTGAGCAAGCCTGAGGGTTTGCGCCACGGGGAATCCTGCAATGTGAGGCTGGAGGTGACCGCCCCGCGCGAGGCACGGCTGAAGCTGTATCAGGCCGTCGGTGGTATTCACTTGGCCGGCCTGCGGGGCTCGATCGAGGCATTGGCCGAGGTGGGTTCCATCCGGGCGACCGATGTCTCCGGGCGAGTCGCTCTGACGGTGAACGTCGGAGGCATCGATTACACCGCCCCCGCCGACCTGTCGGCAAAGATGCACGCCAAGGCGGACCTCGGCGGCATTCAAACCGATCTGCCGCTGCAAGTCACGAAGCCGCACGGCTTCGCTATGGGCAGCAGCGCCGTCGGCACGATCGGCCAGGGAAAAGACAATATCTCGCTGAGCACGAATACCGGGTCCATCCGGATTCGCTCGCTGCGCGAGCCGGGTCCTGCGAAGCCCGGAGGCGCCGGGCCGGGCGGCGCACCAGGCCAGGTAAAGTCGAGCCATACGGTCCTCTGACAATCGTCCGCTCGACAGTACGGCTGGCATTGAGCGTACCATGAATAAGGCCGGGACCAGCGCCCGGCCTTTTTCCTGCGCCTCGAGGGCGCAACCGCCTGTTTTTCGGTGATAGGGGCGAATGATGATTCGCCCCCTGCGTTTTGGGTTGCGGCTTGAGGCCGCTCCAAGCCCTGCTGGACAACCCAGACCTCTCACCATTCCCGAGACCCGTCTCACGCACGCCCCTCACGTTTATTTTCAAAGAACGACGTAGCGTAAGGTAAAATCATCCCTGCCAGCGTCATAATAGTGACGATCGATTGTCAAACCGTATGCCGGACGAGCAGAGATGTTCGAAGACAGAAAGCTCTTGCGAAGGTTGAAACGCGGCGACAAGGACGCCCTGCGGCTTATCTATGAGAAGCATCAAAGTGCTCTACTGACACTGGCAGCCAATCTGTTGCACGATCCGGCCGCCGCCGAGGATGTGGTTCAGGACGTTTTCGTGGGTCTGGTGCGCGTGGGCCCGGGGCTGCACCTGCGGCGCACGTTGCGGGCCTACCTGGCGACGGCGGTGGCCAATCGGGTCCGAGATGCTTATCGCCGGAAATCGTGTGCACGAATCGCGTCTGTCGAGGATGCCGACGAGAGGGTCGCTGACTCCGAGGGACCGGTCCAGATGGTAATCCGGAGTGACGAGATGCGCCGGCTCCGGTCGTTCGTTCGAGAGCTGCCCTTCGAGCAGCGCGAGGTCATCATGCTGCGTGTGCACGCGCAGATGAAGTTCCGCGAGATCGCCGCGCATCAGAACGTGTCCGTCAAGACCGCCCTGAGCCGGTACCAATATGGGCTCGACAAGCTGCGTTCGATGTTGAATGGTGAGGTGCTGAAATGAGATCGAACGATTCCTTGGAACGCATGCTGCAGAAGATGCGTTATGAAACCACGGGCGATAGGCGGCAGGAAGCGCTGGAGAATGTCTTTCAGGCAATGGATGAATCCCATGAAGCAACGCCGACGGCAAGCCGGCCCTGTATATGGAGAATGACCATGAACACGCGAACAACCCGGTTCGTCCTCGCGGCGGCCGTGATACTCATCGTATTGGGAGGCGTTACCTTCTGGCCTCCGGGCAGCAGCAACAACGGCAAGTGGTGGCTTGGCCCACCGGCTGCCTGGGGGCGGGACCTGCTTGACTCGTTGGGCAAGATCGAGGCCGTGGTTTACCGCCAGCGGAGCGGACGAGTCAGCGGCTTCGGGCCGCCCAGCATGAACGTAGGCTGGGAAAGGCGCTACAACGCGAAGGACCGTTATCGTCGCGATCGCTATGATGACGGGGTGAATGTCATGAATACCCAGTGGGTCATACCCGATGGAAACGATCTGCTGATGGTCGAGGTCTCATACCAGTACGAATGCTACTTCGAAAGGAGAAATGAGGCGTATGGATTTGTCGAGGACCCGGTCGAATGGTTGAGCTCTTATGTGCGGCTTCTGGACAGGGCCGATCGCATCCTCGATACGGAAGTATTTGACGGCCGTGAATGTGTCGGTTTTGAGGTCAGCGCCGCCAAGTATGGCGACAATCCGAAGGGCCGCTTCGACCGCATCTGGTTTGACGTGGAGACAAAACTGCCGGCTCGCATCGAGAGACATGGCTTGGATTTCGGCTTCGATGCAGGGCAGACGCTGGTCATCATTCACGATCAGTTCCAGTATTTTGCCCAGATACCCATGGATTTGTTCGTGCCGGTGATTCCCGAGGGCTACGTCAACGCCCATCCGGACGAGATTCGCACGGCACGAGACAAACAGGTGAAAGGCGAGATGGTCTTTGCTCAGGTGCCCGAGCGTCTCAGAGAGCGGATCGTCGCCGCCCTGAAGGCCGTGGGCACCGGGTCTTATCACGAAGGGAGCGCGCGGATCTGTTTCGCAAGAAATGCCTGGCGTAACGATCGTCCCCACACGGGCGAGACTCGGTATACCCTGTGGTATGTCGTGAAAGGGGCATTGCCCGAAGGACCGTTCGAGCTGACCGACGACCTGGGTGTATCGGAAACACTGGTAGATTCCACCGAGAAGACATACCGGATCACCGATCACATGGGGCAGCGGCCGCCCCGTCATCCCATGGCCCATATCTGCTTCGTCGCAGGTCTCATCGACCGGGCCGACCGTTTCTACGAATCCGCGCAGATCGACGGCGTCGAATGTTACGGCTTTGACGTCAGCGCGAAAAAGTACGGCGATAACCCGGAGGGCGCGTTCCACCGCGTATGGTTCGACCAGGCGACGAATCTGCCCGTGCGGATGGAAACGCACTGGCCCAGCAGCGACGGCACCGGAGAAATCGTGACGGTCCAGGAGCAATTTGAGTGGGACCCGGTGTTGCCCGAGGATTTCTTCACCCCCCAGATTCCGCCGGGTTTCACGCCAGTGAAGGAATGATGCTGAAAGGACCGGCCCTTCGGGCAAGTCATAACCGCGATTCGGTCATTGTGCCAAGGCCGGGCAGGGGTGCTCGGCCTTTTCTATTGCCGTTGGGGGCACGAGCCACTACCCTGTGTCGGCAGTACGGACCTCCGGGGCAAGAATGTCGTGCTGATCGGCATGCCGGGCGTGGGCAAGAGCACGGTCGGCGTGTTGCCGGCTAAGGCGCTTGGCCGGTATTTCCTCGACACCGATGTGTTCATCCAGGCGATTCAGGGCCGGTCTTTGCAGGAGATCATCGACCATGAGGGCTTGGCCGTCTTCTGCAAAATCGAAGAGGACTACGTCCTGTGCCTCGACCTGAAGAACGCCGTCATCGCCACCGGCGGCAGCGTGGTCTACAGCGAAAAAGCCATGCAGCATCTGACCGCCTCCGGCGTCATCATCCACCTCGACCTGCCTATAAGGAAGATCGAGGAGCGGATTGCAAATCTCGACACCCGCGGCGTAGTCATCGAAAAGGGCCAGACCATCCGCGCCCTCTACCACCAGCGCCAACCCCTCTACCGCCAACGCGCCCACCTCACCATCGACTGCATCGGCAAAACGCACGATCAGATCGTCATCGAGATCGCCGAGGTACTTGGGTGAATCATTAGTCGGCGAGTGATCTTGCTCTCTTATTCCCTCACGGCGCGCTCTGCCACCGAGAGGATTTGTCTCGCCGATTCCATGCACCGTCGGCAGATAGAGAGATCCGGCAGTGACTCAGGCAGGACCGAGTCCAATGGGTACTTCGAGATGACGTAGATCGAATCCAACAGCTCACAGTCCTCTTCGGAAAGGCCCGTTTCAAGTCCAGTGCTCACCAGTTCACGATTGAGATCGCGGATGCTATGGGTTCGCTTCGCCGGCATACTCCGCCGGACGCGGATTGCTTTGAGGGCTTTCTCGACAACCTGTTGAGCATTTTGCAGGCACGGATTCAGCAGGCCGGCCTGCAAGGTCATTTCTGCGAATTAGAGATTCTCCCGGGTATATTGAAGCCATGTGAAAGCCTCATCGCTCATAGACCACTTCTCCCTTTTGTATCTCCGCGAGGAATGGGCCGCGAGCATCACGCAGTCGCACCGGAATTACGTCGATGGGAATCTGGTCAGCTATCGGGCGTAACAGTCGGCGATATTTCATGGCCAGCGAAAGGTAAGGCTCGTCGCTATCCTGAAAGACCGCCACATCGAGATCGTTCGGGGCCGTGCTCGTGAGAAATGACCCGAAAACGATCACTTTGCAGACCTCCTGCTGTCCGCCCAGATAGGCGGCCAGGTCCTTCTTGATCTTCTCTTTGTGCTGCGGCGTTGCGACCATTATCAGTTCTCCATGACATCCCATTATACCGACAAAGCAACGAAGCGGGA
>CAYFUB010000668.1:0-1924 GCA_964346195.1 uncultured Pirellulales bacterium
ATCCAGACAACCTGGCGGGAATGTATGATATTCTCTGGGCTCAGGACGCACGGCAAGAAAAAAGCGTCGTCTATTATAGGAGATAGACGACGCCTCTCAGAAAAACTCGGTCCTATATAGGCTGTCCAGAATCCGGCTCGACCTTGCGGCTGAACCTACTTCTGAGCCTTCGGGCCCTTGTACGTCGCGGCCTTGGACGGGGCCTTGGCCGTGCCGCTCACATCCGATTGGGTCATAGCGAACGTTAGCACAGCGGGGCCCGCGGCGTCCGACATCTCGTCGAGCGCCTGCTCGTTGATGTTCTTGATGTCGTCGCAGGGCGTGTGGTAGCACGGGTCATAGCCTTCGGCACCGGTAAAGAGACCGCCAACAGGAATGCCCACGTCGAAGAACGATTGGTAGTCGGATCGACCGTCCATCTCCGTTGGCGCAGTGGCCAGGCCTTGCGAGGCGAAGTAGTCGAGGAAGATATCTTCGATGTTCCCCGAGCCAGCCGGCCCGCGCGTCTCCGTGTCAGAGCCGTCCCCGTCGTAGACGAACCGTTCGTAGGTCGGCGAGGCCACCATGTCAAAGTTCAGGTTGAGGGCGATGTCCTTGACATCCTTGCCCAGGCTGGTTACATAGTACTCAGAGCCGAACAGGCCGGACTCTTCCGCGCCCCAGAAGCCAAAGCTAACCTTGTTCACCGGCTCGATGCCGAGCTCAGCCATTTGCAGGGCGATCTCCAGGATGACGGCTACGCCGCTGCCGTTGTCGTTGATGCCCGCGGCCGTTGAGACAGAATCCAGGTGCGCGCCGACCACGACCACGCGGTCGTCGCGACCACCCGGCGTCTCGGCGATGACGTTGCTGGTCGGCACGTCATCATGCATTACCGCGTCAACGAACAGATGGACCACGACATTGTCCCCCGCCAATTCTTGGCCGACAGCCCAGCTAGAGCCGACCACCGGGATGGACACGACAGGGCCGCCGAGGGTGCCAAGGAAGGCATCCTGTCGCGCCTCGTCATTGTAGACGATCGCACCCAATGCGCCAGCAGCTTCGGCGTTCATCGCCTTGTCGCTGAAGTAGCATATACCGCGTTCGATCAGGGCAATCTTGTCCTTGAAGACAGCGGGGTCGAAATCGGAGGCACTGCAACCATAATTGGCAGCCAGCGCCACGGGCGCTGTCACGTCGCCGCTGCCCGAGTACTCCATGGTCGCAAACCCGGCGACATCGTAGGGCGGGTAGACCGTGGGGTTAGGAGAAATCTGCTCCAGCACCGGGTCTGACAGTTCCTCCCAAAGGTCGTACGTGAAGTATTGATACGTGACATCATAGCCAGCGGCATCTAGCAGGTTGTACACGTATGCGGCAGACGCATCGTAGCCGGGCGAGCCTGACGCACGGTGGCCATGGTTGCGGTTAGCGATCTTCTGGAGTTCCTTTAGGTGCTGCCAGACGTTCTCTTCTGTGACCGCGGTGCGGAGCGCGGTCGTGTCCGTCGGGGCATCAGCCGAGGCAACAGCTACCAACATGCCCGCCAGCAGGGCAACAATGCCCAATACGGCCAAAATCTTGTGTCTCATTTTTTCCCTCCCCTAAATTGTTTTGGATTTGGTCTTGAATTCCCAGTGTGCCGTCGCGCGTACACCCATTTCACGCGGCGGCAGGCGATACAGGTAGGTTGATAGGCATCCCTCCTTTCACTACGTCTCCGAAGAAAGCTGCGTTGAGACTAGATGTCCCTAAAGACCATCGGCTGTTTCCAAGCCAACGACGGTCGTTGAGAATGACACGCCCGGAGGCTGCTTTGTAATGGAGAAGGAGAGGTTAAGCCAACAGCGGAAACAAAACATACCAACCTGTACCAGACCGACTGCGGTGTAGGTTGGCATGCGTGGTCACCAGGTGAAGACATCCTAAAAGCCTAGCGAGA
>CAYFUB010000669.1:0-5282 GCA_964346195.1 uncultured Pirellulales bacterium
TATGGACAAGAGGCACCTTCCCTTCGCGGCCAGATGTCTCGACTGCGCTGACGCTTCGCTCGACATGACAGACTAGGCAAGATATCTGTATTACCTACAAACATGACACGCACCCTCCACAGCTTGTCTGTGAAGATTCTGGGGCACTGAGGATCGGGTGGCACGCTCAGGCGAAGCCTGGAATTCCGGGGGACGTCTGACCTGCTTCGGCCCGGAACCGAGCGTAGCGCCCTCAGATGGTACGCGCCTCTGCCGGGCGAAATTCACTCAACCGGAGGGCGGTGGCGGGATGAGAGGTTGGAGGCTGTCAATCAAGTCAGGTATATGGACCGTCGCAATCAGTCAGATGTTCTCCTGTCCCACGGATAGGGACCATTGCCGGTTTCCGGCCGCATAGACTACCTTGCAGCTCGTGAGAATCTCGTGCCGGTGGAAAGGATTTCGCGAAGCCCCCTGCCCACCGCAGCCATTTCCCTACCATTCGACAATACCAGACTCGGATATCGACAGGAAACTCGGCTGAGTAGGCCTGACCGTAGTCCGATGAATAGATGGGGTCGAGAATCGGCTGGTTGCTCTCCGACGCATGCGTCGGGCCGCGCAGCAGCCGGGCGTTTCGGTGATTTCCAGGCCCGATTTGAGTACTGCCCTTACGCACGTTCACAAACCAATCCCGCCCATTGCCTCTAGTGTGTTGTTGATTCCTGCTGCAGGGGATCTTAGGTCGGCGTCGAATACGACGGAAACGAAAAACGCAGCTGAGTCATGAATGCGCCAATCGCGAGGAAATGATGGGAAGCAAACGCCTGTTCGTGAGATTCACGCTGCCGGGCTTCATGGTGTTCGGACTGGCGGCGGCAGGATGCCGGGTGCTGCCCGATAAGGGTCTCTCCGGCCCGGCCAGCGAGGTGGTGGTCGAGGGTTTCAACTTCCCCCCACGGCTGCGCTACGGCGCCACGCCGTGCGTGCGCCTCGGCGCGCCGTTCATCGGCGGCGACCTCGGCACCCACGGGTACTACTTCCGCCTGTCGGAGAAGAACGGCATCGCGTACACGTCCCGGGGCGGGCATATCGACACGATGCACGTGCGCATCGCGGCGGACTGGGCCGCCTATCTGGCCGCCAAGAGCTATCGGCACCTGATGCGAGGCGACCCCAGTTTCTCCTACAAGCTGCTCGCCGACCGCTCCCGGCACACGGCGCACATCTCCTATCCCGCGAACTGGCAGACCCTGCCGCCCGAGCAGCGGCGCCGGGCCGCCCGTGAAGCGGCCCTGACGATGGGCCCGTACCTGGCCTTTACGATGGTCTCGTGGCATGAGATTCTCACGTGGTACGGCTTCCGGTCCGTCGGCGTGGTCCAGGAGTCTCATTCCGCGTTCTCATGGGAGGACAGTTACTCGAACCTGCTCGGGGCCGTCGTCGCCGCCAGGGCCCTGCGTGACACGCAGCACTCCTACGACCAGGCCGTGACCATTGTCTTCGATCAGGAGATGAGCGTCCTGGGCGTGCAGCCGGTCTCCGTCGCGCGACGGGCCAGCGAGTCCGTCCGGGGGAAATGGTACGTCGCGCATCCGGTGGGCTTTCTGGCTGTGATGCGGAGGAATTGTGACATCGGGACGGACGACGGGTATGTCACGCCGGTGCTCGTGCCGAACCTGCCGGGCATCACGGCCGAGCCCGCGTCCTATCCCGCCCCTACGCTCGACGGACTCTCACAATACGGCATCCGGGCGTTCGTTGACATCGAGCCGCATGAGTGGGAGCGGGGCAAGATCCTTCGCATCGTGTATCCGGACGGCCGGGGCAAGCGAATCTACCCCGCCGCTCATTTCGCCCCCATCATCGCCCACCTCCACCAGGAGATTACCGACAAGTATGGCCTTGGAATGGCTGTGGCTGCCCATTCACCTCCAGCGACGGCGCAAAGCCAACCTTGAGAGGGGCCGCACGGGGAGAACGGGCACGCCGGCGAACAGGCAGCCGAGCCGAGCAGCCAATTCCTGGACAGTGACTATGTGTCCGTCAAGGTTCTGATTCCTGCAAATGCGGAACCAGCGCAACAAGACGCCCCGGCGGGAAGGCGCCGGGTGCGGCGTGCTGTTCCATCCCGGCATGATTCCCATCGGTGGCACCCTGGTTCACAGGATGGGCAACTCTGGTATAATCCCTGCGGAATCCTTGTGCGACGGCGCGTGTTGAAAGCAGGGACTTATGGGATTGCCGGTAGTGGCGATAATCGGTCGGCCGAACGTGGGCAAGAGCAGTCTGCTCAACGCGCTGGCCGGAGAGATGATCAGCATCGTCGAGCCGACGGCGGGCGTGACGCGGGACCGCGTCAGCACGTTCGTCGGCCGGGACGAGCGGTATTTCGAGCTGATCGACACCGGCGGCTATGGCATCGTCGATTCCGACCGGCTCAGCGACCATATCGAGGGCCAGATCCTTCAGGCCATCGCCTCGGCGGACCTCGTGCTCTTCGTCGTCGATATTCGCGAGGGCATCACGCCGCTGGACCAGAAGATCGCCGAGCTGCTCCGCCGACACAAGCTCGACGTGATGGGCGTGGCGAACAAGGCCGACACCGCCAGGTTGTTTCCCGCCGCCGGGGAGTTCGCCCGGCTCGGCTTCGGCGATTTTCTCTGCGTCTCGGCGCAGAACAACCTCAATACCGCCATCCTGCGCGACCGGATTTTCGCGCGGCTCGAGCACATGCCCCAGGTCGGCAAGCCGCCGGAACCCGTGATGAAGATCGCCATCGTGGGCAAGCGCAACGCGGGCAAGAGCAGTCTCGTCAACGCCATCGCCGGCAGCGAGCGGGTCATCGTCAGCGAGACCCCCGGCACGACGCGCGACGCCATCGACGTGCGCATCGAGAAGGACGGCAAGACTCTCGTCGTCATCGACACCGCCGGCGTTCGCAAAAAGGCCAAGATGAGCGACAGCATCGAGTTCTACAGCTACGTCCGGGCGACGCGCTCCATCAGCCGGGCCGACGTCGTCTGGTTCCTCATCGACGCGACCGAACCGGTCTCGCAGGTCGATAAGAGTCTGGCCCGCCTGGTCGCCGAGGAATTGAAGACCTGCATCCTCGTGGTCAACAAGTGGGACCTGGCCAAAGACGTAGCCGCCACGGACGATTACGGCGAGTATCTCACGAAGACGCTGCCGGTCCTGAAGTATGCCCCGATCTCGTTCACGACGGCCACGACGGGCAAGAACGTGCAGAGCACGCTGGATCTGTCGGCGGAGCTGTTCAAGCAGGCGAATACCTGGGTCCCGACGGGCCGGCTGAACAAGGCCTTCGAGCTCATCCGGACCGAGCGCACCGGCGCCCGCCGCACGGCCACGCGCTGGCCCAAGGTCTACTACGCCACGCAGATCGCCGTCAATCCGGTCACTATCCTGATGTTCGTCAACGACCCGGGCCTGTTCGACGACAGCTACCGCCGCTACCTCGCCGGCCGGCTGCGCGACCTGCTCCCCATCGCCGAAGTCCCCATCCGCCTCCTCGCCCGCCCCAAAACCTCCCGCCGCGAAATGTAATCGCACCCGCAGCGAGCCCAGGCGAGTCAACTGTTTGCAGGCGGGAAACGCACGCGGTATAATTGAGCGAGATGTTGTTCTCGGGAAAGAATGGCAATGACTGTTTTGCTCATACTGCTGACCGCCGGTGTCGCGTTGCTCCTGGGCGGGACCCTTTATGCCCCGCTGATTGCCAGATTGATGGGCGAGCAGAAGGCCCGGACCACTCCGGCCGTCGCCGTCAATGACGGACGCGACTATGTCCCCACAAAGACCCCCGTGGTCTTCGCGCACCATTTTGCCTCGATTGCGGGGGCTGGGCCCATCATCGGGCCGGTGCTGGCGATCCTCTACGGCTGGGGACCCGCCCTGTTGTGGATCCTCCTGGGCGGCGTCTTCCTTGGCGCCGCGCACGATTTCGTGGCGACCTACGTGACGATGCGCGAGGGCGGCAAGAATCTGACCGTGATCGCCCGGCGCTATATCGGCCCGGCGGCGTTCGTGATGATGCTCGTGATCCTGGTGGCGATCCTCGTGCTGGTCTGCGCCGCCTTTCTGGACTTGTCGGCCACGGCGCTTACATCGAAAGTCGCGCTGTCCGACCTGAACATGGAGCCGGGGCAAACGCTGTTTCGCGAACGGTCGCTTGTCAATCCACGCACCGGCGCCGCGGAGCCGTACGCGTTGATCGGCGGCATCGCTTCCATGTCGGTAATCGTGATTACGGCCTTTTCACCCCTGATGGGGTTCTTGTATCTGAAGAGGAAATGGCCCGTGTGGCTGTGTTCGATTCTCGCGCTGGCGATTTGCGCGGTCTCGATCACGATCGGGCTGAAATGGCCCGTCTCGGTTTCGCCCCTCACGTGGAAGCTGATGATCAGCGGCTACGTGCTGGTGGCGGCCGGTATGCCCGTCTGGTTCTTCCTGCAGAGCCGGGATTTCATCAACGTCCACATTCTGTACGCCGGCATGGCGTTTCTGCTGGTGGCCCTGGTGGCGGCGGGGCTGCGCGGCGGTGCGGCCGTCGCCGCGGCGGCCATACCTCTGAACAACTGGTCCGAAGGGACCAGAATCCTGGGCCCCGGCTGGCCCATGATGTTCATCACCATCGCCTGTGGCGCCGTCAGCGGCTTTCACAGCCTCTGCGCCGGCGGGACCACCTGTAAACAACTCGCCAACGAGCAGGCGGCCCGCAAGGTCGGATACTGGGCGATGCTCCTGGAGAGTTTTCTCGCCGTTTGCGTGGTGTGCTGCCTGCTCGTGGGGTTGTCGCTCGGCGCCTACAAGAGTTATTGCTATCCCGCCGTGGGTGGCGGCAATGCGGTGTTGACCTTCGCCATGGCCGTCGGGCATACGGTTCATCGGGGACTGGGCCTGCCCGTCGCCGCCGGCGCCCTGGGCGCCATGCTGCTGCTCGAGGGCTTCCTGGTCACGACCCTGGACACGGCCATCCGTCTGACGCGGTACATGATCGAGGAAGGCTGGGCCATGTTCTTCGGCCAATACGATGTCTTTGCCCGGCCGGTGGAGACAAGTGGCGTCCCGGCCGAGGGGAGCGATTCCGGTCCGCAGCGAATCGAGCCTGCCGGCGCGGGCGGGTTGGCCGTCAATGAGCCACCTGTGACGTATGCGAAATCCGCCGTCGTGGGCATCCCCACGAAAGGCGCCAGGCGCGCGGCCCTGCGGTTCTTGCAGCTTTACTGGGTCAATTCCGGCATCGCGGTCGGCTTGATGCTGCTGCTGGGCCTGACCAACGG
>CAYFUB010000670.1:0-8093 GCA_964346195.1 uncultured Pirellulales bacterium
TTGGGGATGGCTCCTTTGCCTCAAGGAAAACCATCGCCAAGCTGCGCATGGGGCTCCCCAACGCGATGTATCGCGTTGGGGACCCCTTGACGCTGCCACCCGGAGATACGAAATTCTCAGGCGTAATCGGTATTACCCGTGCACTATACCGATTCCGACAGGAACCATCGCCAGGACCTTCGTCTTGACGATGCCACCCGATGCTCATGCCCTGCTACGAAGAATTCAACCATAATCGGCATTATGCTCAACCGGCCAGCAGGACCGCCAGGGTCATGTAGATGGCAACGCTGATTGAGTCGTTGGCCGTCGTCACGAGCGGGCCGGAGCTGATGGCCGGATCGATCCCCACCCGACGAAACAGAAACGGCAGAAAAAGCCCCAGCGTGGTCGCCACCATGATGGCGGTAAACATCGCCGTGCCGAACGCGAAAACCAGGCGGGCCGGCTCCAGGGCTCCCGTCGGTGTTCTGATGCGAAGCAGGATGCTGCATGCCGTGGCGCCCAACAGCGCACAACTCAGCGCCACCAGGGCCGCGATGCGGACTTCGCGGCTGAAGACGGTCGTGAGCCGCAGCGCGGCCAGATGGCCGGTGGCCAGGCCCGAGACGACGATCGTGGAGGTTTGCAGGCCGGCGTTGCCGCTGATGGCCGCGATCATCGGCGCGAAGGCCACGGCGATGAGATATACCGTCGGATCGTGTGCCCGAAAGAGCATCAGGACGGTGGCCGTGACGCCGGTCCCCACCAGGGCGGGCAGCAACCACGTCATGCGGATGCGCGCCGCATGAAACGCCGAGAAACTCTCCAACTCGCCCGGGTCCGTGCCGGCCATCGCGTACAGGTCCTCCACCGCCTCTTCCTCAGCGACCTCGATGACGCGGTCCGCGGTGATTTGGCCCACGAGCCTGTGACCGTCGTCGAGGACCGGCACGGCAATCAGATCGTTCTTGCTGAAGACATTGCGGACCTCCTCCTGGTCCATGTCGGCGGTTACGTAGATCGTATCCGGGTTGATGAGGTCTCCGATCCGGGTCGTCTCCGGGCGGGTCAGCAGCAGCCGCAGCCGCACGTCGCCGAGAAGCCGCCCGTCCTTGTCCACGACGTAGATGGAGTAGAAATCCTCATCAATCTCGGCGGCCCGGATCTTGTTGACGGCCTCCGCGATCGTCGCGTCCTCCGGCACGCTGACGGCCACCGGCTCCATGATCCCGCCGGCCGAGTCCGGGGAGTAGCTCATCAGCTTGCGGATTTCCAGGGCGTCATCACGTTCGAGACTTTTTACGACTTTTTCGGCCACCTCTTCGGGCATCTCGGTCAGCAGGTCGGCCGCATCGTCGTGGTCCAGCTCGGAGATGATATTCTCGATCTCGCGCTCTTTGAGCAGCTCGAACAGTTCCGCCCGCGTCGCCTCGTTGACCTTTTCGAGTACCTCCGCCGCCTGGTCGGTGTCCAGCAGGTCGAAGATCAGCCGCCGCCGCTCGTTATCGACGGTCTCCACGACCTCCGCGATGTCACTGGCCCACTGCTCTCGGAGCCACTCGCGCAGCGCGGTACGGTCCTTGGTTTCGAGCAGAGGCTCGATGTCCTCCAGCAGGTTTTTCTGTTCTTCCGACATTGGCGAGCGCAAACCCTTCGTCTGCCTGGTCCACATCGCACTCGAACGCAATACACACACGGGGGGAGGTTGTTTACCCACCTTCCCGGTAGAATAATCGAGCACGTCGCGTCCGACAACAGATTTATCACTGGATTCAGAGCCGGAGATTTGCTACACTGACGGGTGAAAAGCCCGGGAGAACCACCGGGTTTTCCATAGGCAGGTGGAGAACCGGAGCAAACGAACAGGAGAGTGATGGGCCTGCCGATGCTCGCCCGACCCACTGTTCACAGACCGATGGTGCTGGACCTCATGCTCGGACCGATGCGAATACCGAACACCGCAAGTCGAATATCAGACCAGACGAGGCCATGGCCACGACCGGGCAACGGTGAGGTCGTGCTGCTTGTGTCGTGCCTTTTGGCAGCTTCAACGGGCCTGGCGCAGCCGGCGGTGGTCATCAATGAGGTCATGGCCTCGAACTCGACCTCTTTTGCCGACCCGCAAGGCGACTTCGACGACTGGATCGAATTGTACAACGCAGGCGATACGCCCTTCGATCTGGCGGGCAGGTACTTGACGGATGACCCGTCCGTCCCTACCAAGTGGCAAATCCCAAGCGGCAACCCCAACACCACGACCATCAGCCCCAGGGGCTACCTGGTTGTGTGGACGGACGGGGATACGGGTGACGCCGGACTGCACGCAAGTTTCCGATTGAATGCCGACGGCGATGAAATCCATCTGTTTGACAGCGACGGTGCGACCCGGATCGACGGGGTCCTCTTCGCCCGCCAGACGTCCGATATTTCCTACGGCCGCCACCCGGATGGCGGTGGCACCTGGCGTTTCTTCGGCGCGCCCACGCCGGGAAAGGCGAACAATGAAGGTTTTCTAGGTGAAGTCGCGCCGCTGCGATTCAGCCATGAGCGAGGTTTCTGCAGCGCGGCCTTCGATCTGACGATCACGACGGCCACCCCCGGCGCCGAGATTCTCTACACCGTCGATGGGAGGAGCCCCGACGACCCCGGCTCTCGGTTCCCGGCAGGCAAGCCATACACCGGCCCGATCCACATCGGCGCGACGACCTGCCTGCAGGCCATGGCCGTCAAGACCGGCTTTAAGCCCACCGAGCTCCACGCCCATACGTACCTCTTCGATTCCCGCCCCCAGGTGAGGTCATTGCCGCTCGTCTCGCTCGTCGGCGATGCCCGCAAGGTTTTCTACGAGCCTGACGGCGTCATGGCCATCGTCGGGGGCGCCTACAGCGGCGGCGTCTGGGCCGCCGCGGGCGCGGGCAGCTACAACAACATGCTTAACCGCGGTCTCGAGCGCCCCGTTTCGGCGGAGTGGATCACGCTCGATGACGACGAGGACTTCCACATCAACTGCGGCCTGCGCGTCCACGGAAGCCCGTGGATTCGGCCCCGCTATCAGCGCCAGAACGGGTACTGGTCGGGCAACGGCAAGATTAGCCTGCGACTGTACTTCCGCGGCCAGTATGGCGCGAACCGGCTCGAATACCCGCTGTTTGCCGAGTCCAACGCCGAGCAATTCGCGACTATCGTTCTGCGCGCCGGGCACAACGACCGGAACAACCCCTTCATCAAGGACGAGCTGCTCCGCCGACTCCACAAGGATATGGGCCAGGTCGCCTGCATGGGCACCTTCGCCAATCTCTTCATCAACGGCGAGCATAAGGGATATTACAACCCTACCGAGCACGTCAAAGAGGAGGCCTGCCAGCAGTGGTTCGACAGTGACGAGCCCTGGGACGTCATGACGATGAACGGTGTCCGCGACGGTGATTCGGTGTCGTGGAACGACATGGTCAATTACGCCCGAAGCCACAATCTGGCCGATCCGGCGTTCTACGCCGAGATCAAGCGAAAGCTCGACGTCGTCTCGTTCATCGACTACCTGATCATCCGCCTGTGGCCGAACGACTGGGACTGGCCCCAGAACAACTGGTCGGCGGCCTGCGAGCGCTCCGCCGCGGGCCGCTGGAAATTCTTCGTCTGGGACGCCGAGGGCACCTTCGTCGCGAGCCAGTTGCAGGTCGACCGGTTCGGCGAGCTCAACAGCCAGGGCAATGCGAACGGGTATCTGTACCGGGCCCTCAAGGCGAACAAGGATTTCCGGCTCCTCTTCGCGGACCGGCTCTATAGGCATTTCTTCAACGGCGGCGCCCTGACCCTGGAGAACATCCGGCGGCGTTTCGAGGAGATGCGCGACGAGCTGCGCGGCGTCATTCCCTCCATGGATTCGTACATCGTCGACGGCTGGACGCCGAACCGTCACGACATTTTTCTCAACGCCTGTACCCGTGAGGGCATGTACACGTTCGACGGGCCGACTCTCGTCGTCAACGGCACGCCGCAACATGGCGGGCAGGTCGACGCGGGCGCCATGGTGCAAATGATCCCATCACGCGCCGGCGCGACGGTCTATTACACGCTCGACGGGAGCGACCCGGCCCAATCCGCCGCAGAACAGAAATCCACCGTCCTTAGTCTGGTCGCGCGCGAGGCGCCCAAACGGGTCCTGGTCCCGACGGGCCCCGAGGGCGGGGATTGGCGCGGGCTGAGAGCCTTTGACGATTCCCAGTGGATCCGTTCTTCCGGGTATCCCGGGGGCGTCGGCTATGAGAGAAGTGCCGGCTATGAGGCCTACATCAGCGCCGACGTTGGCGCCGAGATGTACAACGTCAACGGCTCGTGCTATGTCCGCATTCCCTTCGAATTCACCGACGACAGGAGCACGCTGAGCACGATGACTCTGAGGGTGCAGTACGACGACGGCTTCGTGGCCTATCTCAACTCCACCGAAATCGCGCGGCGCAATTTCCAGGGCGAGCCCGCCTGGAACTCGACGGCCACCGCCAGTCACGGCGATGCCGAGGCGGTCGTCTTCGAATCCATCGATGTCTCCGAGCATATCACCCGGCTGCGGCAGGGCGATAACCTGTTGGCCATCCACGGCCTGAACGCCGGGACGACGAGCTCCGATCTCCTCATCACCGTCGAGCTGACGGCCAATCGTGCCGTGGTCGATGAGCCGCCGACCAGCGCGCTGATCTACACGGCCCCTATCCCGCTAACCCGGAGCACACGCATCAAGGCCCGCGTCCAGAGCGGCAACACGTGGAGCGCGCTGGCCGAGGCGACGTTCGCCGTCGGATCGGTGAGCGAGAGCCTGCGCATCAGCGAGATCATGTACCATCCGGCCGATCCCAACACCGAGTATATCGAGCTGACAAACATCGGCTCCACGGCCATCAACGTGAACCTCGCCCGCTTCACCGACGGGATCGACTTCACGTTTCCCGATCTGCCGATGGCGCCCGGCGCATGCTGCCTTGTGGTCAGGGACCGAACGGCCTTCGAGACGCGGTACGGCGCGGGCCTGCCCATTGCGGGCCAATACACGGGCCGCCTGAATGACGGCGGCGAGCAACTCGAATTGCAGGACGCCGCCGGCACCATCATTCACAACTTCCACTACCGTGACAACTGGTTCAGGATTACCGATGGCCCGGGCTTCTCACTGACCGTCCGGGACCCGGCAACCGCGCCCGCGAATACCTGGGGCAATGAGAACACCTGGCGGCCCAGCGTCGCGCTCGGCGGTTCGCCGGGCACGGATGACGGCGCGGGCGGTCTCACTCCCGGCATGGTGGTTATCAATGAGCTGCTGGCCAATTCCAGCGGCGTCGGCCCCGACTGGATCGAGCTGCGCAATACGACGGAGCAGGCCGTTGACGTCGGTGGCTGGTTCCTCAGCGACGACCCGGACACGTTGGCCAAGTACGAGATGGCCGGGGGCACGACCATCGCGCCACATGGCTACCTCGTCTTCACGGAGAACCGCCACTTCGGCAATCCCAACGACCCCGGCTGCCATGAGTCCTTCGGCTTGGGCCGCGACGGCGAGACCGTTTACCTGCACTCGGGGGCCCAGGGAGTCGTCACCGGATACAGCGAGCGGGCCAGGTTCGGCCCCTCGGACGCGGGCGTGACTTTCGGCCGTTACGAGAACGGCGCAGGCGGTTTCGACCTCGTGTTGCTGACCCAGCCGACGCCCGGCGCCCCGAACGCCGAGCCGCTGGTCGGCCCCATCGTTATCAGCGAGATCATGTACCACGCGGAGAACTCGACCGACGTCGAGTACGTGGAGCTCTTCAATAACAGCGATACCGAAGTGACACTCTACGATGCGGCACAGAATGCATCGTGGCGTTTCACCGACGACTTAAAAGAGCCCGGGCTCGAACTGGTCTTTCCGCCGGACCCGCCTCTTACGCTGGGACCGCGCAAGTATCTGCTGTTGGTCAAGGATCGCACCCTCTTCGAAAGCCGGTTCTCGGTCCTGGCGCCCGTGACGATTCTCGAATGGGGCGCCGGCAACCTGAGCAACGGGGGCGAGACGATCCAGCTCAGCCGGCCCGGCGAGCCGAATGACAACGGCGCTCGTTCCTGGATTTGCGTGGACCGCGTCGCCTACAGCGACGGCTCCCGGCACGATGATTTCCCCGCCGGCCTGGACCCCTGGCCCACCGAGGCGGACGGCCGGGGCCTGTCCCTGACTCGCATCAATACGGAGCGCTACGGCGACGCGGTTTCGAACTGGCAAGCTGCCACCCCATCCCCCGGCATCGCCAAACAGCGCCCCACTCACTGAACCAGCCTCGTCGGAAACAACAGAGGAAAAAGCGACGTGATATTCTCCTTGATTCGTTTCATACGGATGATGATTACTCCGTGCGCGGTGTGCCACACCAATTACGGTTGAGGGTTTCGCATCTCCGGGTGGCAGCGGCAAGGCCGAAGGCTTTGCCGACGGCGCGTGGGCCAGACATCGGCAACCTGCGCTTGCCGCTGCCACCCAAAGCTTGATGACAGCTACGGAAACTCATTGGCAACCGGCGTCATTCCTTCGGCTACGCTCAGGTCAGGCTCTTCGCCTTCGGCTCAGGATGACAAAGTCCTGCCTCGTGAAGATTTCCCCTGATCCGCATTACTCCTGCGACTTTCAACACTCAATTCGCGGGCTCATTCGGATCGGCTGATGCGGCGGCGTTCTCAGGCTCCTGCCCTGTTGCCGGCCGGTCCCCCTGTGGTACAGGTCTATCCTGCGGACCGCCCGCGGGCATGACATAGCCCTGTGGCTGTGGCCCCCCCGTCTTATCGCTCGCTCGTCCGTTCACCTGGTCCGCTGCATCTGCCCGCCTGTCGTGCTCGGCCGGCAGGGTTGTGCCGCCCTGCTTCTGCGGCGGTGTTGCGTTATCACGTGCATCTGCGCCTTGAGGCTGTAACACGGGAGGGTCGTATGGATTGACGAAGCGGGGCCGATTCGGCCTGGGCTGATAGCCCCGATGGGCAGGCGGCGGACCATATGCACGGGGGACGGGAGTCCGATAGAGGTTCGGTGGGTAACCGTAGGTGAACGGCTGGGAGAGAGGGCCGGGCGGACGCAGAACATAGCCCCGCGGCGTCACGATGGCCCCGCCCGGCGGGGTGAAAAAATTGAAGGTATATGAACCGGGCGCCAGGTAAGAATATGTGTTATACCCGTAAACCTGCGGGTTCCAGAACTGTCGCTGCACGATTGTGCCCGGGCCGGCATACATGATTTGCCCCTGGACGGAGACCGCCCCTCCGGCCGCGAACACCAGCAAGACCGCTAGGCGTTTGAACGACATCCCTGCTCTCATCATGCACCTCACTTTCGAGTTGAACCATCTCGTGCAACATTATACTTCGGCAGACACACGGCGTACATCGCCCAGCCAGCAGGAAAATCCGGAATCCGAATGTTACCGCTGCCGGAGCAGCCGGATCCTGCCCTCCTCGATATACCAGAAGCGACGGTCCGGTGTCGCGATGTAGAACGGCATCTGATGGAGCAGGCTGAGGAAGACGTGGATTTCCGTGGGTGTGTTGTCCAGAAGATGGGACATCGTGTAGGCGACCAGTTCCGCGCTGGCCGGCATATCTGCGGGCTTCAGCGGAAGTGTCAGGCAACTGTTCGTGTATCGCCTGTGACTCAATATGGTCTGACCATCCGCAGAAACGGTGGCTCGATAGTGGCCACCGGACAAAGCGCCAGCGTGGCTGCAAGAATCACCGCTCGTCCCATGGTAGCTCCTTGCGCTATTCCCCTGCGTTGTTTATCAGGTCGTATTCCCCGGCCGAGCAACGCCTCGGCTGCCAGTATTCTTGTTGAGATCATTGCGTAAGGCAAGGCAAAACTGTCGGACCGGACGGCTCGGGTGCGGCCGGCATACAGTGGCGGATTCCGGCAACCTCCGGCGCGCGCTACGGACCTTCGCGAGCCTGCCGGCGAGACGCCGCCAGGGAGTTTGGCGCTTTGAAGCCACCGGCGGCGAGGATCGTAAGTATGGGTCGGCGGCCAGGACGAGCCGGAATCGCACCGCTCGCCCAACACCACCACGCCGGAGGCCCGAAAGCGGTAAACTCCCGCCACGCCGTGG
>CAYFUB010000671.1:0-4997 GCA_964346195.1 uncultured Pirellulales bacterium
ACCTACGCCTCGCACACGTTCCACGAGATCACGATGTACTATCCGATGCGCGTGGTCCGCGAGCGGCGCTTCAAGCTCATCTGGAACATCGCCCACGGCCTGGAGTACCCCTTCGCCAGTGACCTGTGGGAATCGGCCACGTGGCAAGGGACGCTCAAACGCCGGAGCAAGTACTACGGCAAACGCACCGTCGAGGCCTATTTGCATCGCCCGAAGTTCGAATTGTACGACCTCGAAGCCGACCCGCACGAGGCGAAAAACCTGGCCGACGACCGGCAATACCAGGGCAAGCTCGACGAAATGAAGGCCAGGCTCAAGGCCTTCCAGAAACGCACCAACGACCCCTGGATCCTCAAATGGGACTACGAGTGAGCCGGGCCGACCTTGACACGGCCCCGTCGTGGGCTAAGATGACGACTCGTGACCGTGCCCGCGCATGTCATCCTGAGCACCAGCGAAGGATCCGGCCAACGCACAGGAAGTCACTCCGTCAGACGGTGGAGGCTTCTCATTCGCAGGCTGGATGCTTCACTGCGTTCAGCATGACAAGCTGTGGCATTGCGTCTAGCTTGGGATGGTAATGCGTGCGCGAGAATAAAGCGCGGCCCGTAGTCAACTTGCAGACGTGAAGGGGTGTACGAATGACACTACTGTTGGGATACGATGTCGGAAGCTCATCGATCAAGGCCACGCTCATGGACGCCGGAACGGGTAAAGCGCTGGTCGCGGCGACCTCGCCGGACAAGGAACTGGAAATGATCGCCAGGAAACCCGGCTGGGCCGAGCAGCACCCTGACACCTGGTGGGAGCACGTCAAGCTCGCCACGCAGAAAATCAGGGACAAGGCCCCGTTCGACGCCGGTGATGTCAAGGCCATCGGCATTTCCTATCAGATGCACGGCCTGGTCCTCGTGGATAAGGACAAGCAGGTCCTGCGGCCTTCGATCATCTGGTGTGACAGCCGGGCCGTGGGGGTCGGCCAGCGGGCAGCGAAGGACATCGGGCCGAAGAAGTGTCTCAAGCGGCTGCTCAACCTGCCCGGCAACTTCACTGCCTCCAAGCTCAAATGGGTCAAGGACAATGAGCCGAAGGTCTACGCGAAGATTCATAAGATGATGCTGCCCGGTGATTTCGTCGCGATGAAGATGACGGGCGAGATCAAGACGACGCCTTCGGGCCTGTCCGAGGGGATCATGTGGGACTTCGAGAAGGACAGGCTCGCCGATTTTGTCCTCGACAACTACGGCATTGCGCCGGACTCCGTGGCCGAGACGGTCCCGACGTTCTCCGTCCAGGGAGAGCTGACCTCTGCGGCCGCGAATGAGCTCGGCCTGAGGGTCGGCACGCCGATCAGCTACCGGGCGGGCGACCAGCCGAACAACGCCCTGTCGCTGAGCGTGCTCAAGCCGGGCGAGATTGCCGTCACCGCGGGCACCTCCGGCGTCGTCTACGGCGTCACCGACCGCAAGAATTACGACCCGAAGTCGCGTGTGAACATCTTCGTGCACGTCAACCACACCGAGAAGAAGCCGCGCTACGGCGTGTTGCTGTGCATCAACGGCACCGGCATCCTCAATAGCTGGCTCAAGCACAACTTCGCCGGCGAGGGCATCGACTACCCACTAATGAACGACCTGGCCGCCCAGGTGCCGGTCGGCTCGGACGGTCTGGTGATTCTGCCCTACGGCAACGGCGCCGAACGAACATTGGAGAACCGCAACGTCGGCGCCTCCGTCCACGGCTGGAACTTCAATATCCACAAGAAGGCCCACTTCCTCCGGGCCGCCCAGGAAGGCATCGTCTTCGCCCTCAACTACGGCCTGCAAATCATGCATGACATGGGCACGAAGCTCAAGACCGTCAAGGCGGGCAACGCCAACATGTTCCTGAGCCCCTTGTTCGCCGAAGCCTTTGCCACTCTCACCGGCGCCACGGTCCAGCTCTACAACACCGACGGCTCGCAAGGCGCCGCCCGCGGCGCCGGCCTCGGCGCCGGCATCTACAAGGGCCCGGAAGACGCCTTCACCGGCCTGGAACCCGTCCGAACCGTCGAGCCCAACAAAAGCCTGAAAAAGGCCTACCAGAATGCGTATCAGAACTGGGAAGCCGTGCTGAATAGACAGCTATGAGCAATCAGACGGCTACCTTGGCTGTGAACACGCTACCGGTCAGCCTGAAGTGCGTTGACAGGTCTCTCATGCCGATCTGCGAACGGACCGAACCGCGATAAGATCGGTATCGCCGACTTGGCGTACGTCTTCCTGGTTCAATGTCACCAGGGCTTCCGTTCTCCCGGATGCCGTCACAAACTCGACCTCAAGCCCATCAGGCTCGTAGATTTGCACAACGGCTCCGAGATCTCCCTTCTTGAGTCCGAATTCGGGCATATCTCTGTTCAGCACAACCGTGTCAAGCGTCTTGAATTTCATCGGTTGCCTCCCGGATACGCGGTGACGAATCGAGGAACCTTTTCGCCAACCAGTATAATCCAAACGCTGATGATTTCCTTCGTTTTTCCAGCAGGTCCTCTTATTTTGCCATGAATCTCGTACTTTCTGCCGTACGGAGTTTCCCGGCGCAAGACAGCATCTTTGGTGAGATGCTGCCGACGAAGATCGGCCTCGAAATGCCTCCAATTCTCCTGAGTGTAGCCAAGTGATGAGAAGAACGCAGCTTTGAACCGACCCACCGGGTGCGATGGTGATAATAGATAGTCACGTAACTTCTCAGAATCAATCACCGCGTTTTCGGCGTTCGGCAGCCTCAAAGAGAATTCTCCATTTCCGCCGCAGGCAGAATCAACACGTGATTTCACTCCTTTCCATCTTCATCTCTGCTGTGAACGCTATCAGACCCGCGTACCAATTTCAAGCGCTTTTCTGCCTCCCGCTTCTCATAGCCATAGAAGACCGGGCGCCAGTGCGGGATAGGCGAAAGCTCAAGAATCGGAGCGAGGGAACACTGCGCGTCCGTGCCTCGTTCGCCATCCCTCGTGGCGCGCATGCAATAGTATCGCGACATGCGGGCCAACCTGGAAAAGCACGGCATCGCCTGGGCCAACTGGGACTACAAAGGCGGCTTCGGCATCGTCGGCCGAGGGGTCGGCCCGACCACGAGTTCATCAAAATCCGCGTCGGCTCGTCGGCTCGGTAGCAGAGAATACGACTGTTGCGGTCTGCCTTCGCCTCTTGGGCGATTTGCTGTTTACTTGGGACAGGTTCTATCGTATCATTTCCGGTCGTGCCGGTCGGAGCCGGGCTGTCGAACACGGCAAAACAAGGCAACACACGGAGCAGTAAGGAGCACGTGAGATGGCGACGAAATCCCTGCATAGCATATGTCGGTGGACGTTCAATGCGGGCAAGGGCGGGTTCGTGCCGGCGGACATCCGGCCCGCGTGGGCCGGCAACCGGTTCGGCACGCCGGAGATGATCGATCTGGTGGCGAAGAAGATTCGGCCGCGACTGCCCGGGAACGTCGAGCTCGGCATCGAGGTGCATTACGATGCCGAGGTCGATGACAATAATGCCGCCGCCGTGGTGGATGCCCTGACGAGCAACAAGCTCTCCCTGGCGATGATCACGCCCGGCGCGCACACGCATTTCGCTTACGGCGGCATCTGCTCGCTCGACAAGAACGAGCGGAAAGCGGCGGAGGACCTGGGGACGAAGACCGTCGATCTGGTTTACGGGACCCTGCGCAAGACCTGGCACCCGGAGAAGCCGCCGGCTTTCGTCATCTGGAACGGCTCCTTCGGCTACGATATCGCCACGGTCGCGATCAAACAGATGTACCAGAACCTCAAGGAGAGCGTCGCCGGCCTGTGCAAATACGAGGCGGGCAAGGGCGGCGAGCTGCGCATTGCGTTCGAACCCAAGCCGAACGAGGGCCACCCGGCCATGCTCATTCCGACCGTCGCCAGCGCGATCGTTTTCTGGCGAAAGATCGCGGCGGAGTTCGGCATCTCGCTGAAGAACAAGGGCGTGAACAAGGAATTCGGCCCCTCCGAGATGATCGGCCTCGACCACGTCGCCGACACCGTCGAAGAGCTCGATAACGACATGATGGTGCACATGCACCTCAACAGCCAGGGCTACAACGACGGGATCATTCTCGGCGGCCCCGGCAAGTACGACATCGACCACGGCGCCCGCGTCAACGGCATGAACATCGCCATTGCGGGCCTGATCCAGCAGGCCGGCTACGACCGCTGGAAGGGCCACGACATGCAGCCGCGCGCCTACGACGACACCGAGCAGGCCATCAATCGCGTGGTCCGCAGCGTCCTGAGCTGGGAGGCCTGCGAGCGAGCGGCCCGGGAACTGAAGACCGAGGACCTCATGAAGGCCCTGGCCCAGCGTGACACGGCCACCGCCGAGGACATGATGCGTGCCGCCGTGGTTAGCGCGCAGAAATCCTTCGACGAGATGTGCAAAGGATAGCCCGGCGTTCCCTGAGTCCTTTAGAACCTCTGACAATATTATCGAGGATTGCATAGCCAAGTGAAGGAGTCCAGCCAGCATCCTGTCACCCCTGCGGAGGCAGGGGTCCAGTTAACCGGCGACAGGCGGATGTGCTCATGCCTGGAGCACAGACCATGCGTGAGGCGTCTGGATTGGGGACCCCAAACGCGATACATCGCGTTTGGGAACCCTTCCCGCCTGCGCGGGAATGACAGGGTCCCGGCTGTGGTTCAATTGGCCATTGAATCCTCGATAAGAATGCGGCAAAGACGGCCTCTATGCTATTGCGAGCGAAGCGAAGCAATCTTCCGTGCCGGGAATTGAGATTGCTTCGTCGCTGCGTTTCTCGCAACGACATGGTGAACCTTATTCTGTTGGAGAATGTGTGAGAACCTGCGCGTTTCCCGGGTGGCATCGTCAAGGGGTCCCCAACGCGATACATCGCGTTGGGGGGCCCCATGCGCAGCTTGGCGAGGGCGGCGTTATCGTGCGTAAGACCATCGCCAAGGCCTTCGGCCTTGACGCTGCCACCCG
>CAYFUB010000672.1:0-7260 GCA_964346195.1 uncultured Pirellulales bacterium
GGCCAATGGATGCGGGTCAATGGCGACGCCATCTACGGTACCCGGCCTGTGCCGCCGTACAAGGTCGGGCAAGTGTGCCTCACGAAGAAAGGGAGCAGACTTTACGCCATCCATCTCGCCCAGGACGGGCAGAGCACTCTGCCGGAACGGGTTGACATCGGACCCATCCGTGCGGCGAAATCCGTTCGGTTGCTCGGCTCAGAAACAGCGCTCGAATGGACTGTCACGCCCGCCGGTTTATCCATATCCATCCCCCAGAATATCCGCCAATCTCCACCGTGCGGGGACGCCTGGACCTTCGAGATCGACGCCGCACGCATACAACGGGACTGAAGCGATTCCGCGACGAAGGCGGCCGTTGATGGCCATTGGTGGGTCCGCCGGGACAATCGTGTGCGACTACATTTTGTGGCGGAGGCCCCTTGATTTGTCATGCTGAGCGAAGCGAAGCATCTCGCCCACGAATGGAACCCACGCTGGCTGACAGGCTCGACCCAGATCCTTCGCTGGCGCTCAGGATAACAACATGGATGCATGCCCCCTACGAAAATTGGTCGTACGTGGCCAACCGCGGCAAGGGATCCGGTCTCGACACCGGATTGGCAAACGTGATATAAGTAAGAATAGAAAAGGGCCTTTGTACGCCTGTCTCCCTGGTTAGCATGGACCGTGCCGTCGGAAAGAAGGCCGGGGGGTATTTGGAATTGGAAAGAAGAAGGAGTGATGGGCGATGGAACCGCTTTCTTTGCCGCACTCAGCGAATTCCGTCCGCAGCTTTGTTTCCGCCAAGCGCCGTCGCGACGGACGATCAGGAGCACGGCACGGACCACCGGCTGATCCCCGCCGCTGATTTGGGCGGGGTGGACATGGCCGCCGTCACGGCGATGACGATCGGCGTGGGCGGCCAGGGCAACGCGAGCGGGGCCACGGGACTTCTGCTTATCGACGACATCACGGTCGGTTTCGCGCCGACCGGGATGATCGCACACTATGCGTTGGACGGCAAGACTGAGGACAGCTCCGGCCACGGTATCGACGGCGTGCTGGCCGGCGACCCGAACTTGCCCGCCTCCCACGTGAACGGCCCGGCCGGTTTCGGCCAGGGTCTGCTGTTCGACGGTGCATGTGGTCACCAGTATGTTGACCTCGGCACTTTCAACCCGTCCGCCGCCACGGGCCAGCTCACCGTGGCCACCGTCTACACCAACGGCGAGCAGACCGGCCAGGACACTTCCTGGTCGTTCGGTTACGACACCGAGGCCTCCGTGCAGATTGGCGCCTGCGATCCGGGTGGCGGCAACCCGTTCAACGGTGCGATCGATGACGTCTGGATCTACGACACGGCCTTGTCCCAGGACGAGATCAGGGCGCTCGCCGGCATGTAGTCGCCGGTGGGTCGTAAAAGAAGTGGAAGCGTGCCCCCTCAACCACGGGCGCAGGAGCCGAGCGGAAAAAGACGCACTGTCGGAAGAAGAAATGTCCTGAAAAAACGTACGTACCCCTTGCAGGACTCCAATTCGTAGAAGGTACCCGGGCCACGAGAGACAGTCGCACGCCGTCCGGGACGGCAGGGACTGGTCCTTCCTGCGACGACTTGGCCTCTAAGGTCCGCGCTACCAGGTTCGCCTAATAGGTATTTTCCTGCAATGATGTAGGCACAGCCCCTATTGGCGGGCCGTCCGGCACAGATTCTCATGGTGTTGCCGGAAGGCGCGGTGGTTCGCAGCGCACCGGAGGGAAGCCATACGCATAAGATAGTCAGGACCGGCGACGGTGGTGCCGTCGCGCGGATTTAGCTGAAATTTTCGGGACGGAGCAAGTTTATGGCGAGGAAAGAGACTCGAAAGAAGACGGGCACGGGCGCCAGACGTGGCCAGGCGGTGAAGGGAAGGGGCGCAAAGCCGGAACCTTCCCGCGGCGGCACGGCGACGATTTCGCATGACGAGATCGCCAAACGGGCCCGGGAGATCTGGGTACAACGCGGATGCCCGACCGGTGAAGACGAGAAGATCTGGCTCGAGGCCGAAGTACAGCTTACACACGAACTGGTAGTCAGGTGACTCGTGCGTGCGCGCCGAAGGGTGGCTGCGATGGGAACGCGGGCCCGACCCGTCGGCTCCATCGTGGAGAACGCCGGAATTACGCTTTTGGCTTGATGCCGTTATAAAGAGGGAAAGGTGACAACTATGGAAATGCCGAGAGTAGAGAACTGCCAGGTTACCGAATGCTGCTACAACCTGGACCAGATGTGTCATGCACTGGCGATCACCGTCGGCGACGGGGCACACCCAAAGTGTGATACGTACTGTGATTACATGACCAAGGGCGGCGACCAGTCGGCCATCGCCGGCGTGGGGGCCTGCAAAGTCAGCGAGTGCGAGTATAACCAGAGCCTGGAATGCACCGCGCCGGGGATCACCGTGGGACGCGCCCAAGATGAGGCCGATTGCCTGACATTCGAGGCCGGATAGTCACGGCGGCCTGCTTCGTCCGGCGCGCACGCTTCCTTCTGGGGGCTGACACAGTCGAAGACTGACGGGCGCTATGTTTGTGCGTGCATGAGCACGCGCGGCACTGCTTACGCCATGATTGCCGCAGGTTGGACTTGCGTGATGGCACCCGCAAGTCCATAATCTTCCGGATGGCATCGGGATCAACGCGAAATCAAAAAGCTGATGACAGTGACAGGGCATCCCGTCCGCAATGTTGACGGCTGATGAGAGTGCTGCAGAACTGAAGCAAGCCCCCGGGCAACGGGTCGGGCCCCAGGCGAAGCAGTACGCCCGCAGCAAGCTGGCCGTCGGCATCCTGAAGCTGGCTCTGGCGTTCGCCCTTCTCCTGCTCTTGCTGCTGTCGGGGGCCTCCGCGTGGTTGCACGGCCTCGTTCGCGCCCTGACGGACAACTACTATCTCCAGCTCAGCGGCTACCTGCTGGTCTTCCTGGCTGGCTATCACCTGCTGTTGCTGGGCCTGGACTACTATGGCGACGTCGTTCTCGAGCGCCGGTACGACCTTTCGAACCAGACGACGGCGGGCTGGCTCGCGCGCAGCGCCAAGGAGTGGTTGCTGTCGGCGCTCCTGGTCGTCGTCGGGTTCAACCTGCTGTACCGTCTTATCCGCGGCATGCCGAACCAGTGGTGGCTGTTCGCAGCCGCCGGCTGGTTCCTGCTGCTGGTCCTGATCAGCAAGATTACGCCAGCGGTCATCGTGCCGCTGTTTTACAAGCTGCACCCGCTGACGGACCGCAACCTGGCCGACCGCTTGTTCGCCCTGGCCGAACGTTGCGGCGTGCAGGTCGGACAGGTCCTCGAAATCAAGCTGAGCAAGGAGACCAAGAAGGCCAACGCCGCCGTCGTCGGCCTGGGAGCCGAACGCAGAATCCTCATCGGCGACACGCTGCTGGACCTCTGCGCGCACGACGAGATCGAGGCCGTCTTTGCCCATGAGCTCGGGCACGTGGCCCTGCACCACAGTTGGAAGCTGCTGAGCGTGGCCGGGGCAGCGTCCGTGGTCGTGTTCTATATCCTGCATCTCTTCTACGCCCGCAGCGCGGTCTATCTCGGCTTCGAGGGCGCCGCCGACATCGCCGCCGTGCCGCTGCTGATGCTCTGGGCTATGGTCCTCGGCCTGATAGGGAGGCCGTTCCAGGCCGCCCTGTCCAGGCACTTCGAAAGGCAGGCGGACCTGTTCATCGTCGGCCGGGTCGAAAAGCCCGAGAGCCTCGCCTCTGCCTTGGCCAAGCTCGCCGGCCGCAACCTCGCCGACCCCAACCCCAACCGCCTCGTCGAGCTGCTCTTTTACACCCATCCCCCCATCGCCAAACGCCTGAACTACCTCCGCCAGGCCGCACAAGAGAAACGGTAGGGTGGGCCTGCCCACCATTTATTCTACTCAATGTCGAAGCCCGGGCCTAATCTTACGGCTCACTCTCATCACCCGGCTCGCGCTCCCACGCCAAGCGCGGATAGTCCTGACCTTCCAGAATCCACCAGATGTCCTCCGTGCCGTTGGCGGTCTCGCCCACGAAATCCCACCCGGCCTCCAGAAACGTGCTCGCCATCCGCATCTGCCCGGTTGTCCCGCCGGTTCCGCCGGCGCTGGCCGTCTGGCCGGATGTCTCTGTATCCCAGAACGAATCTGTCACGGCTCCTTCCGGGTAGAACGGGTCTGCACTGGAAGAACCGATCAGCCCTCCCATCTGCGATTCACCCTTTACCCGCCCGGCTGCATAGCAGGTATTGACCGTTCCCTGGTTGGCGCCCACGAGCCCGCCAACGCGGGAGACACCCGAAACTGGCGCAACCGAGTACGAGTCGGCAATCACGCCATAAATATTCCATCCTACCAGGCCGCCCGTGTCCTCCTCACCGGCAACGCTTCCCAACGCGGCACATGCGGTTATCGCACCGGGTCCACCTGTGCACAGACCCACAAGACCGCCCGTCGTGTGCTTTCCGACGACCTGTGCGAAAGTAGAGCAGTGCGATATCTGGGCGTATCCGGAACCGCCGGCCAAACCGCCAACCTGTTCTCTGCCGGTAACGGTCCCCAATGATCGACCATAGAGAACACGATCCTGGGACGAAAGGCTTCCGGCGATGCCGCCTATGCCGCGGTCTCCTGAGACCTGACACGAGGTGAAGCAGTTCACGATGTCCCGTTCCACCATCATGCTGGTCTCTGAGGTCCATCCCACCACGCCTCCGACGTTGACGAATCCTGAGACACGACCGCCTTCGACGTAACAACCAGTGATCGTTCCATTGAAGAGCTGTCCCACTAAGGCGCCCACACCACGTGCCTTTCCTGCGTCCACGTTGGGATCGACTAATCCCAGGTTCTGGATGGCGGGAGGACCTCCGAACCTTGTCATGACAAACGCGAAGAGTCCCACGCTATTTGTGGTTGAGCTGCAATAGGTGAAGTTGCCGATGCGATGGCCGTTCCCGTCAAAACTGCCCCTGAAGGGCAAGCGCTGGGGCAGGTCCTTGCCGATGAGATTGAACTGTTCGCCTGAGTAACGGCCCAGGTCGATGTCGGCCATCAGTTTGAAGTGCTTGTCCCAGTCGTTGGGTTCGGTCCCGATGGCATTCATCTGCTCGGCGGTGTAGATCAAATAGGGATCGTTCGGCTCCCCCGTCCCGCCGCCGTACTTTCCCGCCTGCTCCCACCACAAGCGCGGATAGTCCTGACCTTCGAGAATCCGCCAGACATCCTCGGTGCCGTTGACCGTCTCGCCCACAAAATCCCAGCCGGCCGTCAGGAATGTGGCAGCCGTCTGCATCTCGGCCGTAGTCTTGCCCGTCCCGCCGGCGCTGGTCGTCTGGCCGGATGCATCTGTATCCCAGAACGAATCGCTGACGGAACCTTCCGGGTAGAACGGGTATGGGTCCGCATCGCAAGAACCGATCAGTCCACCCACCTGCAACTGGCCTTTCACCAGCCCGGCTGCATAACAGGTACTGACCGTTCCCTGATTGGCACCCACGAGCCCGCCAACCTGAGAGATACCTGAGACGGGTGCGACGGCGTAACAGTTGACAATCATGCCATCGATGTTGGTTCCTACCAGACCCCCGCTCGCCGAGCCGCCCTGTATGGCAGCCGTCGAGTAGCAGCCTGTAATCCAGCCGTGCCCCCGACATTCGCCGACCAGTCCCCCGGTTTCACTGGCTCCCTCCACCGTCCCCGACGACCAACACATGGACAGACCGTGTCCCCCCCAGAACGTCTCGACCAAGCCCGCCAAGCCGCCAACGGACCCGTGGCCGCGAACCCGGGCGACACTCCAGCAGGCATCCATGAGTCCATCGCCGAACTCACCGACCAGCCCGCCCACCGACGAGCCCCCTTGCACGTCGCAATCCTGCACGCAGCAGTTGAACAGAACGTGCGGCGTCGGCATGTTGTGGCTCGGGGCGTCCCCTATCAGTCCGCCTGCACGATTCTTGCCCTTGACCCTTCCTCCCTTGACATAGCAGGAAGAAACCTTCCCGTTGCTCAGGTAGCCCACGAGCGCGCCTACGCCGTGATACGAAGCCGACTGGACATTGGGATCGATCAACCCCAGGTCCCTGAGCACTTCTACCGATGGCGACTGGACATTGGGATCGATCAGCCCCGAGTCTCTGATCACTTCTACTGCCTCGAGCCCCCACGGGAAACCGCTCGGCAAGGGAGGTTGAACGAAGCCGAACAAACCCGTCGGACCCAAGCCGGTCTCCCGAATCGTCAGGTGGGATATCGTATGGGCGTTGCCGTCGAAATGCCCCGAGAACGGGCGTTGACTGTAAGTGCCTATGGGCCTCACCGTCTCCGACTCACTTGCCCCCTGGTAAGCGATCATGTCCAGATCGCTCATGAGCTTGAAGTGCTTGTCCCATGAGTTGGGGTCCAGTCCCATCGCCTGCAGATGCGCGGGCGTATAGATCAGGTAGGGATCGTTGGGTTCTCCTGTGCCCCCGCCGTATTGGGCGTGAGCGGGCAAGCCGAGGAGGCAAACCACCATAAGAAAGTGTATTGTCCGCGAGATTTGGAGCTGCTTCCGAGCCTTCATTTCACTGCCCTCCGTCCCCCCATGATTCCGCTACCCGATGACCGTCACACTTTTCGGCGGTCTCACTGCGCCGGCAGGCACGCTCCGCCATTCCTATCGGCTCTCGGCTTCCGATACGCAGTATAACAGATGGGAATTGTCACGTCAAAAAAATGAATGAAGGCGAGAAAAGGTGAGGGTTCTTGTGCACGACCTGCCTCTTTTCCTTGGCGTTTCTTTCGGCTGTCACCGGCCGGCCGTTTGGATGAGATAGTAAGGCGTCTTGTCGCGGGCGCCGTCGAGGTTGAAGCGGCCGTCCTGAATCGGGATCGTCGTCTCCGTTCGCAGGCCGTCGTGGTCCAGGAGATACAGCTTGGCCGTGCCAGGCGTGGAGAATCTGATGGTCGCTTTGACGGGCTCCATCAGGATGGGAGGCGCGCCGCGCTCGAGCAGCTCGTCGCCGGAGTCGTTGAATTTCATGCCGGTGTTGCGGGCGCGGGCGATGGCGGTGATGAGCAGCGCCTTCGAGGCGGCGATGTCTTTATCAGGCTCGCGGGCGCTGACGTAGATAGCGGCAAAGGGGCATTGAGGCGTGATGGTGATGTCGCCGAGCCGGCACTCCTGGCCCTCGGCGAAACCGACGACGGCTTTCGTGCCGGGCGTGTCAATCGTGAAATAGCCGCCGAGCTTCGCGTCGGAGCCTTCCCTCCAACGAAGCTGGCTCG
>CAYFUB010000673.1:0-14231 GCA_964346195.1 uncultured Pirellulales bacterium
TGTGTCATCCCTTCGGCTACGCTCAGGGCAGGCTCTGAACGAAGCGCAGCGCAGTGAAGGGGTTCCCCAAACGCGAATGATTGCGTTTGGGGGCCCAATGATCTGGCCTACGAACGGGAGAAACGTCTCATCCGGGGGCCAGATCCTTCGGCTTCGCCTCAGGATGACTGAGTCTGTGCCGCGCAAGAATTTTCCATAATCCGTATAAATCGTTCTGTGTTACACGCCGGCTCGATGCGTGATTTCAGCAGTAAGAAGCCCTTGTTTTTCGCCCGTAATGACGCTGGTGCGATCCGCGCGGCCATCAGGCGCGGCAGCGCACCGAAAGAAAGACGTTCCTCGCGTCAGCAGCCGGGTGCGAAAAGTGTAGAGGGGGGAGTTTTGAGGTCGATGAAGAACAGGAGGGACGGTGCAGTTTGTGGTGGGGGCTTTTCCGTGTGATGCGGAGTGCCTGCTCGGAATCGTGTGTAGTTAAGGAAGGTCATATGGAGCCTCGACGGCCCATCAACAGCAAGCTCTTCGTGTCTGTCCTGATTGTGTCGCTGGCGGTGCTCTCCGTGGAGGCCCCGGCGGCTATCACCACAATCGGGGACATCAGCCCGACGTATCCAGGGGGCACCCCGTGGGATATCCCGGGCGGCACGGAGCTCAGAATCGGTGTCGCGGGCGATGGGTCAATGACGGTCGACGGCGGCTACGAGGTAAACGCTGGTGATATATCCTATCTGGGCTTCGGTGTTGGCACGCACGGGACCGCCACGATCAGCGCTGGCGGGTCGACCTGGAGCAATGCCGCCGACCTTTATGTCGGGTATGCCGGCATGGGCAGCCTGTTCATCCGGAACGCCGGACAGGTGAGCGATGTCAACGCTTACGTCGGTTTCGACCCGAACGCGGTGGGCGAGGTGCAAGTGAGCGGCGCCGGCTCCCTTTGGGCCCATAGTGGGGTCTTGAGCGTTGGTGCCAATGGCCTTGGCACGATGGAAATCTCCGGTGGTGCACAGGTCTCCGGCGGCGCGGCCTATCTCGGAGGCGTGCCGTTCGAGTTGCTTAACGCCGCGTATGATCCGAACCTGATCCCGGACGGCACGGGCACAGTGACCGTAACAGGGGCAGGCTCGACCCTGAGCATTTGGGGGAACGAGGATCTGTACGTGGGCTACTACGGCAGCGGTGCGCTGGACATCAACGACGGGGCCTATGCCCAGAGCGATGCGGCGGGGATTGCTGCGATGCCGGGCAGCACCGGCGCGGCTACAATCGACGGCAGCGGCTCTGCCTGGGACAACGACGGGCCGATGTATGTGGGCGGCTACGGCCGAGGAACGCTGACAATCGGCAACGGAGCCCAGGTCAATATCGGGGAGATGTTGTTTATCGGCGGGTTCGAGACGTTCGGTTATAATTTCCCGACGTTCTTCGACGAGGAGCCGAACGGCACGGGCATCGTGACCGTGGCCGGCGCCGGTTCTTTGTTGCAGGGCGCTCCAACCACCAGTATCTACGTGGGTTATTCAGGCGACGGGATGCTGGACATCAGTGCCGGCGGCCGGGTGACGGCCCAGTATGCCTACATCGGTCATGCCGTGGGCAGCCAGGGCACAGTGCGTATCAGCGATGCCAATTCCTTATGGGACGTCGCTGAGATTCTCTTCGTTGGCGGCGACTCCGATTCCGCCGGAGGAACCGGCTCCCTGATGGTCGGCGCTGGGGCGACCGCCTCTGTTGGGAGCAGCGTGTTCGTCTGGGAGAGCGGGACGATCGGCGGCAGCGGCACGATCGACACCGAGGCGGTGATCAACTTTGGCGCCATCGCGCCGGGCGAGTCGGTCGGGACGCTGACCGTGACCGGCAACGTGATGTTTGACGCCAACAGCGTCCTCGAGGTCGAGATCGACGGCAATGACGTGGCAGACAAGCTTGCGGCTGCCGGCGACGTCGACGTCCAGGGGGGCACGGTTCAGGCGATCCTGACCGGCACGATTGCGGGGACGAGTCGGCACGAGATCATCGACGCCAATTCCGTCAGCGGCACGTTCAGTACGCTGGACACCGCCTTGCTGCATTTCTTCGTCACTGATGCCGTGCTGGATTACGATCCCAACTCGGTCTGGCTGTCGGTCACTGCTCTGCCGTTCGATGATCCGAGCGTCTGGCAGACGTGCAATCAGGCCCGCGTGGCCGGGGGCCTCCAGCAAATCGCCGAGGCGGGCGGCAACGACGTTACCGATGCTTTGCAGGCCCTCGACGACATCAACGACATTCGCCTTGCGTACGATCAATTGGCCGGCCAGACCCGCCCGCCGCTGGCGCCGGTGACGATAGCCGGGACCTCGAAATTCCTCGGCCTGGTGAACAGCCGCGTCCAGACCGTCCAGACCGGACTCATGGCGGGTATGTCCGATTCAAGCCTCATGGCGAACGCCCGTCCGGATTGGGGCAGGGTAAGCGTCTATGATGTTGCTCCTCAGGGTCGGACATTCGACGTAGGCAACGGCTCCGCCGTCCTGCCGGGCAAGCGGTGGGGTGTGTGGGGCCGAGGCTACGGCCTCTATGGCGATCGCAAGTCCGAGAATGGCACGCCGGGTTACGATTACGATATGTATGGAGGCAGTATCGGTTTGGACTGCCAATTTAGCCAGAGGTTTCTGGGCGGCGTGGTCGGCGGTCTGGCTGAAGGAGACGTGGAATTCTCAGGTTCCCGGGACAACTCGGACCTCGAGGCGGCGTACATCGGCCTGTACGGCAGCTTTGCCTGGGACGAGTGGTACGTGGGCGTCGCGGCCGTTTACGCGAGTCTCGAATACAACACCGAGCGGTTCGTGGATTTGCTCGGCGAACGCCTCACGGGCCGGTTCGACGGCTCTGAGATGGCCGTCCACGTGGAGGCAGGTCTGAACTGGGAACTGGGCCCGAATGTGTTGTTCCAGCCCCTGGCATCCTTGCAGTACGCGTCTTTGGATCTGGATTCCTACGCGGAGTCGGGCGGCGCCAGCGCACTGGGCTTCGATGAGCAGACGTATGACTCGATCAAAGGCTCGCTGGGCGCGAGGCTGACCAGTCGGCTGATGCAGTCGGCGCGCGACTTTCACATAGACGGGCAACTCCGCGGCCGGTGGGTCCATGAGTTCGGCGACGAGCGTTCCAGCGTGGATGCCCATTTCGCCACCGATCCGGCGGCGGTCTTTACCGTCAGCGATGCGGCCCTGGCGCCGGACAGCGCCGTCCTGGGCGCGGGCCTGTCGGCCGCTCTGAACCGGCAGATACGCCTCTATGTGGATTACGATACGCGGCTCGGCAGCGACGAATCGCTCTACGTCATCAGTGCGGCACTGCAATACCGCTGGTAGACGAGCCCTCATACGGACTATCTCTGGGAATTTCACAGGTGCAGGGCCTTGCTTTGTCATTTCGACCAAGGCCGAAGGCCGCGCGGAGAAATCTGGCCGCGAATGGACGACATGCCACTTTCGAAGCCAGATTTCTCGACTCCGCTTCGCTCCGCTCGAAATGACAGACCCACATGCGGATGGCCTCTTCGGGCCGGGGCCGGCCATGAAAAGAACCGATTGTAGCCGGTATTATCCCTTTGGCGGAACCACGCCGGTGCAGGGACCGGTTGTCGGCCGCTCTAGATGAAACGGAACGGACACGCTCGCCACCGCGCTCCACGCTATACGATCGCTTTCGTGGCGCCGGTGGTGAAGCCGCCGTCAACCAGGATGATCTGGCCGGTGATGTAGGCGGAGGCGTCGGAGGCGAGGAAGATGACGGTCCCGTCCAGATCGTTCGGCTGTCCCGGCCGGCCCAGAGGAATCCGATCGACAATGTAGTCGACCCATTTCTGGTTGTCGTAGAGCACCTTGTTCTGGGCAGTCCGGAACCAGCCGGGGGCCAGGACATTGACCGTGATGCCGTGCCGGCCCCACTCGGCGGCGAGGCTGCGGCTCATCTGCAGGACGCCGCCGCGACTGGCACAATAGGGGCCGATGCCCTCCATGCCGAAGACGCAGGTGCACGAGCCGATATTGATGATCCGGCCGTACTTGCGTTCGATCATCTCCCTGCCGACCGCCCGGGCGACGAAGAAGGCGCCCTTGAGATTCGTATTCAGGACGGTGTCCCATTCCTTCCACGAGAACTCGACGGCCGGGTGACGGATGTTCAGACCCGCGTTGTTGACGAGGATATCGATCCTGCCATATTCATCGAGAGCGGCGCGCGCCAGGCCGTTGATGTCGCTCTCATTCAGCACATCGAGCTTGACCGGCAGGGCCTTGCGGCCCAGACCCTCGATCTCCTCCTTGAACTCCATCAAACGCGACGGATCGCGGCTGGTGATGACCAGGTCCGCACCGGCCTGGGCCAAGGCCCGGCCGAAGTACTGGCCGAGACCCCGGCTCGTTCCCGTCACAATGGCGACCTTACCCGACAGATCGAAAAGACTATCCATCGTCAGTTCTCCACAAAGTAGCGTGGGCGTCCCGCCCATGAGAACATGGCCAAGATGGTCATGCTACGGTTCCAGAATGATCTTCAACAGGTTTTCTTGCCCCTCCAGCAATCGCTTAAAGGCGGCGGGTCCTTCCTTCAGCGGCAGCACCTCGCTGATGAGCGGCGCGACATCGATTTTGCCGGAAGCGATCAAGTCGATACAGGTTCGAAATTCGCCCGCGCTGGCGTAGGAGCCCGTGAAAGTCAACTCGCGGGAGACCAGTTCCTGCAGGTTGAACTCGGTTTCCTTTTGCAGGTTGCCCACGGCGACGAGACAGCCACCGGTTCTGGTGATCGAGATCGCTTGGCGGAACGTCTCCCTGATGCCGACCGCCTCAAACGTGACATCGGTACCGCGTCCGTCTGTTCTTCTGTGAATCTCGTCCTTGAGGTTGGCCTTAGTGGGATTGATGCATGCGTTCACGCCGACCCGCCGGGCGACGTCGAGCCGAAAGTCATTGACGTCACACGCGATGGTCGTCTGCGCCCCGCGGAGCCTGGCGGCTTGGAGAATGAACAGGCCGATGGTGCCCGCGCCGATGACGGCGACCACGTCGCTCGCGGAGATCGGCGGGCGATTCGCCGCGTGGGTGCCAATGGAGGCGGGTTCCAGGAGGCAGGCCTGGACGAAGGACATGTTGCTCGGGAGCCTGGTGCAGATCCAATGGGGCACCGCCAGAAACTCGGCAAGAGCCCCGTGCCGCTTGAACTCGGGCACCGAGACGCCGAGCACCTGCCGCTTCACACAGCGGTTATACTGGCCGCTTCGGCACGCCGGGCACTGGTTACAGTAGACCGTCGAATCGAAGCAGATGCGGTCGCCGGGGGCAAAACCCGTGACATCCTGGCCAGTGCGCTCGACGATCCCCGCCGCCTCATGGCCCATAACCAGCGGCGGCAGCCGCCGGCCGGTCTTGCCCGTATGGCCCGCCACGTCGGAGCCGCAGATGCCGCAGGCCTTGACCCGTACGAGAACATCGTCATCACCGACCACGGGGTCTGGGACATCAATATATTCGAACGTATACGGCTTTGTATAAAGCAATGCTTTCAATCCAGCACCTCACGCACCTCATGTCATGCTGAACGCCGTGAAGCGTCTGGCCTGCGAACAGGAGGCTCGCACTGTACGTCAGAGAAACTCCCCGTTCGGTGTCCAGATCCTTCGCTGTCGCTCAGGATGACAGTTCTTGGACAGTACTTTCGACCGACAGGTCTCCACGATACCGCAAAGGCTCGTTGTTGAAAAGCCCCTCATCGCACGGATCGTCCGCACGCTCACGTCAGCGGCAGGACCGTGGCGAACAGGATGGTGACGAGCAGGCCGACGACGGCCATCGTGCTCACGGTGACGGTCCAGGTCCTCAGGGTCTCGATCTCAGTCAGGCCGCCCATCTTGGCGAAGATCCAGAACCCCGAATCGTTCATCCAGTTGAGGCATTGGGCGCCGAAGCCGATGGCGCAGGCCAGGTAGACAGGGTGATAGCCGAGCGTATGGCCCGGCGGGAGCATCGCCGCCAGCATGGCCGAGGTCGTGATCATGGAGACGGTGCTGGAGCCCTGCGCGAATTTCAGCAGCGTTGCGATGAAGAAGGCCATGAACAGCAGGCCGAGGCCGCCCAGCGACCCGCTCCCGTTGCCGACCATCAGGGTCTGTATGGCGTCTCCGACCTGTGCCTGTTTGAGCATAGCGCCGAACGCTCCTCCGGCTGAGGTAATAAGAATGATGACGCCGGCGCTCATCAGCGAGGTTTCGACGATTCCGGCAAGCTGTTGGCGGTTGGGCCGGCGCTGACGCCACAAGACGTACAGGGCAATGGCGGCCGAGAGCAGCATGGCAAGATTCGCATTGCCCAGCACGGCCGTGACGTTCTCACACTGCTTGATCATGGGAACCGTGCGCATGACATCGGCGGCCGCACCCACCTGGGCCGGATCGACGGGTGGAACGGCAGCGATGCCTTTGCATAATGTCGTGACCACCGTGTGCGTCGAGATCAGCAGCACCGGCAGAACGATGGGCAGGACCGACGCCGGCAGGCCGGGTAGTTGCTCGTCCGCCAGAGGCGCCGGCTCCGGGCCCGTGCCTTCGAGCGGCCGCATGGGGATCTCGACGCGCCTCGAGAGCCAGCCGATGAAGAGGTAAATCGCGATCGCGGTCGGGATGGAGCACATCAGCCCCACCAGGATCATCATGCCCAGGTCGATGCCGAGCGCCCCGGCGATGAGCAGTGGTCCGGGCGTCGGCGGCACGAGCGAGTGCGTGATCGAGGCCCCGGCCCCCATCGCCAGAATCAACAGCACGTAGCTCTTCCTGGTCCGCCGGTGCATCGAGCGGGCCAGCGGCAGCAGCAGGTAAAAGACCGTATCGAAGAAGACCGGGACGGAGAGCACGAAACCGCTCGACATCAGCGATATCGCGCAGCGCTTCTCGCCGAGAAGATTCACAAACGCCCGCACGACACGGTCGGCCGCGCCGGAGTCGATCAGGCACCTGCCGATCACCGCGGCCAGGGCGATGACAATGCCGATCTTGCCGGCGGTTTCGCCGAAGGCCACTGCCACGCGCGCAATCTTGTCCGCGAAGGCGCCCGGGGCCAGGAGGCTGACGACGATCGCCGCGGTGGTCAACGCCAGAAACGCGTTGACGCGCAGCCCTACGATCATTCCGATGACAATCGCGACTCCAATGGCCAGGATGATCAGTGGGACCACCGGATGGACTGGCGCGGGAGTTGCGGCTGCCAGAAGAAAGGAGCCCACTTCAGTCAAAACTGTGTCCTCCAGGGACTTCAACAATGTCACAAAGGCATCAGATGGCGAAACGCAGGATAGCGACTTCCACTGGGCATGTCCATATCTTTCCGAGACAGACAAAGAACACCTGATACGGATTCGGAGGAATTCGGGCACGGGATAGACTTTGTCATCCTGAGCGTCAGCGAAGGATTTGGCCGTCGAATGAGAGGTTTTCGCTATTCACAGGCCGGATCGTTGGGGCCCCCAAACGCATACCTTCGTGTTTGGGGAACCCCCTTCACTACGCTGCGCTCCGCTCAGAGCCTGCCTTGAGCGTAGCCGAAGGGATGACACGGGTAGCGCACGGGTTTGTCCAAATCCGTATGATACGCCGTGCCGTTCAGTCTCGTGCGACGAGCCATGAACGCCCGGATGGCAGCGGCAAGCGCCAGCTTGCCGATGGCCGCGACACGGAAGAGCCATCGCCAAGGCCCTCGGCCTTGACGATGCCGCCCGTCCCAACCATTGTCTTCTTATCGTACGCCCGTCGGTGACTTGGCGGCTGCCTTCAGCTTGTCGGCGTAGGGGAGGGTGTCGGGCACGACTCGCACCTCCGTGCTGAAGCGATAGGGCAGCGCGGCGCCCGAATCGAATTGCAGCTCAATGAAGTAGGCGGTCCAGCCCTTTTCGGGCGCGCTGACGCGGGCCTCGCAAACGCCATCACTGGTAAGTGTCAGAGGCGAGCTCTTCCAGGCCTTGCCGATGGTCTCCAGGCGGAAGTCGCGGGCGCTGGGGTTCGTGGCCGTCCACAGGAGGATCTGCTGCGGCCGCGTCCTGGCCGTGACGACCATGTGGCCCTCGCCGGGGATTTCCCACTTGAACTGCGGCAACTCCCGGCCGGCAAGAATGGCGCCGTACCAGGCGAGCAGGGCCTTCTCGGCGTCTGAGCCATTGAGCCCGTGGTCGGTATTGGCGCAATAGAGCAGGTATTTCTGGCCCGGCAGGTCCTTGAAGTAGAACTGGGCGGAGTCGCACAGGAAGAACTGGTCGCCGGAAGAGTTGATGAGGAACTTGGGCATGGTGTAGCGGTCGCGGTACTCATAAGGGTCCACGAAGTTGCGGATGTCGCTGCCTCCCTCGGAATCGAGGCGGTTGAGGACCTTCATCTGCTCGTAGTCGCCGATGGCGGGAGAATAGAATCCGTAGGCGGCGAAGTGGTGCTGCATCTGTGGGCCCATGTTCAGCACGTCGATGACGATGGGGGCGATGGCCCGGACCCGCTTGTCGACGGCGGCGGTCAGCCAGGTCGTCCAGCCACGTTTCGAGCCGCCCGCGACGACGAAGCTGTTGATCTTGAGCTTGCCGTTGGTGGTCTTGGTCAGGTGGTCCTGAACCGTGTCCATCGCGCGGACGGCGCTCTTGGCCATCGGCAGCAGCAGCGGCCAGGTCGGGTCCTGGGTCTTGAGGAACTTGTCGAAGGTGTAGGCGATGATGGCGTCCTCGTACCGCTCGTTGCCGGGGTCGTCACTGAAGACCAGCGGCTGGTTCGGCACCATCTTCAGATCGGCCACGACCGTCTTGCTTTGCACGGCGATCTGGGCGAGCATGCCGTCCGGGCTGGGCGGCGTCGTGCTGCGGTTGCTGCCGCCGTTGATGAAGAGCAGGGCGGTGTCGGAGGTGACGCCCGTGGGCACGAAAATGGTCAGCCAGTGCTGCCAGAGCGTGCGGTTCACTTCCTTCTCGCTGCGCCACGTCTGCGATTTCATATCGAGGACATAAACGTTGCCCAGCGGAGTGGGGGTCGTCTGCGCGACGCTGTATGTGTAGCTGGCATCCGGCCTGGCAACGTAGTCGTCGAGCGGCGTCGCAACCGCCACCGCCGCCACGAGCAATGTCACGAGGACCGCAAATGTTCTTCTCGCTTTCATCGTCGAACCTTCCTTTCTCCAGTTTTCAGTTGGTAACGCCTTCTCCACATGTATCTCAATGAGTTCCCGTCGACCTCATCGTCGCCTTGAACGAGGCAAGAATGCTCCTCTGTCATGCTGAACGAAGTGAAGCATCTGGCTTTCGTACCGGCGAGGTCTCCATTCGGGGGCCAGATCCTTCGCCTTCGGCTCAGGATGACAGGTCAATGCCAGGGCTTATTCCTCCTGGTTCCCGTTACACTCGGCGGGGGAATATGGTTCTGAGGTAGTCGGCGTCGTAACGGCAGCTTTCCTCGACGCCCAGCGGCATCTTCGTGCCCTCCATCACCAGCCAGCCGCGATAGCCGCTGTCGTCCATCGCCTCGCGAACACGCATAAAGTCGATCGAGCCCTTGCCATAGAGGTCGTCGTAGTCCTTGGCGTGGAACTGGCAAATATGCTTGCCAAGCGTGCGAATCTCCTGGTAGATGTCGTAGCCCATCTTGTGCGAATTGGCGACATCGTAGTAGACCTGCACCGCCGGCGAGCCCACCCGGTCGAGGATGGCCAGGTGCTCCTCGGCGCTAAGCCACGATTCGATGCCCAGCGTCACTTTCGACCTCTCCGCGTGGGAGGCGGCTGCCTTGAGGTTCCGCACGACGTTGTCGACGCCTTCAGGATCGTTTTTCAGGTCGCCCTTACCGAAGAAGGCCAGGAGGATGATGTCGATACCGAGGTCCTTCGCATAGTCGATCCCTTCCATCAGCCATCCGACGGCGCGTGGATCGCTCTTGTAGGGGATTTCGTTGAAGACGCCGAAGGCGAATGAGGCCACCTCCATCCCCTGCTTCTTCGCCTCGTCCCGGTAGCGGCGCTGAAGTTCGAGGTCGAAGACCTGGGGCCGATGCTCGTTGCTGCCGCCGAAGTCGATCTGGATGCCGTCGAGGCCGATGCGTTTGGCGACCTCGAAGGCGGCCGGGTCGCTGCGTTTGCTGATCGTCCAGTCGCACACCCCGAGCTTGAAGCCCGTGGTCTCCTGTCTTGGCAACCTGCGGGCTGTCTCCGGGGAGTCCGATTCACGCGTCGTGACGCAGGAACTCGTCAGCGACAGCCCTGCTGCCAGGCAGGCAGCGCCTTTAAGCATCTTCCGGCGGCTGACGTTTCTATCGATCATGTGTCGTCTCCTTATCGTAGGGTGCGTACCACGCACCACTTTGTACCGGCGACGGAATGGTGCGTGGTACGCACCCTACGCACTTTCGCCTGTCATGTGCCTTTCTCCAGAACATTCCGCTCAGGCTCTGAGACCCTTGAGGTTGGCGTCGAGCTTCTTTTTGCTCCTGAGCAACTCCTCCCAGGTGACCATGCGATGCTCGTAAGCGGCGGTGCGACCGAGGATGGTGATCAGGTTGCTGCGCACGCTGCACGCGATGGTCGGGTTGTCGAATTTGCCGCCGGTGACGCTGTCGTAGAAGGTCTTGATGTTGGCGACGGCCCCTTCCTGGTAGATGCCCGGGGACTTGCCGCCGCGATAGAAATTCTTGCCGCGGATGATGACCTGTCCGCCATATTCGGTCTCCAGGACGCCTTCCGTGCCGAACATGCGGTTGCGGATGCCGTCGGGCTTTGTGTCGTGACCGTCGCACTGCCGCGAGCTGAACGTGATGCCGACGTTGTTCGGATACTGGAAAAGGACGCTGAAGGTGTCGTAGCAGGTGCCGACCGGGCGGAACTTTCGGCCGCCGGTGCCGACGGCCCACTGGGGCGGCTCGCCCATGATCCAGTTCATCACGTCGAGCGTGTGGATGTTCTGCTCGGTGATGATGTCGCCGGAGAGGACCTTGTCGAGGCCCCAGGCCCGCAGGCGATTTTCCGGGTTCTCAGGGCCGCTGCGCCACGTGTCGTACATCCGGCCGAAGGGGCAGGTCGCGTGATAGGTGGCCTCGCCGAAGCCGATGTCGCCGAGCGCCTTCTGCTCGTGCAGGCGCTTGAGCGCCTCCATGTAGAACGGGTCGGCCCGGGTCTGGAAATCGATCAGAAAGGCCAGTTTCCTTGCAGAGGCCCTTTTGCCGCTGGCCTCAATGCTCAGGCAGCCGGGGACATCGACCGCAATGGGCTTGGCGGCGTAGACATGCTTGCCCGCCTCGACCGCGGCGGCCGCGTGCTCCGGGCGGAAGTACGGGGCAGTTTCCAGCGCCACGGCGTCGACCTTTTCCAGCACTTTCAAATACCCGTTGAGGCCGGTGAAGCGATTGGCCTGGGGGACGCTGAGCTCGTTGCCCGCGTTGTCGGCGCGGTCCTGGAAGTAATCAGCGACGGCGACGACGTTGTATCCGCCGTTGTCCCGAAAGAGCTTGGCGATCCAGGTGCCGCGACCACCGCAGCCGACCAGGCCGAGATCGATTTTGGAGTTGGCGGCGGTCCCGCGGACGAGCCCCGGCCGGATCACGGCGAACGACATGGCGGCGCCCGCGGCGGCCACGAAGTCACGGCGCGTCAGGGACTTGTTGCCGGCGCGTCCATCGGTGGGTTTGCGTGTAGGCGACATTCTGCGGTCCTCCCTTGGGATTTATGATTTACCATTTACGATTTACGATTTGTTGCGGCAGTCATCGGCTGAATCGTAAATCGCAAACCGCAAATCGTCAATAGCAAATGGCTTCGTCAGGCGCCGGTGGCGTCGGGGACCGATTTCTGCCGGGCGCGCGGCGCGACGTACTCGGCGATGGGCGTGTGTTTGGCCTCCAGGTGTTCGAGGTTCACGTAGTGCTCGCGCCTGATCTTGCCGGTCGAGGTCTTGATGAATTCGGCCGGATGGATTTCCAGATGGTGGGCGGCGATCTTCTCGAATCCGGAGAGTTGCCTGTCGCGCTGCTGGCAGTCGCGGATGCTCTCCCAGACGAGGTTCTTCACAAGCTGCGGCTGAGTGAGCAGCTCACTCTGTGAATGGCCCGTGTGGTTTTCGAGGAGTTCCCAGGCGGGCTGAACGAGGGCCCGGACCGATTCTTCCATCAGGCCTTGGTCGTCCCCCCGGCGGGTGGGGACCACGAGGACCTCTTTGACGAACCGGGCCTGGGACAGGGCCGCCTCAACGCGCTCGGGATTCACGTTCTTGCCGCCGGGCAGGACAATCAGGTATTTCTTGCGGCCCGTGATGCAGAGATTGCCGTCCTCGTCCAGGTAGCCGAGGTCGCCTGTGCGCAGCCAGCGGACGCCGTCGTCATCCGTGCTGATTACCGCTTCGGTGGCCTTCGGGTTGCGGTAGTAGCCTTTCGCGATGCAGGGTCCGCCGAGACAGATTTCGCCGCGCTGATGCGGCGGCAGCGTCCGGTTCTCTTCGTCGGCGATCTTGACGGTAAGAGTGCTGATGGGTTTGCCGACCGAGCCGAGCCTCTCGAGCCGGTCGTTGAAGCCATACACAGGGGAGTTCTCCGTCGTGCCGTAACCCTCGTACATTTTGAAGCCCCGCCGCCAGAGGACCTCGAGCGCCCAGCGGGGCATCGGCGCGGCCCCGGCCAGAAAGAAGCGAAGCTGCGTCCAGCCCTGTTTCTTACGGATTTGTTTGCCGAGATACCTCGGCGCGTAACGGTCGAGCAGCGCCACGAGCCATTTCTCTTTCTTTTGCCTGTTGATGCCGTCCTCCAGCTTCTTGGCCAGCGTGGTGAACAGGGCCGGGATGGCAATGAAAATGGTGATGCGCCTTTCTCGAATCAGGTCCGGGACGTCGCGGTACTTGTTCGTATAGATGTTGGTGGCCCCGGCGGCCAGGGGCAGGAACTTGCCCACGGTCATCCCGAACGAATGATGCGGCGGCAGGATGTGACCCAGAACGTCGGCCCCCGTGATGTTGATCTTTTGCACCGTGCCCTGGATATTCGCGACCAGGTTCCGGTGGGTCAGCTCCACCTCGCGTGGATCGCCCGTCGTGCCGGAGGTACAGAGAATCACGGCTGTATCATCCAAACCAGTCTGTTGCGTGACAGTCTCCAAAGCTCCCGCATCCGGCACGTCGGTCCCGCACAGGGGCTCATCAGTCATCATCACCACGCACAGCTTGTGTGCATCAGCAAACTGGGACAGTTCGTATCGGGCGTTCTCATCGCCGTAGTCATCGGCCAGTATCAGGCCGCGAGCATTCGTGGCCTGCAGATGGGCGATCACACCTTGCGGCCCGCGGTCCGGGTCGATCAAGACCGGGATCGCCCCGGCGAGAATCGCACCCCAGAGGGCGACATCCCAATCGGCCCGATTCTTGCTGACCAGGGCGATCTTCTCGCCACGATTGAGGCCCGATTCATGGAGCAGCCAGGTCGCAAAAGCGCCCGCCCGTTGCTGCAACTGACGGAATGTCAGGGTCTCATGGCGGTCGGCCCGTATGATCTCCACGCAGACCTTGTCTGCCGGGGCCACGCCGGCCAGCGATTGGTTGAACAGGTCAATCAGGTTGCGATGCTTCAGGGCGGTCTCCATGCGTTCCTAGCTCCAACCGAATGGGGTATCGATCCTTGCGTCACCGATAGTAAGACATCGTACCCGCCGGATGTCAAGTCGCGGGGCGCGTATGGTCGCCCTCGTCTTCTCCTGCCGCCAGCGCTCGATTACGCCTACGGCCATGTCCCGCCCGGTGCGGTCGGCCAGGCTGATGACACGACCGATGCTGTTGTCGGCGGTCATGTGCTGTGTCTCTCTCAGGGCGAGACGGTCGAGGTCGAGCGTGTAAGCGGTTGCGCCGTGGAAGTACCGGTCGAAGAGCCTGCGGCGATGTTGCTGTCTGGCCTCCGGGGACTTGCGGTGCAGCCCCGCGGGCACCTTGACCAGTTCAATGCTCGATAGTCCGGTTTGCAGGCCACGAAGGACTTGCTCAAGCTCATCTTCTCGCTGGATGGCGATGATGCGCCGGGGTCGCAGCAGTCGTTGGACGGTCCACCACAGCGCACACGCGGCCCCACCCGTTACAAGGCCCGGCGTGTCGATGAGAACCACGTCGGCGGCTTGCTCGGCCTGCTCGACGCACAACGCCACAGCGGCGGTCAACTGCAGCAGATGGCCGACCGGGGTGACATCCCCGACAAAAGCGATGCGCCTGGCTGT
>CAYFUB010000674.1:0-15474 GCA_964346195.1 uncultured Pirellulales bacterium
TTTTCCTTGAGACAAAGGAGCCATCCCCAAGGTCTTCGACCCATTCGACTTCGCTCAGGGCAGGCTCTTGAGGCTGCCACCCGGTGCTCATGCCACACTACGACAAATTCATCCGTAATCGGTATCTGGGCTGTTCAGGACGAGCCATGTGCTTTCGGTTGCCGTGGGCACGATGACCTCCCACACGTGGCGCCTGCGTATTCTCAGGGAAATTGGTCGCCCCGGTGCGGTTCTTGCCCGTTCGTGATCAATCGGATCCAATCGAGGCTCTCCGGTTGCAGGTCCGGCGTGCTCGCGACCGACTCGCTCTGTCCGAGGGTCTCCACGATGCGTCCGAACAGCACGACCGATTTGTTCCTGTCGCCGAATAATCCCACCCGGATCGTCAACAACGTGCCGGACTCCGGCAGCGCCTCCAGTCTGATCTCAACGCTGTCGTGATGAGCGTCGAGGGCCAGAATCTCGGCGGCAATCCCGTCCGATTCGTCGCGCAGGACCCGCAGATCGAGACGATCCACCGCCGCGCGCGCCGCTTCGTGGACGACCGCGATCCCGCCGTCCAGTTCGGCTTCGAGGGTCTCCCGCCGGTACTGGGCCTCGGCCCCGGTGACAGGATCCTGCACCGTGGACCTGCAGCCCTGGTACAACAGGCATCCTGCCATCGCCAGGCCCACCATGACAACTGCACGGCCCTTCATTTCGATACCCTCCAGATCAAGGGAACCCCAAACGCGACCCGTCGAGTCCGTGCACCCGGACGGAAGATCAGACCGCTCGCATGTTCTCCTGGATCTCCCTGAAGATAACACTTGATTTGTTCTTGTCCCCGAGTATGCCGACCCGCATCATCAGCGAAGTCCGGTTCGCGCTGACGGCCTCGAGCTTGATCGTGACGTTCTGTCCCTGGGCATCCCGCGCGAGGACTTCGGCCGCCACGCCGTCCTGTTGCGACATGACCGTGGTCAGGCCGAGTTCTCGCACCGTATCCTGCACCGCCCGAAACACCCGGTCGATGCCGCGATCCATCGTGGCCGTGAGGGTCCCTTCCCTGATGGTGGCTTCGACATCACCATCGGGACCACGGACCGGCGTGCTGCACCCCGGACACAGCAATACGCCGGTCAGGATGACGGCCAACATCATCGCAAGGTTTCTCATCTCGAATCCTTTCCAAACATCGACCAGATTCTCGGCGTCCGGCTCGGGCATCATCCGCCCTGTGGCAGTCGCTCAATCTCAAGGATGCGGACCAATGTGCCCCACATATGGATGGAAATCCGATCCTTCAGCCTCTCGACCCGGGCCGTTATCCTGAGTCCGTCTTTCTTGAAATCATCCGGCAGGTTGACGGGGTCGAGCCTGGTCCCGTCCCGGGTCTCGATGCCGTAGAAGCCGCCCTCCAGGTCGACGTATCTGACCGTGCCCCTGATCTCCCGGCCCTCGGCCGGCCGTAGCGCGCCGGCCTCGCCGGCAGCGACGTCGCCATCATCCTGCCGCATGCTGCAACTTGTGCCGGACGCAAGGAGGAACACCAGACATAGAACACCTGGGAAGACCCTCATGGCACCTGCCCTTTTCCGGGTTCCGTTCGACGCAGGTGTCGATTCTATACGGGTCCGACGGCTCCGAAATCGGGGAAATGCTTATTCGTCTCTTGCGAATTCCCTATATCGACGCTGCACCGGCCATCGACAACGATGACCGGGTCCGTGCCCGGCAGCCGAATCTCTATCTCCGGCTCTCCGTCAAACCACTCGGGCTCCCAGCGGACACGAATGGTCTGGACGGATGGTTCAATGAACAACTGAATGGGGCCCCATGACGTAGGGGCCGGACCGATGGATAGGGGGACGTCCGCCCGCCGCCATGTGGGCACGACACCCGCGCCGAAGATCAGCCTATGGTTTTGGGTCTCCTCGTAGAGCAGGCAATTGCGCATCATCATGACCCACTCGGCCGCCGCCCAGGTGTGCTGGCCGTCGCCCATGCAGCCGCCGCGGGTGTGAGGGTGAATCGCCTCCGGCCACTGGCCCGTGGGCGAGGCAAGCTCCGACACCGCGCGAACCAGCCCGAAGAAGCGCGGGTCGCCCGCCCGCAACAACACCTGCGCGATGTGCAGAGTAAGATAGACGTTGATCCCGGAATGGATCATGTCCTGAAAGAACCCGCCCTCGACCAGGCACCGGTCCATCAGGAAATTCACGGTGGCCAGCAGTCGTTCATCATGCCGTTCGAACAGTTGGAGCGGATAACCCGCGACGATGGACCCGATCGCTCCCGAGTCCAGCCGTCTGTGGCACGACGCGGGCATGGCAGGCGTATGAAGCCAGGCCCCGGCACGATCGAGACTCCGTTCGACAGCCCCCATGAGCCCGGCCGCGGCAGACTCGAATTGAGCGGCGTGCCGGCTCTGGCCCCATGTAGACATCATTTTCACCGCCGACCTCAATCCGGCAATCGACCAGAAGTCGTCCCAATAGTAATAATCGTTGGGCCCGAGGTGCTCGGCGCTGAACCCGGCGGGCATCAGGCCCGCGCAGGGCGTGTCGCTTCGGTCGGAGGAACGCTTCTTCATGATCCAGTAACCGGCCCGGGTGACCGGCCTGACCCACTGTCTCCCGGGATCGCGCCCGGTGAGCTCGCAGAACCGTTGCAGAAGCCAGAGGACTTCGCCGTTGGCGTCCCACTCCCCTTCCTGTGAGCGGAAGTACCCTCCTGCCGTCTGGCGCGGGAAGAACCGCGCGATGGCCGGCTCCGCCCGTCGGCGCAGGCCCGCGCACAGCATCGCGTGCAGGATGAACGCCGCATCGCGAAACCAGAACCGCTTGTATGTGAACGGCCCGGGATACACATCGTCGGGGCAGTGGAGGACAAGTGTCCGCAAGGCCGCTTCATAGAGGAATTGCATGCGTTCGTCGGGAATTTGCAGCCGGCACGCGCTGCGAAGCTCATTCTCCCACCGACTCGCAGTGGTTCCGGCGTCACATTTGCCTTTCGCCTCCAGCGGCACCCGGACGGCAACCTCACGAGGCCCGCCCACGGGTATCTCGAACAAGGCTGCGGCGGTGGCCATCCCCACGTCACAGGTAGCTGTGTGCCTCTGCCCTGAGCCAAACAGACGGCTTCTACCCGGCACGGTCGATAACTGCGTATCGCCGGGTGGCGGCGGCAAGGCCGAAGGCCTTGCCCGTGGTGCAGGGATCGAGTCATCGGCACGCCGGCGCTCGCCGCTGCCACCGCATGCTTGATGACGTGCTGTGAGGAACTCAGGGGCAATCGATGTCATCACGTCGCCGTGCGCGTAATCCGAGAACGCGTGGATCTGCGCCGGTTCGTCGAAGTACACGTGATGCCGGCGGTTGATCAGCCATCGCTGTCGCCCGTCGTCCCAGTCGATCCGGTTGATGAAACTGACCCCTTCCGGATTGCAAGGCCGCGCAGACACCACGAGCCAGGCGCGCGAATCGGCACGCGCCTCCAGGCTCACCCGGCACGCAACGTCGGACGGCACGATCACCTCCGCGCGTGACTGCAACTGTAATCCTTCGGCCGCCGACGACGTGACGACGGCCAGGCCGTCCGTGAAGTCGAGTCTCTGCCGCACCTCGGCCACGCGCGACGGGACCAGCGTGCGTCCGTCGTCGGCCACCACCCACGCGTCCAGAGACCAGCCGTCCCAGAACGGCGTGACCAGCCCGCGCGGGTCGACGATGGGCAGCGCGTCGCAGCCTGGGGCGCCGACCGCCGTCCAGTTGCGCGTGGTCAGGTTGACATGGGTAAGCGAGAAAGCGCGCGGAATGAACGCTTCGGTTCTGGGGTCGAACTGCCGATGAATCCAGTAGGGCCAGACCCAGTCGAGGTTCTGCTGGATGACCCGGCTATTGATCAGGCCGCGCGCGTGGAAAACGACGCCCGCGCGCAGCAACTCGATGGGGATAGCCACCTCCGACGGCTGGGCGAACCGCCGCAGGTGCGACAGAATCCCGACGGGGTCCGCGAACCCGTGGGAGCGGGCCAGCCGGCGAATAATGAACTTCCACGGAAACCATCTCAGCCGCATCCGTTCTTCCCGTTGCGTCGCCGCTAGGTGCCGCGGAGCACGAACGTGATTTTCATGTCCACCCGGTATTCCGTGATCTTGCCGTTCTCGACCTTGACCTGCTGCCCCTTGATCCAGGCGCCGCGGATGTTCTCCACGGTCTCGGTCGCACGGGCGATGCCCTGCTGAATCGCATCCTCGAAGCCCTTCTTCGATTCGGAGCTGATTTCGATGACTTTGGCCACAGACATTCCGCTATCTCCTTTTCCTTGCATCGCACGCCGGCTCAGGCCGGCGTCCGCTCCAGGACATACCGCAAGACAATCCCAATGGCAAAGCCGACCAACAGCGTCCAGAAGAACGCGTCGAATGCCCGCGGGGCGGTCTTCTGCTCCTGCCGGACGCACCTCGGGTGGCAGCGGCAAGCGGCAGCTTGCCGACGGCTTTGACACAATAGTAAGACCATCGGCAAGCCCCTCGGCCTGGCCGCTGCCACCCGGACAACAGGCATACACCGGCGCAGAAGCCCAATCGCAACCGGTTTCGCCAGTACAGATTCATGGCCGAGCCCGTCCGACCGCCCACGGAGGCCGCCACATTCTCCATGGCTTGAGCTTACGGGGCCTGGGAGAACAAGCGGGTAAGGAGAATCCTCATTCCGGATAGGGAAAATGCTTATTCCGCACTTTGCCCCTTGTGTAAGGAGATTGCCGTAGGTTAGGATAGCGAGACGTTCACTCTGCAGAGGAAAACAAGTGGACCTTTGGTCTTGGAGACTCGGGTATGGCAAGAAGGAACAAGAGTAAGCCATCCAGAGGCAAGCCGGAAGAGAACAAGGAGCAACCTATCGCAGAGCAGCAGGCACAACGCGAACAGGCCGAGCCGGAGGAGGTCCCTGAAGAGGCAGCGCCGCCGAAAGAGCAGGCCACACACGAACAGGCACAGCACAAGGCGGAGCATATTCCGCGCGAGGCCGAGGAGAAGCGCGAGCAGGAAACGCAACATGAAGAGGCGGAGGCACCGGAGGGATGCGCGCGGGCTTCGTGCCTGGTGACGGGCGTCGGCGCCTCGGTCGGCGGGTTGGAGGCGTTGCAGGGGTTGTTCGGCCATATGCCGCCCGAGCTGTCGATGGCCTTCGTCGTGGTGCAGCACCGCGCCAGCGACCACACGAGCGTGATGAGATCGCTCATCGAGAAGCACACGCAACTCAAGGTGAAGGATGTCGAAGACGGAGAGAAGGTCGAGCCGGGCACGATCTATCTGGCCCCGGCCGACAAGGACGTCTCGATCGTAGATGGGACCCTCTACATGGTGGCGCCCCTGTCACACGCCGGCGTCCATCTGCCAGTCGATTCCTTTCTGCGCAGCCTCGCGCGCGACGGGGCCGACCGGGCCGTCTGCATCATCCTCTCGGGCACCGGCTCCGACGGGAGGCTCGGGCTCAAGGAGATCAAGGCCGCCGGCGGCATGGTCATGGCCCAGAGCGAGGAGCAGGCCAAGTACGATTCCATGCCGCGCAACGCCATCGAGACCGGCTTGGTCGATTTTATCCTGCCCGTCGAGAAGATGGGCGGGCAACTGGCCCAGTACATCCGGCACCCCTTCCTCGAAAAGCGCAAGGCCCCCGAGGCGGGCCAAAAGCTCGAGGACCAGCTCCAGAAAATCTTCCGGCTCATCCGCAACGAGACGGGGCACGATTTCTCCCATTACAAGCGCAACACGATCCGGCGGCGAATCGCCCGGCGGCTCGCCGTTCACCAAGTCCCCGATCTGAACAATTATATCCGCTTGCTCCAGGAGCAGCCGGGGGAAGTGGACATCCTGGCCCGGGAGATGCTGATTACGGTGACCAACTTCTTCCGGGACCGCGAGGCCTTCGAGGCGCTCGGTGAACACGTCCTCGGCCCGCTAATCGAGGACAAGCCGCCGGAAAGCCCCTTGCGCATCTGGATCGCCGGCTGCGCCACCGGCGAAGAGGCCTGCAGCATCGCTCTTCTCGTCCGGGAGCAGATGGACAAGCTCGAGAAACGCCACCCCATTCAGATATTCGGCACGGACCTCGACGCCGAGGCCATCGAAACCGCGCGCCGCGGCCAGTATCCCCGCAGTATCGCCGCTGACGTTTCCGAAGAACGCCTGCGGCGCTTCTTCACGGAGGAAGACAACCACTGCAAGGTCAAGAGCAACATCCGCGAGATGCTGGTCTTCGCCAAGCACGACCTCATCAAGGACGCGCCGTTCTCCAAGCTCGACCTCATCTGCTGCCGCAACGTCCTGATCTATATGGACAGCACCCTGCAGAAAAAGCTGATCCCGATGTTTCACTACACCCTGAATCCGGGGGGATACCTGTTCCTGGGCGAGAGCGAATCCATCGGGACCTTCTCCGACCTGTTCGCGCCCGTCGATGCCCGGCACAAGATCTTCCGGCGCAAGCCCGTCGCGACCGGCTACGAGCCCGAGGCCGGCCAGGGCTTCCGGGCCCGGCGCCTCGAAGTGGGCGAGGAACCGCAGGTGAAGAAAGCGGTCCAGGACGTGGGCAAGATCGCGGAACGCGTGATCCTGCGCGACTATTCGCTGCCGTGCGTACTGGTCAATCAGGACTACGAGGTCGTCTATTTCAACGGCGATACGAGCAAGTACCTCGTGCAGCCGAGCGGCCAACCCACGTTCAACCTCATCCAGATGGCCCGTCCGGAGATCCATTACAAGCTCAACACGCTCCTGAAGCGCGCCTTCCACGAGAGACATATCGTCGTCGAAAAGGACGTCCAGATCCGCTCCAGCGATCACTATTTCGATACGGATATCGTCGTCCGGCCCGTCACGGCGCCGGGCGTGGGCGACAACCTCATGCTCGTCGTGTTCAAGAGCAGACCCAAAGGTAAGAAATTCGATGACGGCGGTCCCACACCACTGGATACTCCCAAACAGGAGAAGGACGCACGCATCCGCGAGCTTGACCAGGAGCTGCAATCGACCAAGGAATACCTCCAGACGACGATCGAGGAGCTGGAAACGAGCAACGAGGAGTTGGACACCAGCCGGGAAGAGTTGCAATCGACGAACGAAGAGCTGCGGACGGTCAACGCCGAGCACCAGCAGAAGATCGACGAGCTGTCCAAGGCCCATGACGACCTTAACAATCTGTTGGCCTCGACCGAGGTGGCGACGCTGTTTCTGGACGAGGAGGCGCGCGTCCGGCGGTTCACACCGGCGGCCCGCGCGCTGTTCCGACTGATTCCCCAGGACATCGGCCGGCCCATCAGCGATATCACCTCGACCCTGGCCTACAACCGGCTCCTCGACGACATCCAGACCGTCATCGAGAAACTCACGCGGATTGAGAAGGAGGTCCAGACGGAGGATGGGACCTGGTACCAGATGAAGATCACGCCCTATCGCACGGCCGAGAACTTGGTCGAGGGCACCGTCGCAACGTTCTTCGACGTGAGCGAGCGCAAAAAGGCGGCGCAGGCTATCGAAGAGGCACGCGATTTCGCCCAGGCGATCGTCGAGACCGTGCGTGAGCCGCTGCTCGTGCTCGACGGGGATTTGCGGGTGATGGACGCCAACGCGGCCTTCTACCGGCACTTCGGCGTCCACCCGGAGGAGACGGTCGGCGTCAAGATCTATCAGCTTGGCAACAACCAGTGGAGCATCCCCGAGCTGCGCGATCTGCTCGAGCAGACCGTGCCGGGGAACAGCCGGTTCGAGGACTTTCGCGTCACGCAGGATTTCCCAAGGCTCGGCGTGCGGACCATGCTGCTCAACGCCTGCCAGACCACGCTCGGCGGCGAAGCCACCGGCCGAATCCTCCTGGCCATCAAGGACATCACCAACGGCCAGCAGAACCGCCAGGACCAGGGAAAGGAGAACGACGAACAGAGCGAATAGGAACGCCGGGGGGTTCGTGCCCTGAATTCGAAGCACGAATCTGGAAGTTCGAAACAAGCACGAACGGCCAAGATCGCAGATTCAAGAATAGCTCCGCCGGTCGAGCGACAGCGTTTCGGTTGTTCAGAATTCGTGCTTTGAATTTGTTTCGGACTTCGATATTCGGATTTCCCGCCGTGTGGGTCTTTCGAACCTCGACCCGGACAGCATTATGAACAAGAGCAAGAAATCACACGACGAATTAGAGGAGTTGCGGCAACACGCGGAACGCAAGCTGCAAACAGAGACGCTCCCGCTCGAACAGATGTCCGAGGAGGACGTCGCCGCGACCGTACACGAGCTGCGCTGCCATCAGATCGAGCTAGAGATGCAAAACGAGCAGCTTCGCCAGGCCCAAGACGAGCTGGAGGAATCCCGAACGAAGTATGCGGACCTGTTCGATTATGCCCCGGTCGGGTATCTCGTGGTCGATGCCGCCGGCCTGGTTCTCGAGATGAACTTGACGGCGGCCTCCATGCTGGGCAACGAACGGGGCCTGCTGGTCGGCAAGCCGCTGGGCCTTTTTCTGACGCCGGCCAGCCGGGACGCGTGGCGCTTCCACTACGGCGCCGTGTTCAAGACCGGCAAGGAACAGCAGACCAACCTCGAATTGCTTCCCAGGGACGAGCAGTCGCCCCTGGTGGTGCAGCTTCGCAGCCGGCCCGTGCGCAACGGGGGCGGCCAGGTGGTCCAGTGCCACACGGTCATGACGAACATCACGGCCCTGGCCCGCGCCGAACAGCGTTTGAGGGAATCGGAGCGGCGGTTCCGCACCCTGGCGGAAAACGCCCCCGATGTCATCACGCGCATCGGCCGCGATATGCGCATCCTGTACGTCAACCAGCCCATCGAGCGCGCCCTCGGCATTCCACCGGCCGAATTCGTCGGCCGGACCTTCGAGGAACTGGGCGTGTCCGAGGAGATGTGCACGCTCTGGACCGAGGCCATCCGCAAGGTCTTTCGCACACAAAAGGCCAACCAGACCGACTTCGACTGCAGCTCGCCCGAGGGCGTACGACACTACACCGCCACGGCGGTGCCGGAGTTCGGCGAGGACGACGCGGTCGAGACCGTGCTCGTCACCGTCCGCGACATCACCGGCCGCGTCCGGGCCGAGGAACGATATACCAACGTCATTCGCAGCCTGCAGGACGGATTCTGCATCATCGACGCCGAGGGCCACTACCTCGAAGTCAACGACACGTACTGTCGGATGCTGGGCCGCATTTGCGAGGAACTGCTCCAACTGACCGTCCTCGATGTCTGGGCACCACACGAGCAGCCGGAGGTCATGCTTCACCTGCAAGAAGCGCTGCGGGACGGCTCGGACAAATTCTACATGCGGCATCGGCGCAAGGACGGCAGCCGGCTCGACTGCGACGTCACGATGCAAAAACTCGACGGTGATCGGCTCTTCGTCTTCGCCCGCGACGTCACGGAGCAGCGGATCGTCCAGGAGCAAATCGCCTTCCAGGCCCAGATTCTCGCCGACGTCGGCGATGCCGTCATTGCCACCGACAATGAGGAGCGGGTCACGTACTGGAACGAGGCGGCTGCGCGAATCTACGGCGTCCCGCAGGAGGAGGCCTTCGGCGCCCACCTGACCGACCTGTACCAGTATCGATGGCCGACGCCGGAGGAGGAGCGGGCCGCCCACGAAGCCCTGGAGCAAACCGGCGAATGGCACGGTACGAACATCCACATCAAGCGCAGCGGCGCACAGATGATCGCTCAGAGCAGTATCAGCGTACTGAAGGACGAACAGGGCAACCCGGTCGGCTTGCTGAACGTCAGCCGGGACATTACGCAACGGCATAAGGCCGAGCAGGAGCGGATGGAGGCGCTGCAGAGATTTGACATGGTCGCGCGGGCGACCCACGATGGCCTCTGGGATTGGGACATCACCGCCGACACCTGCTGGCACAACGCGGCTTTTGCCGAGGCATTCGGCTACCACCCGGACGAAGTGGTGGGTCCCAACCAGTGGTGGCGCCAGCGTGTCCACCCGGACGACGCGCAAATGGTCGGCGCCTCGCTGGCCGAAATGGCCGCCGGTCAGGATGACACCTGGTCGGCGCGCTACCGTTTTCGGCGCAAGGACGGGGCGTATGCCTGGGTCATGGACCGCGGGCACGTGGTGCGCGACGAGCGGGGCAACGCCGTACGAATGGTTGGCTCGACGATAGACCTGACCGAGAAGCTCGAGCTGCTCGATCAGTTGGAGAGCGAGCGAACGAAGCTCGCGACCATCCTCGACACGGCGCTGAGCGGCATCGTGGTGGCGGACGAACAGGCGCGGATCACGTATGCGAATCCCATCGTAAAGGATCTCTACGGCCAGATTCCTATCGGCGAAGAGATCGAATCCCGTCGCCAGCTTGGCATGTGCTACCCGGACGGCACGCCGTATGAACCGCGCGACATGCCCCTGGTCCGCTCGGCCCTGGACGGCGTGGCCCTGACCGGGGTCGAAGTCCTCATCCAGCGGTCTGATGGGGAAACGCGCCATGTCCTGCTGAACACCAACGCCTTGCGCGACGGCCAGGGCAAAGTCATGGGTGCGGTCGGCGTTTTCCACGATATCACCGAGCTGCGGCGGGCGGAGCAGATTGTACGCGAGGCCCGCGACAGCCTGGAGCAACGCGTTCAGGAGCGCACTGCCGAGCTCGACAGCACCGTCCTGACGCTCCAGGAGGAAGTGGCCGAGAAGATCGAAGCCCAGAACCTGTTGATGCGCCAGAACGACATCCTGCAGACGATCGTCAACAATATCCCCGTGATGCTGTGCTTTTACGATGCCGAGGGTAACATAGGCATGACCAACGACGAGTTCACGCGCGCCCTCGGTTACTCGTCGGAAGACTTCACCGCGCGTAATGCGCTGGAGTTGTGCTTTCCCGACGAGCGGTACCGCCGGGAGGCGCTGGCCCTTCTGCTCTCGGGCGAGCCGGGCTGGCGCGATTTTCTCTTGCGGCACAAAGACGGCGGTCAGGTCGTCAGCTCCTGGGCGCACGTGCGGCTCACCAACGGCTCGTACCTCGGCATCGGCATCGACATCCGCGAGCGCAAGCGCTTCGAGAACCGCCTGCGCGAGAGCGAGGAGCGCTACCGGATGCTGGTCGAGTTGTCGCCCGACGCCATCGGCGTGGAGTTGGACGGCATCCTGCAATTCGTCAATTCCACGGCGGTCAAGCTGCTGGGCGCGAAGACGGCCGGCGATATCATCGGTCGGCCCATTTTCGATTTCGTCCACCCGGACCATCGCAAGCTGGTCGAGCGACAGTTCAAGCTTCTGCGGCGCAAGCGGCAGCCGCTGTCGATGATGGAAGAAAGGATCGTTCGGCTGGACGGCGGAACGGTCGACGTCGAGCTGGCGGCCAGTCCCGTCGCCTTCGAGAACCGGCCTGCCAACCAGGTCGTCCTGCGCGACATCACACAGCGCAAGCAGGTCGAGGACCGGCTCCGCCGCAGCGCGCAACAGTTGCAGCAGCAGGCCGAGCTGCTCGACCTGGCCCACGACAGCATCGTGGTCAACGATATGGAGGGCCGGATCGTGTTCTGGAACCGCGGGGCCGAGCAGACCTACGGCTGGACGAGAGACGAGGTGGTCGGCAAGATCGGTCACGAGCTGCTCAAAACGAGATTCCCGTTGAACCTGATCGAGATCACCGCCAAGCTCCTGAGCCAGGGCCGCTGGAACGGCGAGCTGACGCACACCACGCGCTCGGGCAGAACCATCATTGTCTCGAGCCGCTGGGCCCTGCAGCGCGACGACGAGGGCCGGCCCACCGGCATCCTCGTGATCGACCGCGACATTTCCCAGCAGAAGCGCGCCGAGCTGGAGACGCTCGAGGCGCGGCGGTTCGCCGAGAGCATCACCAACACGGTGCAGGAGTCGCTGCTCGTGCTCGATCGCGACCTGAAGGTGGTCTCGGCGAACCAGACGTTCTACCGGACGTTCCAGGTTGCACCGGAGGAAACCGAGGGCCGTTACATCTACGAAATCGGCAACCACCAGTGGGATATTCCGGCGCTGCGCACGCTGCTGGAAGACATCCTGCCGCACGACAGCAGCTTCGAAGACTTCGAGGTCGAGCAAGATTTCGAGCGGATCGGGCACCGCACGACGCTGCTCAACGGCCGGCGCATCTACCGCGAGACGCAGGAGACCGAGCAGATCCTGCTGGCGATCATGGATACCACGCTGCGCAAGGAGCAGGATCGGAAGATCCAGGAGCACCAGCAGCAGTTGGCCGCGCTGACGGAGGAGCTGTTGCTCACCGAGGAGCGCGAGCGGCACCGGCTGGCGGTCGTTCTGCACGACTCCATCGGGCAGTCGCTGGCCTTCTCGAAGCGCGAGCTGGGCGTCGTGCAGCGGAATACGCCCCCGAGCGTGAAGGACGCGATCGAGTACGTCAAGAAGCAGATCGACGACGCGATCCGCCAGACGCGCAGCCTGACGTTCGAGCTAAGCCCGACGACGCTGCACACGTTCGGCCTGGAGGCGGCGGTCGAGGAGCTGACGGAGCAATTCACGGAGCGGGAGGGCCTTCGCTGCCACTTCGAGACGACGGAGGAGGGCAAGCCGCTCACCGAGCAGGTCAAGACGCTGCTCTATCGGGCGGCGCGGGAGCTGCTGACGAACGCGGCGAAGCACGCCGAGGCGTCGGACGTATTCGTTCGCATCGACCGCGTCGACAACAGCATCCGGATGGTGGTCGAGGACAACGGCAAGGGCTTCGACGTGGCACGGATCGGCGAGACGATCGAACAGAGGGAGGGCTTCGGACTGCTCAGCATCCGCGAGCGGCTGACCCACATCGGCGGCACGTTCGCCGTCCAGTCCGAGTCCGGCCAGGGAACAAAGGTGACGTTGACGGCCCCCTTACATCCCACCAGTCAGGGAAGATCGAGGAGTAAGAAATCATGAGCATCAAGATACTGATCGTGGACGACCACACCATCGTGCGGCACGGGCTGAGCCGATCCATTCAACAACAGGAAGACATGGAGGTGGTCGGTCAGGCCAGCGACGGGCGCGGCGCCGTGGAGCTGACCCGGAAGCTGTCACCCAACGTCGTCCTGATGGACGTGAGCATGCCCTACCTGAACGGGATCGAGGCGACGCGCGAGATCATCCGCGAATCCCCCGCCACGCGCGTGGTCGCGCTATCGATGCACTCGGCGAAGCGGTTCGTGCGGGAAATGTTCCGGGCCGGGGCTTCGGGCTATCTGCTCAAGGACTGCGAGTTCGAGGAGCTGGTCCAGACCATCCGGCTGATCTCCGAGGGCCAGACGTACATCAGTCCGTCCATCAGCCGGATCGTGGTCGAGAACTATGCCCGCAAGCCGCAGGAAGACAAGGAGAGCGCGTTTTCCGTTCTGACGCAGCGCGAGCGCGAGGTCCTGCAGCTCATGGCCGAGGGCAACAGCACCAAGCAGATTGCGATGCGGCTGTTCATCAGTCCCAAGACGGTGGAGGCGCACCGCTTGCGCATCATGAACAAGCTGGACATCGACAACGTGGCCCTGCTGACGAAATACGCAATCCAGGAAGGGCTCACGCCGCCGGAACCCTGACCCCGGACCTCTCTGGCGGCAGGGATAGTACGGCTGCCTCCCAAAGGTTCTTCGCGGCATGCCGTGTCGAGTCCCCAAACCGCTGGGCGGCTGTCCTTACGGCGCGTAAGCGTACCAGGCTATGCCCTCGAAGGTCCAAACCTCCGGATACCTCTCAATCACCCCATCCTTCTCAGCTTCACTGATCGTGAAGAAATGGCACCCGGCAGTGGCCGACCAGAATCGGTAAACCGGCCGGGTATCGGCCGGCCCGCGACCCTCAGGATAGGCGTAGAATGCGACGCCGTCATACGTCCAGGCATGGGCCATGTTCTCAATCAGTCCGTCCTTCTCCGCCTCGCTTATGGTATAGAAGTACACCCCGAGCGAGTCGGACCAGAACCGATGAACCGCGGCACTGTTCGGGTCGGCGCCGTCGATCAAGGCGTAGTAGCCCACGCCTTCGGAGATCCAGAGGTCCGCGGCTTCACGAAGCAGATCCTCCTTCTCGCGCTCGCGGACCGTGAAGAAATGCGCGCCGCGCACCGGAGACCAGAAGCGATACACGGGCACGGGGAAAACCTTGGGCATACTGACATCGGGGCAGGAGGTACCCGCACCAAGCCACAGATATGGCGGCAGGCATTGCTGCCGGTAGGACGTGTAGCAGTCGCCCGTGCTGCTGTCGTAACAGGCGCCCATGCTCGCATCCTTGGGCACACTCGAGTGAAAGGCCCCCCGATAGACGCAGGCGTTGCGGGCGTGAATGTCGATGGAGATCCATTCCGGATTGTAATCACGAACGACGTGATGAGCGATGGGCTCGACGGTCCCGATCCGCCAGTTGTCCACTGTAAAGAGGTGCTTGCTTCCCGTATGTTGAGAGTCCAGATCCGCCGTCGGGACGTCGTGCGGCAGCGGCGGGCGTCTTTTGCCGAGCGCCGACCATACGGGGGTGGACCAGTTGAAGCGGACCTCCGCGTAGGTCGGCTTGTTGGGGTCCACAGCCTGGATGTAGACCTGATAATTGAGATCGCCCATCCGGTTGGGGTCATACGGCCCGTTGTAGAACCACTGTCGCCAACGGCCCGTCTCGGGATAGTGGTACCACGTGCCGGCGGCATACCCGTCCCCGTCGCCGTACAGGTAGTTGCCGTTGGGGTCCAACGCGATTCTGTACCAGACCCCGGGAAAAGAGTTGGGGTCTTCAATATCGTTCTGGGCCCCCGCCGTCGAGACTAGGAACACAACCGTCGCCGTTGCCCACCATATTACCCCCCGTCCGCTCATCCTCATAATCCACCCCTTTTCATCACCCGTTCCGGCCGGGAATGCTCGAGGCACATGGCGCCCACGCCGCGCGCAACACGCCGCATCGACCATCCCTGAGTTTCCGGTAAACCCTTCTCCTCAAAAGACCTCGACCAGTAAGCTTCCCTGCGGCACAGTCGGCAAGTCCCTTCAGGTTGCATAGTATAGCATTTCCGGACGCTATGTGCAAGTCAACCGGAAAATTCGGCAAAAACCTGCCGGGTGTACCGCGTGCTCTTCTGGAAGGCCTCGACCGCCTTCATGGTATTGGGCGAGCCGACCTCGACCGCCTGCTCCAGCACCAAAAGCGGCTTGACGCCGATTTTGAGCAGGTGCTCAGCCAATCGCGGGTAATCGATGTCGCCCGGCCCAAAAACCTCGGTCCAGACGCCGTTTTGCGACTGGCGCAGGTGCAGCTCGGTGATTCTGGGGCCGTAGAGCTTCACGACGTCGAACAGGGCTACCTGGGAATTGCCCGCCCCGCGATAAACCCAGTGCGCGTCAAGACATAGAGTGACGTTCCGCGGGTCGGTGCCGACCATCATGTGATGAAACTCGCGGGCCGCGTTGCGCAGCTCGATATCATGATTGTGATAGGCCAGGGTCAGGCCCGTCTCCCGGAGCCTGGC
>CAYFUB010000675.1:0-2361 GCA_964346195.1 uncultured Pirellulales bacterium
CGCCGGCCGTCTCACCGCCGGAGAAGAGCACCAGGCCATCGTATACCAGCAGCGTGGGTGCATAGAAGCCCTTGATGGCTTCGGCCCGTTCCACCGGCTTGGAGCGCCACCGCACCTGACCCGTGGAGCGATCCAGACAAACGACACCGGCCCCGTCATGGAAGTAAACGCCGTTGGCATCGGCCGCCAGGGTGCACGGCAGAACGGTCATGGTTTTGCGCCAGCGGGTCCGGCCGGTCTCGGCATCGAGGGCGACGATCTGCCGGTCCTTCTCATCCCAAAGCGTCGCCGCGTAGCCGTGCTTGAAATCCACGGGACTGACGAACGTCGGGTCCTGCATCCGCTCGTTGACCAGCAGGAACAGGGTGCCGTCGGAGCAGAGGATTTCTTCCGTCGCCCGCGTGCCCGTGGCGGTCCGGATGGTCCCGCCCGTCGCGGCATCGAGGACCGTCAGCGGGGCGTTGAGGCCGAGCGTCACGTAAACGCGGTCGGCCGTGGCCACCAGTCGCCGCGGCAACTGGGCCGGCCCGCTCTTGAGCGGCCACAGATGCGTGTGCCACGCCCCCATCCGCCGCTTCCAGAGCACGGTCCCGTTGAAGGCATCCCGCGCGACGAGCGTCCACACCGGTGGTATCAGGATCGACGCGGGCGAGGCCTCATCGATGATATAGAAGACCCGTCCGCCGGCCGAAACGGCCGCACTGATACTCGACATCCGATCGTGGTGGCGCCCGTACTTCGGGCTGCCGATCCATTGCATTCGTCGGGGCGGCCCAACCACTTTGTCGTGCGAGACGGCGTTGTTGGACGGGTCGTGAAGGTAATGCGTCCATTCGTCGATTGCCTGTGGCCAGGGCTTGACGACCTTTTGCCGCTGCTGTCCCCGCCGGAGACAGGCCACCCCGTTGGGGCACAATACCCGCATTACCTCCTCCATCGAGACGCCGCCCAGATCCTCCGATACGATAAGGTTCACGAGATTGTCGACATACGGCAGCCGCCCGCCTTTCAACTGCTCCACGGACACCGTCCCGTAAAGCCCCAGCGATCGGATGTGCTCGCGGGCCGTCTCCACGTCGGCGGCCTTGGCAGCCAGGCCATGGACGAGACAGGCATCGCTGCGGCGCAGGGCCGCCGTGAGCTTCCCGTCCCCGCAGCCAACGTGCACGATCAAGCCTCCCGTGAAGTTGCAGGTGTGCAGGATCTCCTGTGCCTGCCGCTCGGGTGACGCGTCGCCGGACCGTGCTGATGCGCAGACCGCCAGAACGGTCAGAACAGCCGGGAACGTCGTCGCCAGTCGTCGCGTGCGTTTCATGATTTCTCATCCTCCCTGTGCACAGCAGTGAATGATACAGGGTCAACATCCGCATCGTCACGGACCAGTTGGGTCTCATCTTATCCCACGGACGCGTGAAGCTCAATCCGGTTCCCCGGAATCTCAAGGCAGCCGCGACGTTGCGAAGACCACCCACAGGTGCGCCATCCATCTTTGCGCGGAAAGTGTGCGACCAGATTTCGTGGCAAGAGGTGAACAGATGAGAGGCAGCGCCTTGCACAGATCCCGTCATCCTGAGTGCAGCGAAGGATCTGGGCACCGCGGTGGAGATTTGGCTCGTCTGTGCTATGAACCTGCTGTTCGTGGGCCAGACGCTTCACTTCATTCAGCGTGACGGCGCAGTCCGCCCCGTAAAACGTAGTCGCACACGTCTCTCCCGGCGGGGAGGCCTTGCTATTGACCTGCCTGGGTCACATCCGTAGAATGTGTCCATGCTGTCTTGGATCACTGACAACAATCACCTGTCCAGTGGGAGGCATGTGCATGATGCGGACGCGACGGGAATTCATGAGGCTGTTGGGGCTTGGCGCGGTATCCTCGTTTGTTGGAGGTTGCCAGGGCCCGAGCGCGAGACGGCGCGGCGCGGCGTCGCTCGACCGGCCCAACATCATCTTCATCCTGGCGGATGATCTGGGGTATGGGGACCTGGGCTGCTATGGCCAGCGGACGATTCAGACGCCGAACCTGGACCGCATGGCCGCCGAGGGGATGATTTTCACCGATCACTACGCCGGCAGCACGGTCTGTGCCCCGTCCCGGTGCTGCCTGATGACCGGGGTACATACCGGACATGCCTGGATTCGCGGCAACGCCCGTGTCCCCTTGCGGCCCTCCGACGTCACCGTCGCGGAACTGCTCAAACAGGCCGGCTATACCACCGCTCTGATTGGCAAGTGGGGTCTCGGCGAGCCGGAGTCGACGGGCGTCCCGAACAAGCAAGGCTTCGACCGGTTTTTTGGTTACTTGAATCAGAGGCACGCCCATAACTATTATCCCGACTACCTCTGGAGAAATGGCGAGAAGGT
>CAYFUB010000676.1:0-3025 GCA_964346195.1 uncultured Pirellulales bacterium
CCTCGCCGCCGGTGGCCTCAAAGCGCCAAACTCCCCGCCCGCGTCTCGCCGGCAGGCTCGCGAAGGTCCGTAGCGCGCGCCGGAGGTTGCCGGAATCCGCCACTGTATGCCGGCCGCACTCCCATCAAGAGGCCACTCCGAATCTGTTTGCGTCCTCCGTGCCGACGTTGGTACAATAACACAAGATCGGTTCTGAGGCGCATCACGTCAGATGGGTGTCGGCCCTCCACGAGCGCCTCTGGGTGATTCTGAGGAGTCAACACCGATGGCCGCCGGGAGAACCAGCCGTAGTCGCAGGCAAGGTTTCACGCTGATCGAGCTTCTCGTGGTGATCGCGATCATCGCTCTGCTGATGGCCATTCTCATGCCGTCCTTGCAACGGGTCAAGGAGCAGGGCAAGACGATCAAATGCCGGGCCAACCTGCGCCAATGGGCGCTTTATTTCTCGATGTACACCGACGACAACAACGGCCGCTTCCACCGGGGATGGAACATCGGCGGCGAGCCGGAGACGAGCTGGATGACCGTGCTCCGCCCCTACTACATCCAGCAGCGGGAGGTCTGCTTCTGCCCGACGGCCACACAGCCGAACCCGCGCGGCGGGCGTTTTGCATACGTCGCCTGGGAGCCGAATGAACTCTACCAGGAATATGGCAGCTACGGCATCAACCTCTACGTGAGCGACCCCATGCCCGGCAAGGAGGCGGGCAAGCCGGCCTCGTATTACTGGCGCCGGCGCGACGTAAAAGGGGCCGCCGAGATCCCGCTCTTCGTTGATGACCACTGGTGGGACACCCGGCCGCATCACACGGACCAGCCGCCCCAGTTCGAAGGGCAGCACGACGACTGGACCACGAATGCGATGAAGATGATCTGCCTGCTGCGGCACAACGGCTTCGTGAATGGCGCGTTCGTGGACTTCTCCACCCGCCGGATCGGCCTCAAGGAACTCTGGACGCTCAAGTGGCATCAGGAGTTTGACACGCGGGGACACTATACGAAGGCCGGCGGGATGCAGGCCAGCGAGTGGCCCGACTGGATGAGAAGCTTCAAGGATTACTGATTGCCGTTCATCGGTGATCTCGGGGGCTGGCCCCGTTCCCCCCCTCACATTGTTACGGGCCCCCGATCATGTCCTCACCTCATTTTCGTCGCCAATCGCGCCGATGTCACAGTCTGTGTCGATCTGTGAAGACGCGCGCGTACCTTCCAGGCTCTGCATGTCAGGGATCATTCGAAGAAGTGTCAGCAAGCTGTCTTCCCTGAGCAACCTGTTTCCGCCTCGGCGGAATCCATCCCTATTCTCTTGTCTTGTATACCGGAAAGCCCCCGCGGCGCTTGAGCGGGGACACTCAGTAATCCTTGAATTGCCTCATCCACTCCGGCCAGTCTTCCGGCTGCACGCCCCCGGCCTTGGTCCAGGGGCCGTGTGTGTCGAAGTCCTTCCACCATTTCAGCGTCCACAGTTCCTTCAGACCCACTTTACGTACCGACCAGTCCAGAAAAAGATAGTTCACCCCACCGTGATGGCGATTGATGCACAGAGGGTTCCAGAGGGAGTTTGTTCCCAGGTAATCTGGCGCGTCTTCGTATGGTGGCGGACCAGCCAGATGATTTCCCATTACTATGGATTGAGTACAATCGAACAGCACCGGCAAAGACGCACACGTGGAGCCTTTGAGGTTGTTGAGAAACCGATACATGTCCTCCGGCCGCTCGCCGGGCGACGGGTGCGCGAATCCCCCGCCGATGCCATAGCTTAGCGCCACGACCCGGCCATCAGGTCTCGTCCACCAACCTGCGAAGAACGCGCTCCCGGCGCCGCCCGGTTCCGTCGCCCACGCGGGCTTCCTAGGACCAAGCCGAGACGCCATAGGGCACACGAACAAATCGAGAGGAACGCGCCTGGAGCGCTCCCAGTCGACTGTGTCGGGGATGGACGAGGAAAGACCGAACCTGAAAGTCTTGCAAAGGTCCTCATCGAATGCTCCCTCGGTCCTGGCCGTCATTTCGGTTTGAAAGATGACCCCCCATTGACGCAGTTTTGCCTGGCATCCCATGCCTCTTGCCTGGTTTCTCACCCGCCCCAACGTCGGCAGCAGAATCGCCATGAGCAAGGCAATAATGGAAATGACGACGAGAAGCTCGATGAGGGTAAAACCCGGGGGATTTACGATTTTTGATTTACGATTTATGATTGGCGATTTGGGCTGCGGAACGCGGTCTATAGCATCGTCATTATTGATGAACAGGGTCTGGCCCGGAGGGTAAGTGCCATCCCTGGTTTTCGGTTCTCTTGCGCAGCTCATGGGAGCCACTCCGCAACGTTTGCCTGCATCCACATAAGAAAGCGATTTTCCAACGCCCCGTGCAGATGCCATTTTTGATAACTCTCAAAAACGTCTTCTCCGGCCGCTCTCGCACATCAAAACACTACGCGGCCGGTGCGGCTCCAAGGATGCCGTCTCAAGATGCTTACCGCTCTTTTTATTATGCCGGCCAGCCGAGCATAGTGCAATCAAAAAAAGCGAAACATCTCCCCCAAATCGCCCGTTCACCCAACGGACGGCGACTGTAAACGACGCGAGGCCGGGCGGCGGAGCCAATCGCAAAAAGCCGGCCCCAGTAACGATCTCACCACAGAGCCACGGAGCCACAAAGGTCAAGATCCGGTCCTCCTGGTATTTTTGCGCCTTGGGGTGCGCCCCTTGCGGCCTGATCTGCGCCGATGGGCGAAGTCCTCGGGGAAGTTGAGGTAGGCGTGCTCGCCGGAGAGTTCGTAGGCCTTGCGGTCGCGTGCCTTGGCCGCCTCGACCTTATCGTCGAAGACTCCGAGGTAGTAGATCTTGCCGCGACAGCGGATGCGCGCCTCCCACTTGTCGCGGCGACGGTAGACGCCCACGAAGCAGGAGACTCCGCCGCAAGGGCCGCGGCCGGCCAGGTGCTGCCGCGGCGTGCACTCGCGGAGATTGTCGCGCCGGTTGTTCAGGCCGTTGTGGTCGATGTGGTGCACGTCTGCCGCTGG
>CAYFUB010000677.1:0-15852 GCA_964346195.1 uncultured Pirellulales bacterium
TTGAGAATCCGTCTTTCGGACCTGTCCCGCACTCGTGCCTCCACGGCCAATGCCAACACAGGCTGCAAACAGCGCTCTGTTTATCACATAGACGGCCCCCCCGCCAGGCTGTTGGCGCCTTTAGCCGGAAATTCGCAATCCTTCGCCCCGTCCGGGACGTCCATCACGGTCGCCGGGGAGCCGCTGTTAACGGTTTTGCAGACCGCCGGCAGGAATCAACATGGCCTGAAACCGCTATCGCGCATCTTCCACGCTGGATGGAAATCGCTCGAGAGGCGACCCCAAGTCCCATGAGGTCCCGTGAAGGCCGGCTCCCGAGCGAACTCGCAAGAACTTGCGGTCAGCACACGTGTCTTGCAGGCAAAAGACACCGCCAAGATGGCCGTGCTACCGGCTCAGCCATTTCTCCATGCGGTCGAGGCCCTTGGTGATCTGCTGCATCGACGTCGCGAAGCTCAGGCGGACGTTCCTGTCGCAGCCGAAGGGCAGGCCCGGGACGACGCCGACGTTGGCCTGCTCCAGCAGGGCCTTGGCGAAGTCCATGCTGCCGGTGATTTTCAGGCCGCCGACGGTTCGGCCGTAGTGGGCCGAGACGTCGGGGAAGCAGTAGAACGCGCCCGTCGGCTCCGTGCATTCGACGCCCTCGATGGCCCGCAGGCGGTCCGCCATGTAGCGTGCGCGTTTCTCGAATTCGACGCGCATCTTCTCGATGGCCTCGGCGGACTGGGGCCCCATCGCCGCAATCGCGGCGTGCTGCGCGAACGTCACGGGGTTGGAGGTCATGTGGTCCTGCAAACGGCTCATGGCCTTGATGACCTCCAGCGGTCCCGCCGTATAGCCCAGCCGCCAGCCGGTCATCGAGTACGCCTTGCTGAAGCCGTTGAGCGTCAGCGTCCGATGGAAGGCGTCCTCGCTGAGCGCGGCGAAACTGACGAACTTCGTGTCGCGGTAGATGAGTTTCTCATAGATCTCGTCCGACATCACGGCGACGTTCGTGCCCTCCAGCGCCTGGGCGAGGGCCTTGAGCTCGTCGGGCGCATACGTGAATCCGCCGGGGTTGCTGGGCGAATTGAGGACCAGCAGGGCGCTTTTGCCCGTGATCGCCTTCTTCAACTGCGCCGGCGTGACCTTGTAGCTATTGGCCTTATCCGTCTCCAGGACCTTTATGGTCGCCCCAGCCAGCCCGGCCGCCTCGGGATAAGTCACCCAGTACGGGGCCGGCAGCAGGACCTCATCGCCCGGATCGAGCACGGCCTGCATCGCCTCGTAGACCGAATGCTTGCCGCCGATATTCACGACGATTTGCTCCGGCGCGTATTTGAGCCCGTTGTCCTTCTCCAGCTTCTTGGCGATGGCGGCCCGCAGCTCGGGGATGCCCGCCGCGGGCGTATACTTGGTCTTGCCCTCCTTGAGGGCCTTGATGGCCGCTTCCTTGATATACTCCGGCGTATCGAAATCGGGCTCCCCGGCCCCGAATCCCACCACGTCGATCCCCTGGGCCTTCAGCTCCTTGGCCCGGTTGGTCACGGCGAGCGTCGCCGACGGCGCTACGGCTTTGGCTCTCTGGCTCACTTTCATCTGGCGCGCACCTTTCAAAAGGATTCCTTCCGGTTTCGGGCACTGTTTACGCGAAAATGCACCCAAGGTCAAGCGAATTCGGCACTGTCCTGCTAGTCCGCCCGCAGGGGCAGGCGACAGGTCCGTCTTCACCGGGGGCCAAGGTAGGAAACCCTTGACCCGGGCCCGAAAAACCTCTAAGAAAGGAACCTGCGCTCCAGAATGTCTATCAACATCACCATGACGCTCCACGCCTCTACTCATGCGGCGTGGAGTACGCGCTGCGCAAGTCGGATGATTATAGGAGACGGTCTGGATCAAGGAGGTCAATATGAGAAGGGCAAGTTGTGTCATTGTGATAATCGGAACGGCCCTGGTCGGCGTCGGTATGCTGTCCTTGGCGCCTCCCCCGGCGGCGGTCGGGGCTCCCGTCGTTCTCGACCGGGCAGCCATGCTGACAGTCTGTGGCGCAGAAGGCGGATGCGAAAGAAAGGAATATCCTTACGACTGCTGGCGACGATTCAGTCCGACAAGCCCCCAATGCACCACGGGCGAGCCTGTCATCGACTGCACCATCGAAATCGGCGGTTGCGGCGTTTCCATCTGTTCTACAGACTGCACCGCTTTGCCCAACGATCACTATGACGAAAACGGGGACAGGTGGGGCCATGCGGACTGCCGCTTCGATTGCTGGTTTTGGGGCAGCACCTACGACATCCGGTTATGTGCCTGGATCGATACCCTTGGCATGTGCAAGTGTTGGGGACCGGTCCAGAGCACGGGGTGGGGATGCCCACGCGGCAACTACTGCAAGTTCTTCGAGGAATAGCGCGGGCGACGCGCGGATATTCGCAACGGCGGAACGAGCGCATGAGGGGACTGCGCGTCGGCGGGTACGGGCGGTATCGTACGGTGCCAGTTGGCAGGAGCAGGTTATGAAAAACGGAAGGCAGGATCGGCATCCGTCTGCGCGTGGTGCGCCTTCCTGCACCAGGCGAATGGTGGTCGTCTTTACGGCCGTTACGGCGGCCGCTCTTTCGGCAGGGTCCTTGAAAGCCGGCGTTTCGGACGAGGCCGGACCTGCACCGTCCACGCTGCTGACCAAAGAAGACATTTGCCAGGGTGTCGAAGCAGCTCGCTCAGCCATCGAGGATCTGACCGTATCGTTCAGCTTCGATCACGTGAAACCGCCGGTGCACAACCTGCACGCGCGGTCTCACAAGACGGTCGCAATCAAAGGCGAAAAGACGTACCTGGATCACACGTACGGGACGCCGCCGCAACAGGGCGAGCTTCGGACTTTCCGGACGGAGGCAGCCTACAACGGGCAGCGCAGCACCTATCACATTGTGGAGCAGAGGCGGGCCTATGCCCACATCGAGCGGATGAGAGAGACAGAGACGCAAGGCTGCGGTTTCTTCGACATGATGCTCCTGAACGCTCCGCGTCCGGAGCTCGCCTCGGCGGGCAACGCGGATCAGAGCCTGATATCGCTGCTGCAGTGCGAACACTCACGATTGCGCGGACAGACCGAAATCGTCTCCGGCCGGCGCTGCCACGTCGTGGACCTGGTTGACCCGCGCTCGAAACATGTCGCCATGACGGCGTGGATCGATTGTGAACGCGGCTTCCTGCCCCTCAAACAGGTGTACTACGGGGGCCCGGACCACGGAGATGTGATGATGGAGTTCTTTATAGACGAGGCGATCCAGTCGGCACCCGGCTTATGGTTCCCCGTCCGGGGACGCAAGAGGATCTATCCGATGGATGGAATCCCGCATTTCCAGGAGATGCTTGAACTCGTGCTCGAGGTTGACGGCTGGCGCGAGGGCCGGCCCGCGCTTGCGGTGAATTCCGGCCTGGAGGACGAATTCTTCGATCTTTGGAAACATCTGCCTCCCGGAACAATCCTGATGGACCTGGATGCCAATGTCTTCTGGACCGTCGGCGGCAAGGATTTCGAGGCCCTGGCAACGTTGTTCGAATCAGTTCTTGCCGACCGATCCCTGGAGATACCGGAGCATGCCGGCGCGCCGCCTCCGGGCCACGAGCAGCCGCTCGCTCGGGGGCCAGCCGAGCCAGACGCGACAGAGCGAGGCTTGACGACCGCGGAGATTCGCTCTCGTCCACTCTCCTTCGCCTGGGTGACGGCTGCTGTTGGTCTACTGACGGTAGCGACTGCCTTGACGACGATCGCATATCTCCGGAGGAAACGGCATGCCTGACAGCCGCTCGAATCATCGGCCAGTCTGTGGCGGCAGCCGGCACGGCGGCTGCGGTTCCCTGACCAAACCCGGACTCACCAGACTCGGCGTGCCGTTTCTCGCGTTTCTCGTGCTCCTGGTCGTGCGTTGGGGCCCCGCCCTTTCAGCGCGCGACGCCGGCGCGGAGAGTGCATCTTTGTCCGGAAACGACATTCCCGGCATCGGCTCAGCCGTTCTTGCGGATGCGCCGGCGACCAGCGAGCTTTTCAACTCGGCGCCGCCGGGCGTGTTTCCGTGCGGAAGTGCAAGCTTGGCTGTCGCCTTCATGATCCTGGGGACTCCAATCGTCAACGATGAACTGGCGGCACTGGCAGACGAGAAAGGCAACAGCAATTTCCAGGTGCTCGCGGACTACGCTCGCTCCAAGGGACTTTGTGTGCTGGCCGTCAAGCTGGAGGCGGAGCAACTTCTCTCGCTGCACAACGTCGCGATTCTTCAGGTTCGCTCCCATCACGAAGGCCAGCGCATGCATTTTCTTGTGTTCGCGGGTCCGGCCGACGCCAACCACGTCCATGTATTCGATGTGGCGGCGTCACAACGGTACGATCGCCCCGTCCTGCTCGACCGGCTGGCTGAAGATTTCACGGGCAAGACCCTGATCCTGTCAAAATACCCCATCGACGTGCCGAATCCCCAGTTACGGGGTCTTGGCGAGACATCCGGCGGTCGGTCCCTCTGGCCGACGGTGGAGCTGGCCCTCGGCGCCGTGCTGATCGCTGGCGGGGTCACGGTCCTTGCATACGGCAAGACCCGCCATTGTGCGACCGCCAGGCTCAAGAGAACGCTCCTGCTCGTCGTAGTCGGCGCTCCGGCGGCCGTAATGGGCCCTCTTGCCTCGGCTGGCGCCGTCACGCTCGACGCGGGCGCGACGAGACAATCGCCGAACGGGAATCGGCCCGTGGAATCCAGGTACGTGGCCGGCCTTCCGACGTACTCGGCCGGGGCTGTGTCCGTCGGTACGACGCTCCGCCACGAGTTTGACATCCGCAACCCGGATTCACAGACGGTGACCATTCGCCTGGGCAAGACCAGTTGCTCGTGTCTGGACGCCGCGATTGTAGGCCCGTCATGCTTACCCCCCGGTGCGCACTCCAAAGTGGCGGTCGAAGTACTGACAACCCGCGGGGGCAAGACCACGCAAGGGGTTCTGCTTCACGTTTCCACCAGCGAGAGTCCGGTGTACCTCGCGATCAGTGCCGCAGTCAAGGACGACACGAGCGTCTCACCGGGCGTCCTGGATTTTGGCGCGATTGCCGGAACCGCCGCACCGGAGTCCCGACCTCTGCGTTTCACGCACTACACCGACGAAACTCATCCGTTCACCATACTGGAGACCAAACTCCAAGTCCCTTTTCTGCACGTCGCGGGGTCCGGCACACCGTTGGTTACTCCTGCCGGTGATGGCGTTGCGAGATACGAGCATTCTCTGCTCATCACTCTCGATCCGGCCGCGGCTCCTGTCGGTCGTTTCGCCGCCAAGCTGGCCGTGGTCGCGAAAAAGGGCGAGACGCCCCTGACCTTCGACATTCCCTGCACTGGACACATCCTCCCTCTCGTGGTGGCCACACCCAGCCAGATTGTCAAGATCCTACGTGTCGTCCCAGCTCGGCTCCAGGTCTCTGTCAAGCTCCGCGGGGCAGATCGCCGCAAAGTGGTCGTTGCCTCCGTCCAGGCTGATGCCGTCGAGATCGTTCGTTGGGCCCAGCGCCGCCAGCCTGAGACGGGGGTCAGTGTATTGACGCTCGACCTGAAACCTGTCCTGAAGAACGGTCGGGCCCAAGGCACATGCCAGGTCATGCTTGCCGAACCGAGTGGAGAGACCGTGAGTCTTCCGGTTCTGATCGTCCAGACGAAAAACGCCGCCAAAGAGTCTGACTGACGTGCAGACCACGCTTCGTCCGTTCGTGACGCACACTGCGACTGAGAATCCTGTGGGTCCGGGCGACCCGGCAAGCAGTCTCGCCCGCCCTGGATTCCAGTCCCATGACGTCAGCATTCCGCCTCGATGATGCTGTTCGCCGGGCCAGAGTTGACACTGTCACCCAATGGCTCTTGATTTGCTGATCGGCTCCGGTAAACCGACGGCCCCGGAAAGCCGATGAAGTATGGCGTGTCTGCTCGAGTTCGAGTCAGCCTGTGGGAGATTCCTAATGAAGATACGTCATGCAATGATTTTGCTTCTCATGGTCGCGATGCCGGTGCACGCCACCGAGCAATTGCCCGACCTGTTGATGCTCAACGGCATCCTCTACGAACTTCCCGTGTCCTCCTACCATTCGGGCGACCTTCCCTTGGAATCGTTGTGGAAGGATCCCCGGGCGGAACTCGGGTTCAGTGTGATGAGCACCGGTTGCTGGAGAGGATATACTGCCGTTTGGGAGATTCAGGACGACTTCCTTTATCTCAGGGCGCTCGATGCCTGGCGGGACCACAAGAAAGCGAGCCTCAAGAGCATCTTCCCTGACCGTTTCCAGGACGGCAGAGTCAAGGCCGATTGGTTCAACGGACAATTAGCTGCAACCGCTTCAGACTCCATGAATCTTGACATCGGAGACTGCACTTTGTCATTCACCGGAGGCGAGTTGGTTCCTGTCCCAAGCGAGGTCAAAGAACGCGGCCCGGACCGCAGGCCCAAGCGGCAGGTTCCTGATATGTTCATATTCGACGGCACCGTGTACTATCTGCCCGCTGAGTTCTCCGAGAAAGCCTTTCCCATAAGGTCTCTGTGGAAGGATCCCAAAGCCAGGCCACGGCTGTCGCGGCAGCCGGATGGTAAACCCAGAGAAGATTGTGCGCGAGGGTATACCGCCCTTTGGGAGGCCCGTGAAGACTGCCTGTATCTGCTGGCACTCAACGCCTGGACATACGGCATGAAAGCGGACCTCAAGACGATCTTCCCGGAGCGTTTCAAGAACGGCCGAGTCAAGGCGGACTGGTTCTCAGGCAAGTTGAGCTTGACCGCAGATGAGCTCTCATGGCTCTTCACCATATTCAGGGAGGAGACCACGCCGCCCGAATTCTATGAAGTCACGTTGCAGGTCAAGAATGGGAACCTCCGGTCCGTAAAAAGGCATGATCCTCCGGATCGGGACCAGTCTCACGGCCTGCGTCCTTTGGTCGAATAGCCGTTGATACGTGGCTGACGAAGGCCAGTGAGGACGGAACGGTATCGATTCGTGACCAAGGCTTCGCTTCGACGGGTTGCGTTGACAAGGGACGGTCTATCGTATAATATAGTATTATGGCGCGTTTCTCTCTGGTTGTGGCATCGATCCTGGGGCTTGTCGTTAGCACGGGGTGCCGGACTGCCGCCAAGAGGCAGCAGGAAGAGAAGATCTGGGAGGGTGTGAAGATCGGCGAGCTCGCCCCGCCGCCGGGCGACAGGCTGCCCGAGCCGCAATTCCTCGGCACGGTCAACATGACCGTTTACGTCATGGAACTGCCGGCCGACAGCGTGGATCGGCTCGACGGCGTCTGGCAAGTCCTGGTGCCCGGGACTATCCGGATGAACAGCTACAACGCCTTCTCGGACAACTCGTTCCGTGTCAAGTCCGGCCGGATGGAAATCCGGGACACGATTCAGGAACTGCTCACCGAGGCGGGTGGTCAGCAGGCCACGACGATGTCGCTGGTCGTGCCCGATAATGATACGACCGATCTGCCCATCGCGGACCTGCCCGTTGCCAGACGGATCACCTTCGTCGGCAACAATCTATCGAAGCAGGTGGTGAACGTCGCACCCGGCGTGCTGACGCTGCGCCTGCGGGCCGAGCCGATTCCCGGGGCCCGCGGCATCCGCAAAATCATCGCTTATCCCGTGCATACCCTGCCCGTCGCCGGCACGATTCCCGAGTTGCAGTTGCGGGCCCGCCGGCAGGAATTCTATTTCGCCCCGGCTGCGTTCGCTCTGCAGATGAGTCCGGGCGACCTCGTGGTCCTCGGCCCCGACCAGTACTCCGGCGAGCGAGCCACCCTGGGCGGGTTGTTCTTCAACAATCCGGAGGGCACGCTGTTCTTCAACCCGAGCAAGCGCACGCCGCCACAGCACAAACCTGCCGTCCGCGTCTACATTCTGGTGTGCACGCGCATCAGTGATTGAGAGGTCTATGCCATCCGCCACGGTCGCTCTTGTTCGATGTGACGACTACGAGCCGGCCCGCATTGCCGACGCCGTGCGACGGCAGTTCGAGCTTCTCGGCGGCCCGGGGGCGTTTGTCAAGTCCGGGGCGACCGTGCTGATCAAACCCAATTTCATCGCCCCGCGCTCGCACCATCGCAGTGCCGCCCAGACGCACCCGGCCGTTGTCCTCGAAGTGGCCCGATTACTCAAGGATTGTGGCGCCCGGCCGTTCGTCGCAGATTCCCCGGCGTGGGCCAATACGGCCGCCTGCGCCCGCGCACTGGAGTTGACGGAGCCGCTGCAGAAGCTCGGGGTTCCCATCCGGGAACTGGATGCACCGAGGAAATGCCGGCTCGGACCCGGCCGGCCGAGGGTCGGGATCAGCACCGTGGCCCTGGAGGCCGACGTCATCATCAACCTGCCGAAGTTCAAGGCCCACCAGCAACTCATGGCGACTTTCGCCGTCAAGAATATGTTCGGCTGCGTGAGCGGCAAGCACAAAGCCCTGTGGCATTTTCGCAAAGGCAACACCGCCGCCGAGTTCTGCGACATGCTCGTCGGCGTTTATCAGTACCTCCGCCCCGCCCTGACCATTATCGACGGCATTGTGGCGATGGAGGGCCAGGGCCCGATTCGCGGTTCGGGCAGGCTCCTCGGCTGGCTCATCGGCGGCGCAGACCCGATCGCATGTGAGATGGTCTGCTGCGGCCTGATCGGCCTGGAACCTGACCGGGTCCCCATCATCCGAGCCGCGCGACAGGCCGGCTTCGGCTGCTCCGCTCTCGACCGAATTGAGATCGTTGGAACCCCCCTGCCGGTGACGCCCTGCGCGAACTTTGTGTTGCCGCGAATGGCCCCGCTGAAGTTCTCCTTCACTCACGTCTGTCGTAGTATCACACGACAGGTCCTGCTGCTGGCGCGGGGATTGGTGCCAAGGCGAACCCGGCCGTCCGAGGATTGAGTCCTTTGTACGACTCTCGCCGGGGAGTGATTCGAAGACAACTGCCGATGAACATACGACGGTCCAGGACAGTAGGTCCACTACACAGCAATCAAAGCACAGAACTGGTTCTGCAGATGGACAAGAAACAGATGACGGACGCTACCGCTCGAGCCCGGTTGAGAAATTGGCTGTTCCGCGCCTTGCTGGCCTGTGCTATCCTCACCGGCATCGGCATACCGGCGTGCCGGTACTTGCCGGTCGTGCCTTTGGGGTCCACGAATGATAGCCGCGCGACAGCCGGCTTGGCCTCCGAGCACTGGGCCGAGCCGATGGAGGTGCCGGGGCTGCCGAATTTGCACCGGGTCTCGGAGGGTCTCTATCGCGGGGCGCAGCCGACGGCCGAGGGCATCGAGCAGCTCAAGAAACTAGGCGTCAAGACCATTGTCAATTTGCGGTCCTCCGAGTCCGACCGCAAGATACTGGGTGATACGGGTCTGACCTATAAGCACATCCCCATGACGGCGTGGCGTCCGAATGATCCCGATGTCGTTCGCTTCCTCCAGATCGTGGGCGATGCGAACAATCTTCCCGTTTTCGTGCATTGCCGGCGCGGAGCCGACCGCACGGGGATGATGGTGGCGATTTATCGCGTCGCCGTGCAGGGTTGGAGCAAAGACGAGGCCATCGCGGAAATGACCCAGGGCGGCTTCGCCTTCAACACCGGCTGGCGGAACCTCGTCCGCTACATCCGCGACCTGGACGTCGAGGAGATCAAACGCCAGGCCCAACCGAAATGAGCCCGCACCGACAAACGAGAGGACGTTGGCCCGACTTCTTGAATTCTGTCTGTGTCAAGCCGCGAGACGTCGGTCGGACCGACGGCGGAGACGTTGTCCGCGCACCTCTGGCATGACCAATAGCATGACCAGTGAGCGCCGGATGCCGGGTCTGCATCCTGATATCGAGCCTTGCAGGGGGGCCCCCTTGCGTGTCTGCCCGAACTCGAAGGCGCTGCGCCGCAATATCTCATCTAGCGAGGATGCTGGTAACGGCAGGAGCTGCTCGAAGCGGAGGTGTGCGACTAATTTTCGTGGGGGGCGTGCATCCATGCTGTCATCCCTTCGACTACGCTCAGGGCAAGCTCTGAGCGCCAGCGAAGAGCCTGTCCTGAGCTTCAAAGGAATCCGGGCTGAGCGTGGTAACAGGCATTGGTGCTATTCGTGGGCCAGATGCTTCGCTCAGCATGACTAGTCCAGATGGCGCCGCCACGAAATGGAGTCGCACACGAGCGGAATCGAATCAGCCCCGAGAGCTTGTCGCTACCGGCGGACTCTTTGGTTTATCATGCTGTTGGCCCAAGGTGCCAAATCTCAGGGGTCTGGGGACAGAGTCCCCGGTTCGCCAGGCGTGGCCGCCAGCCTAGCCAAAGGTCTCCGCGCCATAAAAGAGATAGCCTGCGGCCAGCATCGAACACACCAATGCGATGAGCAGCAAGAACCCGTGGAGCAACAGGAGTCCGAATCCTCTGAGGCCACGGGCCCAGAGCAGGTAGATGGGGACGCCGACCGGCCAGCCAAAGAAGATGCCGAGCTTGGCCATCTCGATCAGGGGCCGGCCGATGAGCCTGGCGTCCGTGGTGCACCAGCACAGGAAGCCGAGGCTGAGAAGAAGGCCCGTGAGCAGCCCCACGTGAAGGACAAAATCCGGATGGAGACCCTCGACCGGCCCGCCCAGCGCAAACCCATCCAGTGCTCCGGTCAGCGCGAATGCCAAATAGAGGAAGACGAGAGCGTTTCGCCGCTGCCTTCTGAGCCGGTCCTGCACTGTCGCTTGCATAGCTCCGACACTCCTTTGTTCTCATGTTACCCGCCGGGGCATCGTCCTGCAATACTCAGCCGGCCTTCGCCTTCAGGTACGCGCGGATGGCGACGGCCGTATCGTGTTCCGCTGGTATCGCGAGCGCCTCATCCGGCGTGACCCAGATGTGCTCCTGGGCTTCACCGTTGAGCTTCACGTCCGTCGAGTCCGTCCGGCACGCAAAGTCGAAGAAGATGAAATGCCTCGGCTTCCAGAATCGTTCGTCATAGATGAACTCCTGAAAGCACACGAACTCGATGTCGTGGATGTCCAGATTCGTTTCTTCCTTCACCTCCCGTTTCACGGCGTCCACGATGCGCTCGCCCAACTCGATATGGCCGCCGGGAATACAGTACGCGTCCCGCCATTTGTGCGACTTCATGAGAAAGAGCTTGCCTTGGGCATTGAAAATCAGCGCCCCGACCGTCGGTTCCGGATACTGCTGCTCGACCATGCTCTGTCACTGCTGTTTGAAGGAAACCTGCTTCGTCTGTTCCGACCGTTTGAGAGCGACGACGGCTTCTTTGTCACCGGCGGCAATCCGATGCCGGCCATAGAACGCACGGACCTCGCACCTGCCCTGGGCGTCGGTCCGCCCGCGCCACGTCGTCCACCATTGTTTGAACACCAGGTCGCGGTAGGCCTCGGCGGCGGGCGTGGCCGACCAGTCCCGGCGGTACAGGGAAGACACGGGAATCCAGTTGGCCCCCTCCCAGAATCCCCACATCAGGATGCCTTGCACCGCTGGCTGTGCGAAGCAGATGCGATAGTAGTCCACGAGGGCCCTGGCCTTGGCCTGCTCCTCCTCGTCGGAAAGGCGTACCCTGCGCTTGCCATAGTACTGGGAGCGCTGGCCGGGGAAGTTGAACTCGGTGATGCGAATGGGCAACTTGAACTCGGCCAGCCGGGTCAGCGCGTTCCGAAGGGCGACGGGGTCGAACGAATCGCCGTGCAGATGCCCCTGCACCCCGATGCCGCCGATAGGCACGCCCTGGTCCAGAAACCTCTGAATATGGGCGACATAGTCATCCAGGCGCTTGCCGGTGAGGATGTCGTAGTCATTCAGATAAAGCACCGCATTCGGGTCTCCCTGCCGCACCCAGTCCGCCGTGTCCCGGGTGATCTGCGGGCCCAAGCGCTGCTCGTAGTAATTCGCGTGGAGCATTTCGTTGTTCAGGTCGTATTCGGCAAACCGACTCTGATAGCGGCGGCCCACGTCCAGGGCGCGTGCCTTAAGGGTCTCGCGCAGCGTGGTGTCGTCCATGGCTTTCAGCCAGGGTTGAACGCGGTTGGGGATTCCCCAGAAGATGTTGTGGCCGCGCAGAGGAATGTCATGCTGCTCGGTCCACTGGAGAATCGCCTCGACGATGGAATAGTCCACTTGCCCTTGGCGCGGCTCCATGGCGTGCCACTTGAGGGCGTTTTCCGTCACCGCCGCGTTGAAATTCTCCAGGAAGACCTTCTTGTACTGGGCCGCATCCCCCGGGTTCATCCGCCCGCTGAACATGTGGCTGGCCAGGGCCGCCCCGAACCAGAACTCGTGGCGCAGTTGCTCCACGCGGACCTCGACGCCCGGCGCCGCCTCGACCACCAGCGTGCCCATGCGGGTTTTGCGAATGGCCTCGTCCAGGTCGGAGCCCGTCGCGCGCGCCAAGCCAGGGTGACAGGACGCCAAGACCACGGCGAAGACCAGGCCCTTGAGAATCATGCTGCTGGAATTCATGGAGATTTGCCCTCCGGAGCGAATATTCTCAACCAAACGTTGCTTCTTCGGTGTCCATATCATACGAGCAGTCTAACCCTAAAGGGGTCTGCGGTCAACAGATGTCGTCCATCTTACAGCCCTGGTGTGGAACTACGTTTTGTGACAGGGCAGGCGCCTTTGGTCGTGTTGAGCGAAGCACCTGACCGGGAACTGGCAGGGGCGAACGATGATTCGCCCCTACGGCTTTTCATGTGCACGGCTTGCCACGAAGTTTGCTCGCACACCGGCCGGGGAAATGACGTCCGGGCGTGACTCCTGCAACTGCTGTGTTATCGGTCTCCCTTCCGACGGCGGTCTGATTCAGCCATTCTAAAGGGACCGGCTGATCCGGCCGATATTGGTACCGCGGGCCGATCCGGTGGAGACCCCAAGTAACAATGACGACACAGAGAGGAAACCATGACCAGAACGATAACGTGCCTGGCAGGGCTGCTGCCGGGAATCCTGCTGGCCATCCCGTGCCTCAGTGAGCCGGCCGGCAACAGCACGCGCGCGTCGGAAATGAGCGACGTGAACGACCCTGAAGAACCGATTTCAGAACACGATAGGCGGGAGTGGGCGTTGGGTTGTGCGGCGGTGCTGACGGAGCGGAATCACGACAATCATACGCTGCTCGGCGGATGCCACTTGAGCGCTGGCAACAAGGCGGACAAAAAGCGGCTGCTGTCCGGTGCGTGGGGCATCGACAGCCGGGAGGAGTTCTTTGAAACACTGAAATGGATCGATGAGGGGGGACACCGTTCGAGATTCGAAGCGGCGGGATGTCTCATCGCACCCCTGACCGAAAGGAGATTCCGGGCGCTGCTCGCGCGGGAAAGCGATCCGGAAATGTGCAACAAGCTGCGCGTGGCCCGGCGGTACTACAGGCAATTGGGTGAAAAGAGCCTGTACGGATGGGATTACAGCCGAGCCATCTGTCTGTGTCGCTGGGCCTACGTGGCGGGATACATCGATGAGAAAGAGGCGTGGGAGCGGATCATGCCCATGGCGATCCTGCTGCAGGAGAAATTCGACTCCTGGGAGGATCTGGGCAGGAACTACCTGATCGGGCGACAGTTCTGGTCGTTCGAGCAGACACAGGAGGACGGCTGGCGCTGCGAGGACGCCTTTCAGAGGCTGCTCGACATGCGGTCCAGCCCCTGGAACCGGTATCCGTGGGAGATGAGATTGCAGGAGGATGGGGGCGGCAGCACTCGGCCCCGGCAGCAGCAAGAGCAGCCGAAGAAGCCAAGAGGAAAGACGGAACTGATCGCTGCCGGTAAGAGTCGTGTGCAGGAGGACCCGGGAAATGGTTAGAAGGTCTCGTGGTTTATGGTTGTGGAGCGTTGGACTGTGTGCCGGCCTGGTGATCGCGGCCCAGTGCATGGGTTCCGAGCAGACGGAGACGACATCCGCCCGAAGGCTCGTCGTACCGGATGATTATGCGACGATTCAGGCCGCCATCCTCGCGGCAAAGGCAGGCGACGCCATATTCATCAAGACCGGCACCTACCACGAGGCTATTGACCTGAAGGGCGGGATCAAACTCGTGGGCGAGCAGAGAGACAATGTGATTCTGCAATTCAATGAATCGGAGAATGTCGTCAACGTGGAGGGCTGCACGGACGTTTCGATATCCGGTCTCACCGTCAGGCATATGACTACGTCACAGGGGAACGGCAGAAATGCCGGGATGGTTATAGACAACAGCACGGTTATCATCGCGCAATGCCGGATTGCCGAGGCGGCCGGCAGCGGCATCACGATTACCAACAAAGCCGATGTCACGATCAACTCGTGCACCATCGAGGGCAACCGCTTCCGGGGCATCGAGGTCAAGAAAGGCGGCACCGCGGTCATACACGCCTGCGAGGTCGCCCGTAACAAGGTGCTCGGCGTCGTACTGGTCGGCCACCAGACCACCGGGACCGTGCGTTACTGTCGCATCTCGGAATCCGAGTACGCGGGTCTGGCGTTCTGGCTCGGAGCCACGGGAACGGCCGAGGAGAATGACATCCAGGGCAATGAGGCCGGTATCGAGGTGCGCGACACCTGTCAGGATGTCGTTCTGTTCAAGAACCACTGTCACGGCAACAAGCGCGATGGAATCCAGATTCATACGCGCGCCAAAGCCCGGGCCGAGCAGAACCTTTGCGAGGAGAATGCGAGACGGGGCATCACGGTGTGGGGCAAGGAAACGATTGCCACCCTGGTGCAGAACCGGTGCCTCAAGAACGGAGAACACGGCATCCTCGTCTATCGCGACAGCGCGGGCGTGCTCACCGGCAACGAGTGCGCCGAGAACAAGAAGGAAGGCATCTACATCAACGACACGACCGGCGAAATCAAAGTCGAAAGGAACTACTGCAGACACAATCAGCAGGCCGGTATTGCCATCTACGACACGGGCGGCGTCATGCTCGCCAACAACCATTGCCAGTCCAACATGCGTTACGGCATCTACGTCCGCAAGACGACGGGCGTGGTGACGGCCAATACCAACAGGTGTATGGGGAATCATGAGGACGGCATGGCTTTCGCCGCCGAAACACAAAGCACGGTGCAGAACAACGTCTGCAGTCAGAATGGCGAATGCGGAATCATCTTCTCCGACGGTGCGCGCAGCCTGGCACAGGCGAACGCCTGCGAGGGCAATCGGCATCCCGGCATCTGGGTCGAGGACCCGAACACAGTCGTGACGCTGAGAAAGAACGCCTGTTGCGGGAACAACAATTCCGGCATCCTCTTTCTTGACGTTCTGGACGGCAAGGTGGAAGGCAACGTCTGCCTCGAGAACCTCTGGAGCGGCATTGGCGTGCGCGGAGAGAAAGCCAGGCCCACCCTGAGTGCCAACCAATGCAACAACAACGGCGCCTGGGGAATCATCTCCTGGGCCGGGGCGGACCCCAACATCACCGCCGACAATGAAACGCTCGACAACTGGAGGGGCGGCATCAAGCACAGGCCGCCAAGCAACGACGAAGTCGCGACAGCGTGGCAGATGTGATCGCAGTAATGACCCGCGACACAGGCCAAACGTCGCCCGGCCCCCAGCCGTCTAAGAGGATGTGTGAGAAGCCCGCCGACCGACCTCCCGTGAGTGGATGGGTGGCAACGGGGCACCCCAAACGCACAATTCCGCGTTTGGGGACCCCAATGTCAAGGCCGCAGGCCTTGGTGATGGCTCCTTCGAATGAGCATAAGACGGATTATGACTAATTCGTGCGCGGTCTGTCATCCTGAGCGGGGCGCAGCGCAGTGAAGGGGTTCCCCAAACGCGAATGATTGCGTTTGGGGGCCCCAAGGATCTGGCCTGCGAGCGAGAGAAACCTCCCTTTCGATGGCCAGATCCTTCGGCTTCGCCTCA
>CAYFUB010000678.1:0-5010 GCA_964346195.1 uncultured Pirellulales bacterium
TGTGTCATCCCTTCGGCTACGCTCAGGGCAGGCTCTGAACGAAGCGCAGCGCAGTGAAGGGGTTCCCCAAACGCGAATGATTGCGTTTGGGGGCCCAATGATCTGGCCTACGAACGGGAAAAACGTCTCATCCGGGGGCCAGATCCTTCGGCTTTGCCTCAGGATGACTGAGTCTGTGCCGCGCAAGAATTTTCCATAATCCGTATAAGAACCATGATGTGCAGTCGCACAGCGGCGCCGCGGGCACGGCTGCCGGTCACTGCTTGATCCTGGCCCCACCGTGTGCTATACTTGGTTTTGTCTGCACCTGCGGGGCCTGGCCCCGGAGGCACCGATGCCGGCTTGATTCGGTGTACGGAGGAATATGGAGGTGCGATGATAGGCAGGACGAGATAAGCGTGTGAGAAAAGAAGCGCATGGTGTATGCGCCGGCCGGGCCAACCCGCCACGAAACACGTGTTCATAGTTGCTGCGGAGGATTGTCATGAGCAGAAGACCTATCACCCTGTTTGTCGTGCTGGTCGCGGGAGCCACGCTGCCGGCGAACGCGCAAGTCATCACGAGCGTCAGTCGGCAAAACCCCAATGCCGCCAGCAGTATGGTCCAGGTGCGGATCGCGCCGCAGCCGTTGGCGGCGGGCGTCAGGCCCTACGCCGATCGAACCCACATATTCAAGGACGTGCCCAAAGTTCTGGTCGGCACCCAGTACGTCCAGATGTCCAACGAGGACAAGTATAATCCCTATCACGAGTTGCACGTCACCATCGGGAAACCCGGGACACTCTACCTGTACATCGACGCCCGTGTTGGCACCAATGTCCGGGGCCCCACGGCCACCGCGAATCCGGGAGCCGCCGGAATGACGTGGGTCGCCGAACTCGGTTTTGTCGATACGGGCCTGAAAATGACGATAGATGAGAACGCGAACGGTACCCTCGACAATTATTACTCCGTGTTCTCGTTGCAGGTGACGCCCGGCGTCATCGTTCTGAAGGCTCAGAATGACTCGTTCGCCGGTGGCCCCTACGACCGGAACATGTATGGCGTGGCGGCCAAGATGGTCCGCAAGGCGGCGAATCCCGTGCCGGCCGACGGCGAGTACGTGACCGCTCCCCCTCTGCTGCAATGGACCCCGGGAGTCGATGCGGTCCTTCACAACGTATATGTGGGCACGAGCCCCCAGCTCAGTGAAGCCGATCTGGTCGGGCCGTACCTTCCCACATCGTTCTTTCAATATGGCCCGGACCTGATTCCCGGGGCGACGTACTTCTGGCGTGTGGACGAGATCGAGGCAGACACGACCACAGTGAACATGGGCGACGTATGGACTTTCAAGGCGGTATCTATCACCGCTTTCGACCCTGTCCCGGTACCTGGGACCCCATGGGTAGACCTGAATGTCACTTTGAGCTGGAAACCCGGCCTGCACGCCATTTTGCACGATGTGTACTTCAGCGCGGATAAAGCGGCCGTGGAAGGCGGCGCCGCGAGCGCCTCTCAGGGGACTATCCACTTCGCGGCGTGGAAGCCGCCGACCCTCGAGCCTGACATGACGTACTTCTGGCGCGTCGATGAGGTCGCCAGTGACGGTACGAGGGTGGCCGGCCCGGTATGGTCCTTCAGCACCATTCTGACCATCGCCATCAGCGATCCGAATTTACTCGGCTGGTGGAAAATGGACGAAGGCCTGGGCCGCAGAGCCGCGGACTGGTCCGGCCACGGCCGCCATGCTCAATTTGCCGATCCCGCTCCCATATGGGCCACAGGGCTCTTCGGCGGCGCCCTGCTGTTTGAGGACGACGGGGAAAGCGCCGTTTACGAGGACGGCTCCTTCCTGAACGGGCTCGACGCATTGACAATCACGGCCTGGGTCAAATCCAATGTGACGAATACGGATAGGGGATTCCTCATTTTCGAACCACCCATCGGCGAGGACGACAGGGATATGCGCTACGATGCGGCCGGCATCACGGGAGGTGGCCTGAACGTCATCAAGGCGGGCGTCACCATCTCCCAGGACGGCGCCGACACCACCCTCCAGTTGGAAAGCTCGAACGACAGCCAGACTACGGATTGGCAGCACCTGGCGCTGGTCTGGGCCAGCGGACAGGCCCTGAAGCTGTATATCGACGGGCAACTCGATTCTCCCACCTTCAACAGGGCTGCCGCGGCAGGACGGTTGACGGGGTACTCCACGATGATTATCGGCAAGGCCAGCAAGGATACCGCCGGCACCTCCTGGGACGGTCTGATCGACGAGATTCGCATCTACCGCAAGGCCCTGACCCCGGGAGAAATCCGGGCCGTCATGCGCAGCGACCCCTTGCTGGCATGGGACCCACGCCCGGCGAACGGCGCCACGGCCAACGTATTCACGGCCTTGCCCCTGACGTGGCAGGCCGGTGACGGGGCGATGGCGCACGACATCTACCTGGGCGACGACCGGGACGCCGTCAGCGAGGCAACCGTCACAGATACGACTGGCATCTATCGTGGTCGCCAGAGCGAGACGAGCTACATGCCCGTGCCGCCGCTGGAGCTAATCGTGCGGTACTTTTGGCGTGTCGACGAGGTTGATAGCGACGGCACTATCAGCCGCGGTTTCGTATGGGATTTCATGCTTGACGATTAGTTGAGCAGCCCGTGGAAGTAGTCCCAGACCCAGGATTTCGTGCCGTCCGGGCGGATGAGCCAGAAGCCCCGAACGGCGTCGTTGCTCTTGACGGGCGGCTTGGCGTTCGGGTCCTTCAGCTCGTTGCAGTAGAGTTGCCAGTAGACGATGTAGGGGCAGCCCCAATCGAGGCCGGTCTGGACGGCGTTGCGAATGGCCGTCTGAATCTGTTCGAGCGAGTAGGAGTTCTCCGGCATGCCAAACTCGCCGAGGTAGACGTTGCGGTTGCCGAAGTCCGGACTGTCCGGGGCGTGGGCCGCGATGAAATCCAGAGCGTCCCGCAACACATTCGGGTCAGCATGGTGACTGGTGGCCGAGTCCCAGGCCGAGTAGGAAATCAGGTCGAGCCGCGTGTGCGGCAGGACCTTGTTGACCATGTTGGGAAAGCCCTCCCGCATCGACTGGACAACGCGATTGACCTCGCAGGCGTGGTAGACGTGAACCCCTTGCTGACCCACTTCCTCACGGGCCTGGTTGACGCCGGCCTGGCGGGCGTTGAGCCACTCGACCATATTCGCCAGGGCCGTGGGTGACGGCTCCTCATCTCCCTTGAAATTGCCACGGACCATCCAATCGCCTTCCCAGTGCTGGAGCACGAACGTCTTGCCCGTGCCCCGGTATTGGGTCAGAAGGTGCTTGGCCAACTCGTAGAACTGCCGCTGCTCATCCCTCTTCTGCTCGTCGGTGATGCCTTTTCGCCAATAGCCCTCCTCGCGGTCCAGGGCAGCGACCTTCAGGATGTACGTGGTGAAGGGCTTGCTGAAAAGCTCCTTGAAGTAGGGTGCCTGGGCTCCTTCGACGAGCGCTGCGACTTTCGGCCACTGCGAATGGTAGGGGTAAGAATTGACGGGGCCTCCGATTCTCCGGCCGCCGTAGAACCACACCTTGATCACACGCGAGCCGAGCGCGAGAATCTGGTCGGCGCCCTCATTGAGGAAGTCCCTGTTTGTCAGATGGTACCGCCCCGCCACGTGTGTGACACCCAGGACATCCCGCAGTTCCTTCGCGCGGGTCGGTGGAGCAGTACAAAGCAAGACAATGGACAGGATCGCAATCATGGGTCCTATCGGTCCTCCAGGTCTCATTCCCTGGAGCTACCGCATCGCGGCGACCGCTTTGAAGCTCTCTTCGGCGGCCTCGACGGTCCGCTCGATATCCTGCTTCGTGTGTGCCAGGGAAACGAACATCGCCTCATAGGCACTGGGGGCCAGATAGATGCCGCGCTGGAGCATCTCGGCGAAGAACCGCTTGAAGGCGGCGATATCCGTCGCGCGGACATCCTCGAAGTTCCACACGGCCTTGTCCGTGAAAAAGCAACTCATAATGGAGCCAACGCGGTTGATAGTTATCGGAACGTGGGCGTCCGCCGCCGCTTGCGCCAGTCCGGCTTCCAGGTTGGCCGCCGATAGTTCCAACTCACGATAGCACCTTGCTTCGGCGAGGATTTTCAGAGTGGCATTGGCGGCCGCCGTGGCAATCGGGTTGCCGCTCAAGGTCCCGGCCTGATAAACGTGCCCCAGCGGGGCGAGCAAGTCCATGATTTCCGCCCGGCCACCGCATGCCGCCAGAGGCAGGCCCCCGCCGACGATTTTGCCGAGGCAGGTGAGGTCGCCCGCGACGCCGTAACGGTCCTGGGCCCCGCCGAAGGCAATGCGAAAGCCCGATATTACTTCATCGAAGACCAGCACCGCGCCGTCTTCGCTACATAGATGCCGCAGGCCTTCGAGGTAGCCGGGACGGGGTGGAACGACACCCATATTGGCCGCCACCGGCTCGACGAGAACGGCGGCGATCTGGCCGGAATGCTTCACAAAAGCCTGTTTGAGCGCCTCGACGTCATTATAGGGTATCACAATTGTGAGATTGGCAAGGGCCTCGGGCACGCCAGGGCTGGCGGCGGTGCCCCGCTCGGCCAGACCCGAGCCGGCCGCGACCAGCAGCGAATCGCTGTGGCCGTGGTAGCAGCCGGCCGTCTTGATAATTACGTCCCGGCCCGTATAGGCGCGCGCCAACCGAAGGGCCGTCATCACGGCTTCCGTACCGCTGCTAAGAAGCCGCAGTTTCTCAATGGAGTTGAAGGCCTGGACAATCCTCGAGGCCAGCTCCGTCTCGGCCAGCGTTGGCGCGCCAAAGGACGTGCCTTTATCCGCGGCCCCATGAATCGCAGCAACGATGGCCGGATGCGCGTGGCCCAGAATCATCGGGCCCCAGGAGCCGACATAATCGACATACTCATTGCCGTCGATGTCGAATATCTTCGAGCCTTTGGCCCGGGCAATGAACAAGGGCTTGAGATCCACCCCGCCGAAGGCCCGGACCGGCGAGTTGACGCCCCCCGG
>CAYFUB010000679.1:0-2422 GCA_964346195.1 uncultured Pirellulales bacterium
GGAAGGATGCTCAGACGTGACCAGTTATTTCCATGGTCCTGGCTGGACATCGAATCCCGTTTCGGGATGCCCCATCGCTGTAAACGGCACGGTCAGGTAATCTTGCCCAGGAAGTCCAATATAGGCGTAAGCATACCCCTCATAGGTCAGAGAAGGCCCGTCGTTTTTCAGCCAGGCATTCGCGCCGGCCTGAATCGGCGTGGGAAGACCTGGGGGCACGAGCTCATCGGGGATGAGGGCCAAGGCATAGGTCGCGATCACGGTGCCGTTCCCCGGATTGCGAACGTCCACTACGGCGAATGGCACAGATCCGCCGGGCGGGACCGTAAAAGGTCCGACGACGCAAGGGTCGCTGCTTGTTACCATTGCGGTGCCAACGTTTGTGCTAGCCATAGGCCTGCCGAAGACAAAGTGCTTGGTTGAGTACTCGGCGGTTTCTACCGTGCAGGCTCCGAGGTCGAACACAACGCCGAAGACACTCCGCTCCAGCCTTATGATGTCTGGAGGAGAGGCGATAACCGGGGTGGCCATCACAGCCAGAGCCAAGACAATGACCGCTACAATCAGAGATTTCCTTGTGATCTTCATTTGGATATCCTCCTTCTTGATTTGACTCAGATAGTGACATCACGTGGTGAGACACCATCTGGACCCCCGAGTTGAGTGTCATGCGAAAAGCAAGGCTCGCCGCGCTCGGGGCAAGGAACCACAATGGCACTCCTGATCACTCATGGTCTGTAGGCATCACCTCCTTGCTCGAAGGGAGCGACAAGAACCTTTTTTCCTGGTGCGTCAAAGCTGTCCCAACGTGCCAGGCGATCTTCACGCAACCTTGTCCTAGTTGCCCCGTAGTTGACACCCAATGCAAATGGTGGTATACTTCACAAAGGCGCAATCCCGACCATGACGCACACAAAGACGCTTTTCTGGTAAGCATTCAAGATCCATCGTTAGCAGCGGGGGAATTGAATGCTCTGGGAATAGGGAATTGTGCCTTTGTAGAGCCGATCCTTCACGGGTCGGCTCTCGCCTTTCTCACACTCGGAACAGTCTTAACAAAAAATGCCAACCTGTACCAGACCGAGAGCGGCGTAGGTTGGCATGCTGGTCACCGGGTGAAAACATCCAGACAACCTGGTGGGAATGTATTTATTGTCTCTAGTATCTTAATACTATTATACCTCAGAATCTTTGTCTTGTCAATAGTAAGTCAACATAAAATTGGTTAGAATTTGGTAAGAAAATGCGCCACCCTGGGGGTGATTTGGGCGCCGTCGGCACCACGTGGTGGTTAGGCGACACCGGCTCGAGTGGGGTTCAGCGCCACAAGGCCGCGTCCGCACGAAGAATGCGGCCCCGCTCGTAGCACAGGGCTGGCTTCCCAGCGCGCGAACCCGCCTGGGACACAACGACATCCACGTCCTCGCGCAGGACCGCCAGCAGGTACGTGACCACTAAAATGCCTCATCGGGCTCGACGGTGGCGGCCCGTGCTTCGATCGTCCGACCTATCGCACAAGAAGGCTATGGGCCCGTGATGCAGGCGGACGGCACTGAAGTGCCGCCCACCCGAAAGGGGCCGATCATGGGACGCCTAATGAGCGATTGGGAACCTGCCGGCCGACCCGAAATCACACGAGTCGGCTGGCCGGAGTTGCATGTTAGGGATCAATGACGCAGATGGCGTAGACCGTACTACCGTAGCTAGCGGCCCCGTCCGGTGCGTCTCGCACGACCCAGCCATATTCCCCGGCAGGGAACGTGTAATGGGGCCACGCCGACCCGGGTGTTCCCGGCGCCGAGACCGCCGCCGCCAGACCTGTGAGCGCGAATCCACCACCGGTCACAACCTTGCCTGCCGGGCAAGACCAGCCGACCCATCCACCATCACCATAGTTCAGCACTGGACCCGAATTGACGACCTCGTAGCTGGCCGGCATTTCGGCGTAGACGGCGTAGACCTTACTGTCCGCAGAGGACGTAGATCCCTGTGGGCGGGGTATCACCGGCGGCATGCACTACCCAGCCCTACGGGCGCACCCCGCCATGGCCACAGCAACACCAAGAGGACCGCGATCCGGTGCAGCCGCATTGACTCTCTCGTCTCGATGTCGGGAAGGTATCTAGGGGACTGTTACAGGACCGTCACGGTCCTCGGCTCACTCCTCCTGGAAGGCGCGCACTTCGACCGGGATGCGGCAGGCCACCGTCGCCTTCCCGGCCCACTCCAACAGTGACGGAGAATCACTCCGGACGCGGGTGGGCGGCACTGCAGTGCCGCCCACCACGAGTCGAGTCTGTAGGTTCCGCGGCCTACTGGCCGCAGTAGACGTAGATGTACAGGTTCTGAGCCGTTCCTCCGTTCTGCACCACCCAGCCCTCCTCCGGGGGAGTATAATCGTAGTGGGGATAGTCGGGGTAGG
>CAYFUB010000680.1:0-1983 GCA_964346195.1 uncultured Pirellulales bacterium
TACGGCGCGGTTCGCGCGGAATGCCGGGCCGATCGGGAGAAAGGAATGAACATGCCAGGGAAAACGTATGAACAGCCGTCCGCCGACCTGCTCGAGTTGTTCGAGCGGGCCCGGAGTAAATACCGGGACTGGATAAATGAGACGCCGGCGACGACGGTCCAAGTCCTCGTCGTCCGGGCCCCGCGGGACCGGGCCGGGAATCCGAAGGGTCCGGCTCTCAAAGCTCGTGACGGTCGCCCCGCAGCCATGAAAGTAGGTAGGTTAAGCCGGGCGAGTTTAGCGGCTTTCGAGGTAGCGGCTCGGATCTTGGTTGACGGCGACTGGGTCGAGGCTCAAGAACCCAAAACCATCGAAGCCGCGTTTCACCACGAGCTGTGCCACCTGGAGATGAACGAAGCGACCGGCTGTCTCGTTGCCGTCCGCCATGACATCAATCTGCAAGGTTTCGGCGAGGTCCTCCGGACCCACGGCCGGGCCGCCGGCGAGTTCGGACACCTCGAGCAGTTTGCGACGGATCATACGGGCCAAACGTGGTTTACCGACGCGTTCGGCGCAACGATCGGCGTGATCGAGGAACGCAAACCCTGCAAGAAGCTGGGGCGACGGAAAGTAGGGTAGGGCCATGGAAACCCGGAAGCTCCTAAAGAAGAACCGAAAATTGGCGGACGATGAGTTCGCAGAGCAGGACCACGTCCCATCACCGGCGGTGCAACTGGTCCAACTGGTGGCGGCCAATGAAGGCTTCGGGTGGGGGCGGTCTAATGATCGTTCGGACCGCGCCGTGCGCGAGGCTCTGGATCTCGCTATCCGCTTCGGCTTACGCTTTGACCTGGGCGACTTCCAGGTCCTCACCAAGCGCCCATTCTGCGTGGGCTACGGCGAGGAGTTCTACAGCGCTGCGTGCCGGACCGAAGGCAAAGGGGGCTTCCAGAGTTACGGCTGTAACCGGTCGGCGTGCCAGGCGTTCGAACACTACAAAGGGCGGAAGCCCTTTATTTTCGAGGGACAAAGACTGGCCGTAGGGAGTTCGTTCACCTGGGACGGTGCGGATGTTGAGTGCACGAGTTTCGCACAAGACGGAACCTATTTGAGGGCGTGCAGTTATCACCCCCGGGAGGATGGGAAACCATGCGCTTCTCGCAAAGTCGCCAAGTGTCATCGAATCGGGCCAGCCGACCTCCAGGCCGAGCGGCGGCGGCGACGTCTTTTCTGCGAACTGGTCGAGGGCCAGAGGGCTTTACGGGAGACGGACCCGGCGCGGGCGCGCCGCTTCACCGCTTGGCTGACCGAGCGCTTTGGGATTCGCGAACGGGACGAGTTTAGCTGGGACGAACTCCAGGAGGTTAAGGAAAAACTGGATCAGGCGAAAGGCTGAAACATGACGACAAGGGGACCTGTCAAACCGCTGCCGACGCCGGTTCCGATCGATCTGCGGCTGACTACGCTGGAAGCCGATAGTCGGAAGTTATATCGAATCGTCGACGCCTTCGGCGAAAGGATCCACGAGATGGAGAAACGGATCGTGACCTTAAGCGACGGGGTCTGTCACCTCGAGACGCGCTTCAATGCCCGTCCTGAGCGCGGAGTGACGTACCAAAGAATCCAGCAACATGACGAACGGCTCGACGAACTCAGTGCCCAAGCAGCCCAATACGGAAGTGCCCAGGCCAAGCAACAAGAGACCATCGACAAGTGGTCCGTATTCCTGGACCAGTTCTACACTAATAGCAAGAGCCAGCACAATTGGATGGCGAATGTAACCCGTCGGGTTGAGAGAATAGAAGCTATCCTTCGGGGAGATGAGACAGTCAAGCAGCTTCAACCCTATACCGCCCTGGTCGCGGGCGGGCAGGGCCGCAGTGGTAAGGATGTGGTAATGCTGGCTTTCGCCGTGGCCGTCATGGCCGTGGTAGCGGCGGCGGCCATGTTGTTGGTGGAGATTTTCGGATGAAGACCATATTTGAAGGAATCCTTCTGGCAGGG
>CAYFUB010000681.1:0-1651 GCA_964346195.1 uncultured Pirellulales bacterium
TGCCGGTCTGGTCGAGCAGTTGCGTCCAGTTCCATGTCCCGGTGGTGCTCGAACTCAACTGGCCCAAGACGGCGCCGTCGTTCCGCCCGGCCCCGGCCAGCATCAGCACATCGTCGGCAGTCAGCGCCGTGTTGTAGACGCGCACGTCGTCGAGCAGGCCGTTGAGGTACTCATCGTCCGCCGTGCCGCGGGCGCCGATGACCAGCGTCGAAAGGGTCGGAGTGACAAAGCCTCTCTGATTCGTGGCCGTGGCCTCCAGAACGCCGTTGACGTAAAGGTCCATCGCCTTCGTGGTCGCGTCGAACGTGGCCGTGAGCAGATACCACTGGTTGGGAGTCAGGCTGTCGGGCACTTGCCAGGTGTTCTGGCCCACGCGGAAGTGGAAGCGGCCGTCGAGGTCGAGCCACAGGCCGAAGCGATTGCCGTTCAGCGAGAAGCGGTCGTACTCCATGATCGCCTGCCACCGGCCGCGCGTCTCTTTGGGGTAGACCCAGGCCGAGACGGAAAACGAGTTGGGGGCGAAGTCAAAGCCTTTGGGCTTCTCGACCTTGATATAATCGCCCCGACCGCCGAGATCGAGCGCGCCGCCGATCCAGCCGCCGCTGGGCCGCCAGGTGGGCTTGCCGAACAGGGTGCCGTCGTTGCCGTTGCCGGAGCTGTCGGCGGCAATGACGCCGAGGGTCTCATCGAGCTTCCAGTGCGCCAGAGGCGTCAGGGCCGAGAGGTCCCATGCAGTCAACGGATGATTGGTCCAGCCCCACGGATACGTGATCGCTTTCGGGTCCCGGTAGACCGCGACGACGCTGAGCCACAGGACGTTGGTTTGGCCGTCCTGGCGGAACCGGTTCAGCTCGGGCAGGCGGACCGTGTAGCGGTACACCGGCTCGAAGCCGCTCCGGCTGGAATCCGGGGACTCGGGGTGCTTGTCGAAGCCGACGAGCACTTCATCGAAGCTGTCGGCCTCGTACTCCCAGAGCTTGCGTCCGGGGTGGCTGAAATCTCTCGAATTGCTCGGGTCGGGATCGGGTACGTCGGACCAGATCGACAGCAGGAAGTAATCAGGCTTCGTCGGCCTGGCCATTTGCTGGCATTCGCAGGGTCGATAGCCGTAACCGATATAGGAGCCCCACCACACGATGCTGCTGACCGGACGATTGCTGCGGCAGCGCCAGTCGTCGGCGACGATCCGGCGGTATGTCGTGCCGGCGCCGGGCTGCTCGGTGTCGATGGCGAACGCCAGGTCGATCGGCCGGCCGCCCGACGGATGGGCCTTTGGATACTTCAACGGGTCCCAGGCGGTGCCGTCGTACGGCTCTTCGGCCCGGACCCAGACGGCGGAATCGTGCCAGTGGGTCGCCGCGGTCTTCCAGCCGATGCGCGTGGCGACACTGCCCGGCGGGTGGATCAGACGGCCTTGGACACCCAGCCAGTAGATGACCGGGTCGTTGTCGGTCCCGGTCTGCCGGAAGGCCTCGTTCGCCGCGATCTTGAACGTGTACTTATAGACCATCAAATGGTTATTCAACTCGAAAGTCTCGTTGGCCGGGCTGTAGTAGCTCTCGGCATGGCCTTCGATGGGCTCGACGGTGAACTGCCCGCGTGAGAACTCCTTTCTCCAGAGCACTTTGCCCGGCATGCTGTAGCCCGTCGA
>CAYFUB010000682.1:0-5997 GCA_964346195.1 uncultured Pirellulales bacterium
TATGCGCTTCTGCGGCTGCCGCTGCCGGCGTTGGCCCTGGGAAGCATAGGACTATGACGGAGCAGCCGGGCCGCGCGATTATGCCTCGCCGGGCAAGGGAATCACATTCTCCTGCGGCGCTATGACCGTTCCGCTCTCGAAATCCACGGCCGTGGGCTTGAGCGTCAGGTTGTACCACTGGCTGTTGGCGTTCTTCATCAGGTCCGACCATCTCACGATCTGGCCCGTATAGGCGGAAATCCGGCCCATAATCGCCACCATCGTCGATTCCGCCACGTTGCGCGCCTCATTGAGCGGCTCGCCGGCACGGACGCTCCTGATCAAATCGCGATGTTCCTGGACATAAGGACCGCCCTTCTCCTCGAAATCGGGGATAGGCATCTGCTTGCCTACCAGCTTGCCGTCACCCCAGACCGAGCCTTCGGTGCCGATAAACCGCTCGCTAACGCGGGTGAAGCAGCCTTTGACCTGCCGGCACATACTGTGCACGATCACATCATCGCCATAATCCAGATCGACACTGAAGAAATCGTACTGGTTGCCGCCCCGCCGACGGGCCCGCCCGCCGAAGCCCAGGGCCTGCACCGGTGGCCGGCCGATGAACCAGTTGGCGACATCCAGGTTATGGACGTGCTGCTCGACGATGTGGTCGCCGGACATCATGCTGAACCGGTACCAGTTGCGCACGAGGTACTCGGCATCGCTCTGACCCGGCTGCCGGCGCGGCGGATTCGAAGAGCCGCCGCCACACCACCAGACCCGCCCGCTCACGACCCTGCCGATCGCGCCCTGCACGACCGCGTGGGCGTTTTGCCGGTACTTGGCCTGGTGCCGCCTCTGCGTCCCGGCCACAATTGCCAGCCCCTTCTGCCTGGCCAGTTCCCCTGCTTTGATGATCCTGCGCATCCCAGGCGGGTCCACGCCGGCCGGTTTCTCCATGAAGGCGTGCTTGCCGGCTCGGATGGCGGCTTCCAAGTGCACGGGATGGAAATTGGCTGGCGTCGCGATCAGGACCATGTCCACTTCCTTCAAAGCCAGAAGCTTCTTATAGCCATCGAATCCCGCGAACGTGGTCTCCGGCGTGACTTTCACCCTCCGCTCAAAGGCCTGGCCGTTCTTCTCGCACCACTGCTTCATTTTCGCCAGGCCATTATCGATCCGGTCCTGGAACGGATCGGCAATCGCGACAATCCGCACGCCATCATCCGCCTCCAGGCAATTCGTCGCGGCCCCGGCGCCTCGATTGCCGCAGCCCACCATGCCAACCCGAACGGTATCCGAGCCGCGCGCGTACGCCGCGCTGGGCAAACCCAGCGAAAAGGCCGACAACGATGCCACCGCTGTGGCCGAGGTCTTCACGAAGTCTCTGCGCGAGCAATCTCTCAAGCGATTCGTCATCATATTCTCCAAAATCAGACGTCCAGAGCCTTTGTAGGGTGGGTTCTTAACCCACGCGGGAGACTACACTTCGGTTCAGGAGGCGCGTGGGTTGAGGACCCACCCTACACATTTCACACTTCAAACTTGAAACTTGCTTTTACACGTCACACGTCGTCACGGCTTGCACGAGGGACGGTATCGGGTCGCGCACGGGGCTGTACTCGTGTGCGACATAGCCCTGATAGCCGGACTCGGCAATCGCGCGCATCACGGCCGGATAGTAAATCTCCTGGTTCTCGTCGAGCTCGTGTCGGCCCGGGACGCCGGCGGTGTGGAAATGGCCGATGTGCTGGATGTTCTTCTTGATCGTGGCGATCAGGTCGCCCTCCATGATCTGCATGTGATAGATGTCATAGAGCAGCTTGAAGCGCGGTGAATTGACGCGCCGGCACAGCTCGAAGCCCCATTCGGACTTGTCGCACATGTAGCCGGGGTGGTTGACCTTGCTGTTGAGCAGCTCCATGCAGATGGTCACGCCCAAGTCCTCGGCGATCTTGACCGCCTCCTTGAGGACGGTGTGGCAGTTGTCCATACCCTCCTCGTCGCCGATTCCCGCCCGGTCGCCGGCCATGCAGATCACATTGGGCCATTTGTACTCGGCCGCGGCCGGGATGTTCGCCTTGAAATCCTCCAGAAACTTGGCGTGCATCGACTTGTCGTTGAGGCCCTTCCTGATGGACCCCGCCCCCGGCACCATCGTCGCCACAAGACCATGTTTCTGCAGCGTGGGCCACTCGTCCCGACCCACGAGGTCCCGGCCCGCGAGCCCCATCTCAACCAGCAGCTTGGCCGTCTGCTCCCGGTCCAGCCTGGCGTTGCGCAGGCACCCGCCACAGACGGACTGCTTGATCCGCCCGTTCTTGACGATTTTCCCGACCGCGCCGGGTTGTGGCCCGCCTTCACCGCGTGCGACGGCGGGCAGCGCTGTCGCTCCGACGACCGCCGCCGCACCTGCCAGCACGTCGCGACGCGTTAGAGACCTGCCGCCGACAGGCCGATCAGCATCCGAACCCCCGTAAGTCCCGTTCATCTTGGTTCCTTTCGATTATTTGGTTCTTGTGAGCCCGTATGGTTTGGCCACTCATGCTACCGTCTGAACCTCAGCAATTCAACCCCACGCCACCCGGAAAAGGCCACCGGCATGCAGCCACGTTTCGTGGCGAGGCAGTTGTCTCTTGTCATGCTGAGCAACGCGAAGCATCTGGCCACAGAAGAGGAAGTCTGTAGCTCATCGGGCGAGATTCCTCTTGCGCCGCCCAGATCCTTCGCTACGCTCAGGATGACAGAGTCGGTACAGGGAATTGTTTTCTACGAGCGTGGCCCGTTGTTCGTAGGGTGCGTACCACGCACCGCTCAATCTTTCGCGCTCAGGCCCGGCTTCAGAAATCGCGGAACGGTCCACGCGGCTCGGCTTGCTCCATGAGTCGCTTCCAGGCGGCGAACCGTGATTTCACGTGTTCCAGGACGTCGGGCTTGGCACCGGAGAGATCGTGCTGCTCAGCGATATCGACGGCCAGGTCGAACAATCCGCCGCCCCGACTTGATTCCACCCATTTCCAGTTTCCGACGCGGGCCGCCCGGTCCCCGCGACGCTCCCAGAACATCTCGGTGCGGGGGGACTTCCGCTGTCCCGCCAGGACCGGCGTCATATCGAACCCATCGAGCGTGATGTCCCCCGGCACTTCCGCCCCTGCCGCACGACAGAGTGTTGGGAATACCTCCAGGGAGGTGAGAAACTCCCGGCAGACGGTACCGGCGGGGATCACGCCGGGCCAGCGCACGAGGCAGGGCACGCGCAAGCCGCCCTCGAACATCTGCGACTTGCCGCCGCGCAGGGGCGTGTTGTCGCCGCTGCCGGATCCGCCGTTGTCGGACAGGAACATGACAAGGGTATTGTCCGCCAGGCCGGATTTCTCCAAGAGATCGAGCATATCGCCGATCGCTTCATCCATAGCTGTCACGGCCGCCATGTACCGTTGGCGCCGGGCGGCGCGATTGTTCGAATCATTGGGATCGTAATCACCATAGTGCTTTCGTATGTATTCCACGGGCGCCTGTACGCCGGGCCGGGGCCGCGCCAAGTTCGAGGCGTCGTGTGGCGCATTGAACGGCACATAGCAGAAAAACGGCTGGTCCTTGTGCTCTCTGATGAACCGCAGGGCCTCCCGGCGAAACAGGTCCGTGGCATACGTGCCCTTGTCTTTGACCGTCGGTGTGTTGCCCCGTCGCATCGAGGGAACGCCGTAGCGCTCGTGCGTCCAGTAGTCGATCCCCGTGTTGGTGAACCCGTAGAACTCATCAAAGCCGCGCTGCAGCGGCAGGAAGCGGTGCAGTTGTCCCAGGTCCCACTTGCCGAAGATGCCGCCGGCATAGCCGGCCTTTTTGAGCACCCGGGGGATGAGCACCTCGCGCGTATCCATGCCGCCGATCATCTCCCAGGAAACCGCGTATTCGCCGGGCGGGTACAGGTAGTCGTAATCGACCTTGTCGTTGCGAAACATGTCGTAGGTGCCGTTGCGCTGCGGGTAGCGGCCGGTGAGCAGGCTGCCGCGCGACGGCGTGCAGGCGGGCCAGGTCACATAGAAATCGGTGAGTCTCACCCCCTCGGAGGCCAGACGGTCCAGGTTGGGCGTCTTGATCTCCTGGTTCCCGTAGCAGCCCAGGTCGTGGTAGCCCTGGTCGTCCGAGACGATCAGCAGAATGTTGGGCTTGCGTTTCGCGCCCGATTCGGCGATCAGCGACCGCGGCCCGGACAACCCGCACAGCAGCGCCCCGTAGCCCAGTTCCCTGACAAAATCACGCCGGCTGAGACTCATGAGCGTATGACCTCCACGTCGATGCATCCTCCATCACCGCCCCGGCACGCCGCCCGGACTGACTGAGCAGGTAGTCTATTCCACCGGCACCGGCCAAACAACCCTCTTCCCCTATGACCGGCCCTCTTTGCTTGTGAAGCTTCCGGGCACGGAAGAGGGATGGCATCGTCAAGGCCGAAGTACGTGTTTAGCCTCATCTGGGTGGCAGCGTCAAGGGGTCCTCAACGCGACACATCGCGTTGGGGGCCCCATGCGCAGCTTGGCGATGGTCTTCCTGCGATACGGTGCCACCATCGCCAAGGCCTGCGGCCTTGACGCTGCCACCCAGCTCAATTGTTGCCTCTTGGTACGTACGCCGCTCGCCGACAACACGAAAAACCTGTTGAGCAACAGGCGCCTGGTGCTTAGGATGGTGCAGAAAACGATGTAAACTGTGAGGGCAATAACTATGGGACATCCCCGACTGACTCGTCGTGATTTTCTCCGGCACGCGTGCCTCGGCGCACTGGCCGCCGCCGTGCCTCGTTACGGGTACGCGGCCGCCACGCGTAAGAGACCCAATGTCGTCGTCATCCTGGCGGACGACCAGGGCTGGGGCGATCTACGCATCCACGGGAATGTCAATCTCCGGACGCCACATATTGACTCGCTGGCGCGTGACGGGGCGCTGTTCGAGCGGTTTTTCGTCTGCGCCGTCTGCGCCCCGACGCGGGCGGAGTTCCTGACGGGCCGGTACCACCCGCGCGGCGGCGTACACGGCGTGACGACGGGGGCCGAGCGGCTGAACCTCGATGAGAGGACCATCGGCGACACGTTCCAGGCCGCCGGCTACGCCACCGCCGCGTTCGGCAAATGGCACAACGGCACGCAGTACCCCTATCATCCGAACGCCCGGGGCTTCGACGAGTTCTACGGGTTCTGCTCGGGGCACTGGGGTCAGTACTTCGACCCGATCCTCGAACACAACGGCCAGATCGTGCGCGGAAAGGGATTCATTATCGACGATCTGACGGACCACGCCCTGACGTTCATCGAGCGGAATAAGGATCGGCCCTTTTTCTGCTATCTGCCCTACAATACGCCCCACTCGCCGTTCCAAGTCCCGGACCGCTATTACGAAGAGTTTAAGGACGGCGCGATTGAGATGCGCCATCGGGACCCCCAGAAGGAAGAGCTCGACAAAACCCGCTGTGTCCTGGCCATGTGCGAGAACATCGACTTCAACGTCGGGCGCGTTCTCGACAGGCTGGAAGAACTGAAGCTCACCAAGAACACCATCGTCGTCTATTTCAGTGATAACGGGCCGAACAGTTGGCGATGGAACGGGGGTATGAAGGGCCGTAAGGGCTCGGTCGATGAAGGCGGTTTGCGCGTGCCCTGTCTGATCCGCTGGCCGGGCCATATCCGGTCGGGCACGCGCATCCCCCAGATTGCCGGGGCGATTGACCTGCTGCCGACGCTGGCGGAGATGACCGCCGTGCCAGTGGTCAGCCGCAAGCCGCTCGACGGGATCAGCCTCGTACCGCTCCTGAAGGGCAAGGCACAGAACTGGCCGGAGCGGATGCTCTTTTCCCATCAGAACGGACGGGGCAGCGTCAGAACACAACAGTACCGGCTCGACCACACAGGCAAGCTATACGACATGGTGGCCGATCCGGGACAGGACCGCGACGTCTCCAAGGAAAACCCGGAAATCACGGCCAAGCTGACGGCAGCCGTGGCAGCGTGGAAGGAGGAGGTG
>CAYFUB010000683.1:0-19080 GCA_964346195.1 uncultured Pirellulales bacterium
GGATGACCAGCACCGGCGGCGGCTGGAAACGAAAACCCACGGACGAGGAACTCACGACAATGAAATATAAGCCTGGGGACCTCGGCCCCTGGCTGGATGTCCGCAATGCAGAGATCAGCGTCTACCACATGTGGGACGAGTCGCTCGTCGGCGTCTCGGCCAACGATTCGAATTCGCACACGCTGACTTTCTCCACCCCGTCGGGCCATCCGCCGGGCGCGTTCGGTGTCAGGAAATACGTCGTCTGGAACGTCCGCGAGGGCATGACCCGGCCGGGACAGTGGTACCTGGATCGCACGCGAGGCAAGGTCGTTTACTGGCCCCTGCCCGACGAAGATATGAGCAAAGCACAGGTGATCGCCCCTGCCGTCGAATCGATCATCGCCCTCAAGGGCGCGAGGGAAAAGCCCGTGAAAGATGTCACGATTCGCGGCCTGACGCTCTCGGCGACTACGACCCCGCTCAAGGCCGGTGGTTTCGGCGCGGAGCGATTCGACGGGGCGGTCAACGCCACCTTCGCGGAGAACTGCACGTTCGCCGGCCTTGAAATTGTCAACGCCGGCGGACAGGCGCTCAAAGTGTCGGGCTCGGACCTGCGCATCGAGAGATGCCACACGCATCACGCGGGGGCCTGCGGCGTCCGGTTCCGGGGCGATGGTATCAAGGTGACGGACAATCACATCCACGACGCCGGTCTGACCTATCCGAGTGCGATTGCCCTCACCGGTGGCGGAAAGAACTGTGAGATCGCCCACAACCACGTCCATCATACGCCCTACTCCGCGGTCACGTGCGGCGGTGAGAACAATCGCATCGAGGGCAACCGGATTCATCACGCCATGCAGGAACTGCACGACGGCGCCGGCATCTATTGCTTCGCCGGCCAGGGCTTGATCCTGCGGGGCAACTTCATCCACGACATCATCGACACCGGCGGCTACGGCGCTTCCGCCTACTATCTGGACGAGCGTTCGGAGAATTGCCTGGTCGAAGGTAACCTGTCCGTCAATGTCGCTCGCCCTTCACACAACCACATGGCCGTGAACAACACGCTTCGCAACAACGTCTTCATCCACGAGGGGGACGTGCAACTCACCTTCCCTCGCTCCTCCGGTTACACGTTCGAAAGAAACATCCTCTGTGCCGGAGGCAAAATCACCTTCGATAATTTCGAAGCGATCTCCACGGCGGCGGGCAACGTCTTCTTCAGCGGCGCGGGCCAGGTGGAATGCCGCAAGCTCGACCGATACAGCCGCACCGGCAGCTATTCCCTGGAGCCGGGCACGTCCAACGACCAAACGGATCCGATGCTCACGGCGTACCAACAAGGCAAAGTGGAGTTCGCCCCCGGGTCGGCTGCTCTGAAGCTGGGCATAAGCCCGATTGACGTCAGCCGGGCCGGCCCCCGGCCGTGATCCGGCGCTTGTCCAGCGGGCGGCACGACGCACCCGATGGTGGAAAAATCGGGTGCGGCCGGAATACGGTGGTGGGTTCTGCACCGGTCCGGAGAAGCTGTAGTATGGCCACGGTCTGTCATGTCGAGCGAGGCGAAGCGCAGTCGAGACATCTGGCTGCGAATTTGACGTGTCGCTCTTTCGCCGCCAGATTCCTCCACTTCGGTCTTCGGCCTCCGATCGAAATGACAGGGTCGAGAAGAGGTCGGAATCCGCCACCGCCTTCCGACCGCACCCGGAAAATCCGTACTTGCGATGTGCTGCTGACTCATCTATTATGTGTGGCGTGTCGGCCGGCCGTGATGGATACGGGACGCCGGCCGGAAACGGTAAGCAGCAGGTCGTGGATCATTCTGTTGAACGGAGTCGGAGTATGGCAAACGCGAATGAAGTTCCTGAGACGCCGCAGAGTCCGCAGCCCGGTCCGGCCGAGCCACAGGGCCCGGCGAACGTGCCGCCCGCGGTCGAGCCGCCCGCTCGCGAAACCAACAAGGATGCCCGCATGTGGGCGATGTTCGCCCATCTGGCTGGTTTTGGCGGAATAGTCATCCCCGCCATCGGTGCCGTGATCGGACCACTGGTAATCTGGTTACTCAAGAAAGAAGAGCATCCGTTCGTCGATGAGCAAGGCAAGGAGGCCTTGAACTTCCAGATCACCATGCTGATCTACGGGTGTGCGGCGGGACTTCTCACTCTTCTATGCATAGGGTTTGTGCTGGCGGTGGCGGTTGTTATCGTGGATGTCGTTTTTGTGGTGATCGCGGCCATCAAGGCCAACGACGGCTATCACTACCGCTACCCGTACCCGTTGATCATACGTTTTGTCAAATAACAATGTGTGAGGCGGGCGAGCGGTTGTGCTGAGGAGTTTCCGGGAGGCCCGCCTTCAGACCGTGCCGTGCTGCGCTACGCTCGATACGCCGGACCGCGAACGAACTGCCTGCAAGTCGTACCATATGCTCGTCGAGGTGACAGATGAAATCAGAACGTATCTCAAGACGGGAACTTATGGCCGGCGTTGGCCTCTCTGTAACGCCGTTCGTCTGGCGTGCCGCCTCGGCCTTTGCTCGATCGACCGACTCGGCGGAGGCAAGACCCAATTCTTCTGTACTTCCCGATGGCCCTGACCCATGGTCCCTTCGTGCCCACACCCGACGGCGCGGAAGCAGCTACGGTTCGAGCGCGTCTCCAGCGTGTTCTTGACTCCTTGCATTGATTGCAGCGCGAGGCCATCTGTTGTTGGATGCCGCGCTGTATCCTCGGGGAAAGCCTTGCCGCCGTTGCTCTAAAGATACCATAGACCGCCCATGGCTGCGCCTGACCCGTGCCGCACGACGTATATATCTTCGGCAGGTGTTGGCATCTTGTGCAGCGAGGTCCAAAAAACGTTGATGTACGCCCGCCGGCTCGTAGAATGATGAGATGCGCAAGGTGCTCTGCCAGGCAGAGACCATTTTGGCCTTTTGCCTTGCGGCAGGCGTTCATCCCCGGGGCCCGATATAGTCAAGGTAGGCCGGCGGCGGTTTGCTTGCAGTTCTCTGGGAGATTTGACTGGTGCGTATCGCTTTAGGGCAGTTCAATGCGACGGTCGGTGATTTGGCCGGCAATGTCGCGAAGATGAAGAAGATGTGGGCCGAGGCTGTGGCGGCCGGCGCGGACCTGGTCGCCTTTCCGGAACTGGCTATCTGCGGCTATCCGCCGGAAGACCTGGTGTATAAGAGGCAGTTTGTCGAGGACAATCGGGCGGCCGTTGAGGCACTGGCCGCCGCCTGCCCGGCCGAGATGCTGGTTGTGGGCTTTGTGGAAAGGTCTGACGGCGGGCTGTTCAATGCCGCCGCCGTGATCCGGGCCGGACGCCTTGTCGACACCTATCGCAAGTCACTGCTGCCCAATACCAGCGTGTTCGACGAGCAGCGGTATTTCAGGCCGGGCAACCGCCTGGTTTTCATCGACGTCGCAGGGCTGCGGGTCGCTCTGACCATCTGCCAGGATATCTGGGACGAGGTATGGTTGGCCCGCTTTTTTGCCGGGGTGGACCCGTTCGACCTGCTTCTCAACATCTCCGCCTCACCCTTCCACGCCGGCAAGATCCTCACCCGATGCCAGGTCGTCGCCCGAAGTGCGGAAATCCTTCATTGTGCCGTGGCTTATTGCAACCTCGTCGGCGGCCAGGATGAACTGGTCTTCGACGGGCGAAGCATCCTGGCGGATTCGACGGGCCGGATCGTTACCAAGGCCAAAGCGTGCGAGGCCGACCTGCTTCTTGCCGACATCGAGAGCGACGGGACTGGCATTCGCGTCAGGCCGCTTGGACCGCCGGCCCCCCAACCGGACGGGCCGGTCGAAGAGATCTATCAGGCCCTCGTGCTGGGGACCAGGGACTACACCCTCAAGAACGGTTTCACGCAGGCGCTGGTGGGAATCAGCGGCGGGATCGATTCGGCTGTGACCGCCGCTGTGGCCGCGGAGGCTTTGGGCGGCGAGAACGTCCAGTGTGTCACCATGCCGTCCCGATTCAATCGCCCCGAGACCATCGCCGACGCGAAGCACGTCGCGGACAACCTTGGCTGTCCGCTGCTGACGATTCCCATCGAGCCGATACTCGCGCAGTTCCATGAGTCGCTCGAAGTCGAGCCGCACTGGGACGACCAGGGCCTGGCCTATGAGAACCTCCAGGCCCGGATTCGCGGCATGATCCTCATGTCCCTGAGCAACCAGACCGGCGCGCTGGTCCTGACCACGGGCAACAAGAGCGAGGTCTCGGTCGGCTATAGCACGCTCTACGGCGATACCGCCGGCGGTTTCAGCGTGATCAAGGACGTTCTCAAGACGGTGGTTTACGAGTTGGCCCGGTACATCAACCGGCGCCGGGGGCGCGAGGTCATCCCGGCCGCGGTGATTGAGAGAATTCCGTCTGCGGAACTGAGGCCCGACCAGAAGGACTCGGACTCGCTGCCCGAGTATGACCTGCTCGACAAAATCGTCACGGGTTACGTCGAGCAGGACAAATCCGCGCGGGAGCTGGTGGAGGAAGGTCTGCCGGCCGAGGTCGTCCAGCGAGTGATTCGAATGATCGACCGCAATGAGTACAAGAGGAGGCAGTCGCCGCCGGGGGTGCGGATCACGCCGAAGGCCTTCGGCAAGGACCGCCGGCTGCCCATTACGAACCACTATACAACCACGGTCACGCGCCGAGACAATCCGTCGCGCGCGTAGAGCCGGCAGCGGTGCCGGCCCGGTTATCCACCTTCGGCGAGACCGTCGAGGATGGCGCGGGCGAAGGTCGAGGCCGCAAGCGGACCGGTGGCCGTAATGGCGAGCCCGTCCTTTTCCACGGGGTTGCCGGTGTAGTTGGCGCCGCCCTGGATGAGCCGGTCCTTCTCCGCGAGATAGGCGGTGGCCGTCGCGCCCCTCAGGACATCGGCGTTGGCGAGAATGGTGGGGGCTGTGCCGATGGCTGCCAAAACCTTGCGCCGCGCGAAGGCTTGGCGCGCGAGGTTCAAGGCGACAGCATTGCTGAAATAATCCACAGTCCCGGTGCCGCCGATGAAGACCACGGCGTTGAAGTTGTCGACGTTGACCTGGTTGAGAAGGAGGTCGGCCTGCGTGGTTCCGCCGAGCATGCCGGTGAGCACGCCCAGTCGGGTACTGGCCACGATGACCTGTACGCCCGCCAGCTCCAGGGTACGTCTCGTTTCGACGAATTCCGCATCCTGAAAGCCCCGGGGCGGAAGCACCATCAGCGCCACCTTGGCCGTCTGCAGCCCGGGGCTCTGGATCGTCCCGGCCTGCGGGGCTTGGCTGGCCGGGTATCCGACAAGAGCGACGTAAAGCGGCTCAAGGCTTCTCGACAGCGGGACGACCCTCCTGACACTGTTCGTCTCGACACTGTCAATGCTGACCAGCGCCAGACCCAGAGCCAGTGCCTGGAGTTGAAGGCTTTGCGACATCCGCCCGGCCTGCAGCAGCATGACCGTCCTGGCACGGGTTCCATAGCGGGTCGCGAAATCGCGCAAAGAGCCCGTCAGAATGACCTGGCAGCCGCCGGCCGGTGCCCCGGGTTGATTCAGCACCGCAGCGGCCAGGGCTTGGCGCACGTCCGTGTCGCCGGTCTGTTGCAGGGTGTGATCCGCCGGATTGTAGAGATATATTCCGTCGGGCAACACGAAATAGATCTTCATCGCGCCCACGTCGGGAGGCAACACTGCCAGCACGGCGGTATTTGTAGCCGCAGGCACTCGCGCGCCCTGCATGGCCCAGGCAAGCTGACAGACCTTGGTGAAATAGAGCTGCTGGTTTCCCGGCGGTTCCATATTGGGCTGTCCGGCGAGCGCCTGCTCGAGACTGACGGCGCTGGTCGTCACCGGCTCGGGAAGCTGAATCGTCTTGAGGCGCGCGGCACTCGGCCTACGCCGAACGCGGCTGGGCTGCTGCGGCTGTCGCGGCAAAGGTTGCTGCGGCTGTAGAGGCACCATCTGCTGCGGGGCCTGTGCTGTCGGGGGTGGCTGTTGTTCTCCCATACAGGTCGCGGCAATGGCCAGGAGACCCAGAAGCATCACGCGTGTCCTGTGGGGGCATTGTACGACGTGAACACGGAACGACATCCGGCCTTCCATCGGCTTATCCTCCAATATGCTTGTGACGGCCACCTGCCATCATACCTTTGCACAGTATAGACTAACGAATACCGGGCCTCTTTGCCAGCGTATTTCCTCCGTGGCAGTCAGTGACCGGTTGCCGCACCTGCGGGGGGCAGGTTCTTCTTGAACGGCCTGTAGAGCGGGTCGCCGATCAGGACCATTTGCCAGGAATTGAACGGCTTGGTGAGATAGAAGGCCTCGACCAGGCAGTTGCCGTCGAACAAAGCGTGAAAGAACGCCTTGGGCTCGGGGAACGCGTACAGGTACGGCTCGGCCACCGCCCCCAGCGTGGCGGTGATGCCATCCTTGAGCAGGGCCGGACACCACTGCGTGCTGTTCGGGTCGCGCAGATTGGCTGCCTCGAAGCTGGCAATGTGAAATCCGATTGCCCCCTCGACGAACGTGAAGGCATCGACGTACTTCTTGAGGCTGTACCAGCCGCAGTAGAGCGCCGTCTGGGGGCAACTGTCCGGTAGGAACAACGCCTCCGTCGATTCCTCCTGTACGGTCAGCACGGTTCGCAGCCTCGTTAGCAGCGCCAGGTCGCGCAGGGATTGATCGTAGCGCCCGTAGAGGTCCTTGTGGAAGAAGCCGCGTGAGTCGATGCAGGCGGCGCCGGTGAGACCCTTGTGTTCCGCCGCCAGGGCCTTGTCGATTAACCCCATCGCGATGCCGGCGCTCGGGCCGTCGAGCCGGGAAACCATCAAGGTCTTGAAAGGGTGCGGGGCCGGGTTGCGCAGCGCGTTCGGCTGCCAGCGATAGAGCTCATACGCGCCCCAGAGAACCAGGGACAATTCGCTGTCGACCGAGGCCTCCGTTTCTTTTCCGGTGATCCGGTCTATATCCATCTGGATTTGTGCGGGCCTGGCCTGCCGGTCGCGGTGGACGGGGGAGTTCGCCTGCCCTTTCTGCTCTAATTGTGCGAGGGCGTCTTTTTCCTGCTGGAGATACTGCCGCAATTCCTTGAGCTGGGCCTCATAGCCGGGCAAAGGCTCGCGGCGACCCACCTTGAAAGGAATGCCGTATGTCGCCACAAGGCAGCGGATCTTGCCGAGGTCACCGCGGGTCGAGAAGACCCTGCGGATGGGTCCCGCGAGCCGCTTGTCATAGTCGGTCCGGCTGATGGAGTCGCGAAGCTGCGGCCCCAGGGACACCGGCAGCACGTTGCCCGAGGGTATGCCCCTTTTCTCGCAATAGTATCGGGCGAGCTTCATCGAGGCCGGTTGGTCCGTGTTGGCGAGCACCAGGATTTCATTGGGCTCCAGCGCCAATCCGAGCCGGCACAGGGCCAGCGTGATGAGCAGTGCTGCGGTCGCAGTCTTCCACATGACAAGCCACTTTCGGACGGTTCGTCCACGGGTTCGTTCCACCACGGTATTCTCTCAATAGGACGGCTGCGAGACGGCCGCGTTTCGCCTCTGACAGCGACTATGATTGAGGCTTTCGTATCCCCCGGTGGCATCGGCAAGGCCGCAGACCCTGGCGATGGCTTTTTGTGTCGCGGGCATCTTGCCTGTGATTCAAGGGCGCTCGCGCCCTCGACACGGGGGACGCCTTTGATACGTCGCGGCCAAGCCCGCCCTCGGTGCGGAGCGCCGCTGCCCGGCCGGGCTGCGCGGGGGGATGGCCGCCACACGACCATCGGCGAGCCGCGCTTGCCGCCGCCACCCAAAGCTTGATGATGTGCTATGGGGACTCGTGCGTAGTCGGCATAGAGACTCGTCGGGCCAAATGCGATGTCCACCCTGGTGTGGATATGCTCCGTTCAATAGCGAAAACATGCTTACGCGAGTAAGCATGGCACCCAGTCTCTTTCCCGTAGAACAGCAGGACCCGTGAAACGCGGTGCTATTCGGGTCCGTAGCCTCCGTAGGGCTGATCGGGCGGGTAGGTCGAAGCCACTTCCTCGTAGTCATCCAGCCAGCAGGCGCTCGGATTGCTGTTGAAGACGAGAAACCGGCCGTTATCGTTGTCGTCGGCCGCCCGGTGGTATTTGAAGTACGTCCGCCCCGCCCATTTGCCGACGATCTCGATTTTGCCGGTCGAGTGGGACATCGTATAGCGCAGCCGCTTGGCCAGGCCGGAAACGCGTGCCTTCGCCTGCTCGACGATCTCATAGCCTTCTTCGATGGGGACCGTGTACGCCTTGTTTCCGACGGCCGGCCGGCACTGGAAGACATAGTACGGCGCAGCGCCGACGAACGATAATCGGCGAAACAACTCCGCCAGGATTTCCGAATCGTCGTTGACGCCTCGGATCAGAGGTGCCTGGTTCGCGGTTATGGCCCCGGCTTTATGCAGGAGCTCGAGTGCCTCGATGGCTGCGTCCGTCAGCTCGCGCGGATGGACGAAGTGCGTCATGATGTACATCTTTTTGTGGGCCGTGCTGTACCGCTCGAACATCCGGAGCAGGGCGGGGTCCTCGATGACCCGGTAGGGATTGAACGAGAGCATCCGCGAGCCGATCCGGATGATTTGCACGTGCTCGATCTCGCGCAGCCGCCGGACGATATCGGCGAGCTTCGGCGTCGCCAGGGCCAGCGGGTCGCCGCCCGTCAGCAGCACGTTGGTCACCTGCTCCTGTCCCGCGATGTATTCCATGGCCGCCGGCACGTCGCGCAGGCGCTCCTGCCCGGAGTCCATGAAGACGCGCTTGCGAAAACAGTACCGGCACTGCCCTTCGCAGACGTCGCTGACCAGAAGCAGCACGGTGTAGGTGTACTTGTGCTCGACGCCGGGCATGACCGTATACGTATTCTCATTAGACGGGTCGAGCCGGCCCCATTCTTCCAGTTCCTGTATCTGTGGCACGATAATCCGGCGGATCGGGTCGTTCGGGTCGTCCCAGTTGATCAGGGCCAGATAATAATCGTTGCTGCGAAAGGCAAACCGCGCCGCAACTTTCTCCAGCACCGTTTTCTCCTGGAGGCTGAGCTGTTCGATCTGGTCTATTCGCGTGAGACGCCTGCGATGACGCCCTGTCTGTATCGTCATACGAGTCACTCCGTCTGTTGTGAATCGTGTTTCTCGGCCGGTGGTCTATGACCGCGCGTGTGCTCGGTCCGGGAATATCGCCCTTCGTAAATCCCCTGGCGCGCGAACACCCGCGTCAGCGTGGCGAGAAGGATCCGGCCATCCAACCACAAACCGGCCTGCTCCACGTATTTCACGTCGAGTTCGAGTTTTTCCTCACGAGTCAGTCGCCCCCGTCCGGAAATCTGGGCCAAACCCGTCAGGCCGGGCTTGACGAGGAGTCGTTTCCTCTGCCGCTCGCTCCACTCCGAAATCTGCGACATGTACAGGGGCCTGGGACCGATGAGGCTCATGTCGCCTATTAATATAATACACAATTGCGGCAATTCGTCAAGGGAATATTCCCGCAGAAATCGGCCCAGTCGCGTGAGTCGGGGGTCGGCCCCGGATTTCGGACTGGGCCCGTACGGGTCGACATCGAGCCGCATCGTCCTGAATTTATAGAACGTGAACGGTTTTCCTCCCTGGCCCGCCCGCTCCTGCCGGAAAAGAGCCGGTCCCCGGCTCGTGAGCCGGATGGCCACAGCGATTCCCAGCAGCAGGGGCGACAGAATCACCAGCAAAATACCGGCGATTAGTACATCGAATACTCTTTTCAGAAGACCACCCATGGATCATCCCTGCATAGTGACAGGACCTTCAGCGCAATCGCGACGTTCCGCCGCGCCCCGTCATTCCCGCGCAAGCGGGAAGCCACGAACGTTTTGAGGAGAATATCGGTCAAAAAAGCCGGGCGTACTGCGGCGCGAGCATTTCGTAGGTGTGTCTGCTCTGCACGTACCGCCGGGCCCGCTCGCCCATGTCGCGCAGCTCGTCCGCAGGCGTCTGAATGACCCTGCGCAGGACCTGCGCAAGGGCCGGCGGGTCTTCGGCGGGAATTGAAAACCCGCAGCGGGCCTCGGACACCAGATTGTATGGGGTGTCGATGGCAAAAATGACCGGCAGTCCCGCAGACATGTACTCGAAAAGCTTATTAGGGCTGACCCCGTATTTGAACAGGTCTTTTTTCTGCAAGCCGATATACCCGAGGTCGGCCGCCCGCGTCAGGGCGGGCATCTGCGACCGCGCCACCGGAGGCAGAAAATCGAGATTCTCCAGATGCGCCGCTCGGGCCCGCTCCTGCAAGCGGGCCTTCTCCGGGCCCTGTCCGACGAGCAGGAAGTGGATGCCGTGCTCGTCTCTCAGGAGCCCGGCGGCCTCGACTACGCACTCCAGGGCGTTGGCTTCTCCGTGCGTGCCGCTGTAGAGGACGATCCGTTTGCCCTGTCGTTTCAGGCCCTCGATGACTCCCCGGTGCAGGTCAGGCAGCTCCTCAACATTCTCTTGCGATGCCTCCAGGTCAAAGCCGTTCGGAATGTGAACGAACTTCGCCTCGTCGAGGCCGTGTGCGGCCATGTACTCTTTGGCGCCCGGGCAGAGCGAGACGGCGCAGTCGCAACGTTCATAGCCGAGCCGCTCGGCCCAGGCCATGGCCCGGATGAACGGATGCTGCGGCGAGTGGCCGCTCAACTCGATGACCGTCAGGGGCCAGAGGTCCCTGACCTCGAAGATGAACTTCGCCCCATAGTGCCGCGCCAAGCGATGGCCGTTGAAGGCGACGAACGGATGCGGTGACGAAGCGATGACGACATCGGGTCTCGGCAGTTGCCTGAGCCGGCGGAAGGCCAGACGTGACGAGAACTCCACCATGTTGAGGGCTCTGCGGAAGTCGTTCTTCTCATACCGATGGGCGTTGATCCAGACGTACGGGACGCCGTCCACCTCCGCGCTTCGTTCCTCCGGCGGCTTCGTGAGCAGGTGGTGGAAGGACGCACACACGATGGCCGGCCTGAGGCCCATCCGCCGAAAATGCTGCGCGAGGTAATAGTGCCGGTATTCCATCCCGTGGATCCGGCTGCCCGCATAGTGGTTGATGATCCAGATGACTTTGCCGCTCTCCATCGATATTTCGCACCCGTCAGGGAGTACGCGTCATCTTGAGTGCAGCGAAAGATCCGGGCCGCGGATTTGAGAAACCTCCCACTGCGGACCGGATTCCCTCGTCGGCGGCTCAGGATGACAGCTCTCGTGAACGCACATAACGCACCTCAGCTCACGAAATCCAGGATGCTTTTCACGACCGTATCCTTCATCTCGTCCGTCAACTCGGGATAAATTGGCAGCGCCATGATTTCCCCGGCCGCCTTCTCGGCCTCAGGGAAGTCCCCTTCCGCATAGCCGAGATACGCGAAGCACTCCTGCAGATGCGCCGGCACCGGGTAGTAGATTTCGCACCCGATTTTGTTCGTCTTGAGGTGTGCAACGACCTCATCGCGCCTCGGCACGCGGATGCAGTACTGGTTGTAGATGGTCCGGCAGTCCGGGCTGATGTAGGGCGTTTGCACGACGGTGCCCGCGAACTTCTCGTCGTAGTAGGCGGCGTTGCGCCGGCGGGCCTCGGACCAGTCATCGAGGTGCGGCAGCTTCACCAGCAGGGCCGCGGCCTGCACGGGATCGAGCCGGAAGTTGGCGCCGATGAACTTGTGATAGTACTTGGGCTCTTGGCCGTGATCGCGCATGAGCATGAGGCGGTGATAGAGTGCTTCGTCGTTGGTGACGACCATGCCGCCGTCGCCGATGCCGCCGAGGTTCTTGCTCGGGAAGAAGCTGAAGCACCCCGCCGTGCCGAGGCTGCCGGCCTTCCTGCCCTTGTAGGTGCTCGTGATGGACTGCGCCGCGTCCTCGATAACCGACAGCTTATACCTGTCGGCCAGGCCCGTGATGGGGTCCATATCCGCCGTCTGGCCGAACAGATGGACCGGAATAATCGCCTTCGTCCTCCTCGTTACCGCCGTCTCAATCTGGCCGGGATTGAGGTTGTACGTCTTCGGGTCGATATCGACGAAGACGGGCGTGGCCCCCACGCGCGCGATACAGCCGACCGTGGCGAAGAACGTGAACGGCGTGGTGATGACCTCGTCGCCCGGGCCGATGTTGAGGCTCATCAGGCAATTCAGAATCGCGTCGGTCCCGCTCGACACGCCGACAGCGTATTTGCAGTCGCTCGCTGCCGCGACGTTCTGCTCCAGCTCCCGCACTTTCGGTCCGCCGATGCAGACCTGCGAGTCCAGCACCTCCGAGATGGCGGCCAGGACCTGGTCCTTAATCGTTGCGTACTGCGCTTTCAAGTCCAACAGGGGTACTTCCATGTCTCTTCCTTCAATCAACACCCGTCAGCTTCATTATCCGGTCTCCTTCGCGCGGCGACTCACCGCATCTGCCAGCACGTCTTCGAGGCGTTTCGCCAGAATGCGACGGTCAAACTCCCGCTCCGCCAGGGCCCGGGCGTTCGCGCCCATCCGGCGGCACAATTCGGGCTGCTGCGGCAGCGCTTCCAGCGCGTCGGCCAGCGCCTCGGGCCGATGTGGGTCAAGGTACCAGCCGGCGTGGTTGCGGTCAACGGTTTCGCCGAGCCAGCCGGGGACATTGACGAGTACGGGCTTGCCCGCCGCCAGTGCGTCGAACATTTTGTTGGGGGACCAGGTGTGTTCCTGGGCCGCACGGTAGATCGTCAGGCAGACATCGCAGCCGGCCACGAGGCGCGCGACCTGCTCCTTGTCCGGCACCAGGTCGCTGAACACGACGTTCGTGAGCCCGTACTCCCGCACCAGCTTCTCCAGCGCGGGTCGTTTGCCCCCGTCGCCGTGGAGGACGAGCACGATATGATCGTTGCCCCGCTGGGCGAGAATCCGCGCCGCTTCGATCACGTATTCCAGGCCATTGGCCACGCCCATTGCCCCGAAATAGATGGCGGCGAAACGCCGGCCCAGACCCAGCCTCTCGCGTGAGGCGCTTCCGTCCAGGTCCGGACGGAACAGGTCGAGGTCGCTGGCGTTCGGAATCACCGTTACCTTCTCGGCCGCAACTCCCGCTTGCACGATGCCTTCTTTCATCCCGGGCGACAGGGCGACGATGTGGTCGGCTGCGCGATAGATCCGCCGGGCCATCCGGCGCAGCCACCAGATCGCGGCCGGATTGCTCAGGGCGCCCACGTTGACCAGCGCCTCCGGCCAAAGGTCGCGCACCTCGAAGACGAAGGGCACGTCGAAGTACCGGCGCAGGGCTATTCCGGCCAGTCCGACCGTCAACGGGGTATGCGTGGCAAACACGATGTCGGGCCGGTCCAGCCCCTTAGCCACGCGTTCCGCCGCCTGCGCGAACTCATAGAATTTGAGCATGCGCCGCCAGCCGCTCATGCGGGTACCCGCGCTCGGGTCATTATAGCCGCCCGCGACCGACATCACGCGAATGCCGTCGATTTCGTGCTCGCAGCACGGCTCCTGCCGGCAGACGGGAAACTCCTGGTTGGCCAGACCCGAAGTGATCATCATTACCTCGTGGCCTTTGTCGGCCAGATAGCGACCGAACTCATACGACCTTGTTCCGGTCCGACCCTTGCGAGACGCGAAGTATTGATGCAGGTAGAAGATGCGCATAGTCCGCCGAACCCGATTCACTCGTTCTTCATAACGCGTAACACGCGGGTGGCATCGTCAAGCGCAGCTTGGCGATGGCCCTTTATCAGCACAGGGAAACCATCGCCGAAGCCTTCGGCCTTGACGCTGCCACCCTCATCGGTTGCACGGGAAGCCGTCAACGCCACTTGGCGCTGTCGGTCACCAGTAAAAACCTTCGTACCCCGGCTTGTGCGGGTCCACGCCTGCGATTCCCGGCGCGTCGAGGACGCGGATGCCGGCATCAAGCCACTGATGGATGCGGTGCGAATCGATGGTGGCGTGGTTCACAAGGATCAGGTCGGCCGTCACGAGGTCGTCCAGCGACCCAATCAGCAATTCTTCGAGGTGGCGCAACGCCTTTTGCACCTGCTCCTTGTTGCTGCCGATCAAGCGTTCCGGCTGCACCACGGGGTCATAGATTAACAGCCTCACACCTTCCCCCAGCAACGCCTTCGCGATCTTGACGTACGGGCTTTCCCGCATGTCGTCGGTATCGGGCTTGAAGGCCAGTCCGACCATTCCCACGGTTTCGGGCCGGTGCCCGAGGATCCGCCCGACGACGTTGTCGATCTGGGTCTGATTGCTCTCCAGGACCCTCTCCAGCACAGGCAGTCTTACGGATTTGAGCGCCGCCAGCCGCAGCAGCGCCCGGAGGTCCTTCGGCAGGCACGACCCACCGAAGGCCGGTCCCGGCCGAAGGTACTTTGGGCTGATATTCAGCTTCCGGTCGGCACAGAAGACCTCGGCCACCCGGCGGGCGTCCACTCCCGCCGATTTGGCGATGGCACCCATCTCATTGGCGAACGTAATCTTCAGGGCGTGGAACAAATTATCCCAGTACTTGACCATCTCGGCCTCGCCGACCGTCAGCCGAAAGACCGGGGCATCATATCCGTGGTAAAGTCCCAATAGCCTGTCCGCCGCTCCGGGCCGGCACTCACCGACCACAATCTTCGGCGGCCGGACGAAGTCCGCGACCGCCGTGCCCTCGCGCAGAAACTCCGGGTGAAAGACCAGATCGATGTCTTGGCCGACCGTCAGCCCGGACTCGCTCTCCAGCAGTGGGATGACGCGTTCCTCCGTGGTGCCCGGCAAACACGTGCTGCGCAGCACAATCAGCGGCCGTTTCTCGCTCTTGCGTAGCGCCCGGCCGATCTGTCCGATAACAGTCTCCACGGCTGTCAGATTGATACCGCCGTCGAAGTCGGACGGTGTCCCCACGCAGACCCAGGCCATGTCACTGCCGGCCAGGCCTCTCTGCGGATCGGCCATCGCTGTGAGTCGGCCGGCCTCGTGCCCCGCTGTCAGCAACGGTGCGACGCCGGGCTCCTGGATCGGCGAGTGGCCCCGCGCCAAGTCCGCGATCTTCCCGGCGGCCGGGTCAATGCCTACAATTTCGTGGTTGTCCCGCAGCAAACAGGCGGCACTGACCACGCCCACATAACCCATACCGAATATGGCGATCTTCATTGGACTTGCCTATTCTGTCAATCTCAGGTATAATATAAAAACTGCCGAGAGTGCCGCCAGACACGTTCGGCGTATGCGATGGGGACCCGGTGTGATTCTGGCGTACGGTCCTTTGGATGTGTTGCCTTGGGGAGGGTGATGATATGAGCGAGCGTTTGTCTGTCTCGACGTGCTTCAAGGCACTTTGCCTTGTGCTTGTCGTTTGCGCGCTCGACCTCCCGATACCGGCCGGTGCATCCGCACAGACGTACGAGATCACTCTTCCGGTCCTGAATCCCACGTTTTCGCCGGTGGCCGTGGAGAACCGCCCGCTGTTGCTCGACCGCCTTGTCATGGCCTTCGGCCGGGACTACGCTGCCTATTACCTGCGCAACCAGGACAGGTGGTTCAATGACGGCATGACTGTCTATTATCTCCAACGGGAGCTCCAGGCGTTCATCGACATGTATCGGGCCACCGGCTACAGCGCCCATCTCGACCAGGCGACAGACCTGACGTTGCAGGCCATCGCGGAAGCCACTGCCAACCCCCGGATGCTGATATGGCGCGGCGAGCCGCGGGGCGAGTGGCCCTGCTTCTATCTCGACAAGGTCTATTCCGAAACCGGCGGCCATAACCAGCTCTGCGACTTCCAGGCCAGCATGGGATTCCTGATGGTCGCGCGGGTCCTGCAGGAGGTTAATTTGCCGGCCTGGAAACAGATCGCCGACTTCGTGGAGCGCGATGTCGTGGAAAAGTGGCTCTACTATATACCGACCATCACGAAGGAACATCTCCAAGGCCCCAAATCCAACCGATATCTTCTGGCGGTTCTCAATTCAGGCCGCGACGTGCGCGAGCATTTTGCCTGTATCTGCCTGGACCTCCATAAGCTCGGCCACGATCGCTACCCGTACCGGCAGTGGGCAGCCCTTCTGGTCGATCTTTACCTGACGCCACGCTACGATGCCAATCAGGTCGCGCCGTATCAGGACGAGGCCCCGGACCGCATCCCTGATGACTGGGGATTGTACGACCGCACGGAGGCGACCTACGTCTGGTCCTCCATCCCGAGCCTCTACAACGATCCGAACGTCACCACCGACGCCCTGGATACATCGCACGCCAATCGCACCGTCTGGCTGGCGGCGCGGGCCTGCGCAGAAGGGCTCATCAGCAAGGACGTTGTGCTGAGTCTGACCAACACGCTGCGTTTTCGCATCTGGGCCCCGGCGAACGGCCCGTTCTACTTCACCAATTATGTCGACGGCACGGATGACCAGTTGAACGGCCTGGGCGCCGGCCGGGGCGGCAACGTCTGGTTCGGCTGGCACCGGCTCGCCGCCTACGACCCGGACCTGGAGGACCTGTTCCTTTCCCTCGCCTACGACCTTACCGACGGCGGGCCCAACCTCCCGCGCGGCGCCCAGAACAAGACCATGCAGGACGCCCCACTGTGCCTGGAGGCCTGGGCGGCCAGACTGCTCTCCACCCAGGGCCGGCCGCGCCAGTTTCCCTGAGAACCTCCAACCTTACGAGTATTGACGCGCATCCACGCACCGTCCCAGCGGAAACGGACTTGACCGCCACGACTCTGTCGTTCCTGCGCGGGCAGGAAGGGTTCCCAAACGCGAGGTGTCGCGTTTGGCGTCCCCGATCCAGAGGTCCTATGCGTAAGATTGTGGGCGGGCGCAGGCACCGTCGCACTTCACGAGTCGGCTGGACCCCTGCCTGGCTTCGGGGTCCCCAACGCATAATTCAGCGTTGGGGGGCCCTTCCCACACGCGAAGTAATGCGTGTGGGGGCCCCTCCGCAGGCGTGACAGACCGACGCCGAGCGCGGCAACCGCAGCGGTCCGTCACCGTGCGTTCATTCTGCCAGAAACTCCGATGGGATAGTCTCGGGGCAGGTGGCAACATCGAGCGCGGCTTGGTGATGGTCCTGCGCGTCAGCCGTTGCCGGTGAACTCGGCGATTACTTTCGTAATCCGCCCGGCGGTCCGGCCGTCCCACAGCGGCGGCACCCGGCCCGTTTTCCATTTTCCCGAGAGAATCATCTCTGATTTCTCCTCGACGTTCGTCAGGTCCACCAGCTCGTTGGTTCCCTGCGTGACGGTGATGGGCCGCTCCGTGTTCGGCCGCAGCGTCAGGCAGGGCAGTCCCAGGTATGTGGTCTCCTCCTGGATGCCGCCGGAATCCGTCAGGACGAACCGGGCGTTCTTCTCCAGCGTGAGGAATTCCCGGTATCGCACCGGCTCGATGACCTGAAACGCGTCCTCGAACGACACCTCGATACCGAGGGACTCGATATTCTTCTTCGTCCGCGGGTGCATCGGGAAGACCACCGGCACCTTCTGCGACAGTCTGTCGAGGTACGTGAGAATCCCGTGCAGACTCTGCTTCTCGTCCACGTTCGAGGGCCGATGCAGCGTCACCAGCACGTAATTGCCTGCCTGCAGATTCCATTGTTGGAGGATGGTGGCCTGCTGCTCCGCGTCAATCCGCCCGAGAATCCGCACAAGCGAGTCGATCATGATATTGCCGACCCGGTGCACGCGGCCGCTGTTGACTCCCTCCCGGGCGAGGTTCTCGTCGCCGTCGGCCGAGGGCGTGAACAGCAAGTTCGAGACGATGTCGGTCACGCGCCGGTTGATTTCCTCCGGCATCGTCTCGTCGAAACTGCGCAGGCCCGCCTCGACGTGGGCGACGGGGATCAGCAGTTTCCGGGCCGTCAGGCTGCAGGCCAGCGTCGAGTTCACGTCACCGAAAACGACGACGAGATCGGGCTTTTCCGCGCGGAACACCTTTTCACATTCAATCATGATGCGGGCCGTCTGCTCCCCATGCGAGCCCGACCCCGCGCCGAGAAAATAGTGCGGTTCCGGCAACTCGAGGTCCTCGAAGAACGCCTGGGACATCGTGTAGTCATAATGCTGCCCCGTATGAATGATGACGGGATGGAGCCGCTTCGTCGCGGCAATCTCGAAATACAGCGGGGCCATCTTCATGAAATTAGGCCGGGCCCCCACGATCAGCAGAATCTCCGACACGTCGATGTCCTCCTTCTTGGGCACGACCTGAGCTTCTGCAAAATGGACAACAGGTCTATATTCTCCAAGGAAATCGCTTTCATGATTTCCTTGAAGAATTGGCTTGATTCAGCGCCTGTCATGTATTCACGGTTTGGAGAGGAAAGATCGACAAGCCGATCTTTCCTTCCCAGAGTAAGCCTAATGTCCATTTTGCACAAGTCCGGCGCATAAAACAGCATCATAGATTTGCAGAAGCTTTTCGCTCTCTTTCTCCCAGTTGTACTGCTCCAGCACGGCCCGTCGGCCGCGCTCGCCCATCTGGCGGGCCTGCTGCGGGTGCTCGATGAGGTGCTCCATCGCTTGCGCGATCTCCTGCGGCTGCGATGGATAGACGATCAGCCCGCACCGGCATGGCTCTACTACCTCCCGGTAGAGCGGGAAGTTCGACGCAATCACCGGCAGGCTCACCAGCATGTAGTCGAACAGCTTATTCGGCAGACAGCTCGTGTTATTCGAGTACGGCAGATAGGTGATGAGGCCCATGGCCGCCTGCGAGGAGAGCCGCTCTTTTTCCTCATAAGGCACCCACGCAATGAATTTCACGTTCTCCTGAATGCCCAGCTTCTCCGCCAGGTTTTTGAGTTCGTTCTCGAACGAGGCCGGGCTGCATGAGCCGACCAGGCACAATTCCCAGCGCGGATGCTTTTTCGCGACGGCGGCGAAGGCTTCGATCACTTCGACGAGCCCGCGAATGCGGGACATCCCGCCCAGGTAGATGATCTTCTCCTGCGGATTCCTCGCGCACGTTTCGGACAATTCGATGATGGGATAATTCTCAATCCGGCCCGAGCGGACCTTCATCGCCTGATAGCGGGCGCCGACCGAGGGCGTCGTATAAATCACGTAATCGAAAAAGCGTGCGACCGCCCGCTCGAAGAGGTCGAACGACTTGCTGATGACCCGCCGCAACGGTTTGG
>CAYFUB010000684.1:0-1586 GCA_964346195.1 uncultured Pirellulales bacterium
GGGCTCCTCGACGCGACGGACGTCAACGTGTACTACCTGGACGGGCCCGACGGCAACGTCGACGTCGGCGACCGCGGCGACTCCGTCGTCGTGGAGAGCGACTACGAATACGGGCTCATCACCCCGCTCAGCGCCTTCCTGGACCTGACCTGGGACAGCATTAACTTCCACTCCTGTACGGATATGCGCCTGGAGCTGCCCGTCTCCGGAGCCAGTAACAACGGAGAGCCAGGATGTTGACGCTACTGCGCAGGCTGATCGATAGCATCCGCTGTCAGCGCGGCCAGGTTGTGGTCATCGCCGTTGGCGTGATGGCGCTGGGGCTCGGCGCGATCATGATCTCCGTCGACGTCGGCTGGTGGCTGCGCGACAAGCGCGACGCTCAGAACGACGCCGACGCCATCGCCCTGGCGGCGTCCCAGGAGATAGGAGATCCAAGTCAGCGCGGTCTGGCTGTGGCTGCCGGCTTGGACTGGGCCGATTTCAACGGCGTCGACACCTCCGAAGTGGTAGCGCCGGACTGCACAGATGGCGTCGTCGAGAGCAACTTCTGCTTCATAGACCGTGACTCCGACGGCATCGACGACATGGTGCGGGTCAAGGTCAGCCGGCCCAGCAAAAGCTTCATCGCCGGGGCCCTGGGAGTGGACACGCCCACCCTGAACCCGTTGGCGGCCGCCGCCAAGGTGCGCGCCTACGGTGCCTGCGTCCTGCCCTGGGCCATCGACGCCCACCCTGACTATGAAGACCCCTATGCCTATGAAGAGGTCTGGGGCGTCCTGGGAGACCCTCCGGATACTGACCTGCTCTTGGTCTTCCAGCTAAGCCCCGGCGGCGGCTTCGCCGGTGACGACAGCGCCCCCGGTAACTTCGGAGCCCTCGGCGTCTACGGCGCCAATGCCGACGACTACAGGGACACCATCGAGAATGAATGCGGTAGCCAGGGCGAGGGCGCCTGTGACTCCGACTCCCAGGCTGTAACCCCCGGCGGCACGATGGACTGCGACATCCAGACCGGCAACCTGGGCGGGAACACGAACACTGCCCTCAGCAACCGCGCCGAGACCTACGGTGAAGTATACCCCTACACGGACTGCGACGCCGCCTCCTACGATGAGGCCGTGGCCAACTTAGACGACGCTACGTGTCTAGGCCGCCAGGTGGTGCTGGCCATCATCAAGGACTTCCCGGAGAGCGGTTTCGAATCCGTCGAGGTCTATGGCATCGCCAACTTCTATGTCGCCGGCTGGGACCGGTGCCCCCCCCTCAACGACGGCAACTGCTTCGGACCCGTGCCTGACGAGGGCCTCGTCTGGGGTTACCTGCTCCTGGAGGAGATGGCCGGCTCCCCCGCCTGGCAGTTCGACTTCAGCCAATCGTCCAACAACCCCTTCGCACCAGTAATCGTGGCTCTGGTGGAATAGAGGAATCATCTCCGGGAATCCGGACAAAGGACAGAGGACTTCTAGGGAAAAGGAGGAGGAAAAGAAATGGCAGGACAGACGATAACGAAGCCGCGAGGAGAGAAGACCCAGCGATACGTGTTCTACCTGGGCGTGCTCCTGGCCGCCATCGCCGCCATCGTC
>CAYFUB010000685.1:0-19501 GCA_964346195.1 uncultured Pirellulales bacterium
TCCAGAGCAGAGATTCTCTTTGGCAAGCTGGTCGGAGGCACCATCAGCCTCATCATCCCGTTTGTCCTGGCGCTTCTGGTCGGCGTACTCTATATTTCGGTAAACCCGGCTATCCAATGGGATCACTCCGCATGGCTGGAACTTGCCCTATTAGGCGCAGCCTCGATTACGTTTATCACGCTGTTTTATCTGCTCGGGCTTATGGTATCTACGTTCTCCCGATATTCGTCCACCTCTATTCTAAATTGCCTTTTCCTCTGGGTGTTGCTGATTCTGGTGATTCCCAATGTATGCCCCTATATCTCCGCCCAGGTTCGCCGCGTTCCTTCGATTGAGGGGACCAGCAGACGAGCACGTGAAATTGAGAGGCATTCTATTAAAGTAGCGCAGAAGTATATGGCTGAGGCTGCAAAAAGATTCAGACTCAAGTATGGTGCACTATTCTCTGAATATGAATCAATGGGATACGGTGGTAATGAGTACTGGGGTCTTGGTAGCGACGACCCTAAGCTTCAAAAAGCAGCCAAGCAACGAGCAGAAGCCGATCCCGAGTTCAAGGCCATGGTGGATGCATTCCGTCAGGAAGATCGTAAGGCGACACAGGAACTCCGACGCATTCGAGAGGCTGATTCGCCTGAAGAAGACCTTCAGAGAAAAGCGGCTTCGCAAACGAAGCTGGCGAGAAACCTGGCCTGCATCTCACCTTTTGCAGATTTTGTTTATGTCGCCGGAGATTTGACGGGGACAGGCCTGCGAAGCTTGGAGCACTTCAAACGGATTGAAGATGAATATAAGCGGCAGATACACTCGTATGCGGAAGAGAGAATAAGCGATGCGAGAAAGAAAAATCCGGCGCTTAAGGAAGAATCCTTGTTGGACATTAGCGACCACCCGCGCTTTGTATTCAAGGAGGAACCCTTGAAGGAGAAACTGATGGGAGTGCTGCCGTACTGGGGGATACTCGCTTTGTTCAATGTGGTGTTCTTCGCGGCGGCGTTTGCGGGGTTCATGAGATACGACGTACGGTAAGAAGAGGACTGTTTGAGCCAGAGAACAACAACCGTTAACAGAATAGGGATGAACAACAATGATCAAGATTAATGAATTGACCAAACGATACGAGGACGGCGTGCTGGCGCTCGATCATGTGACGTGCACGATCCCGCCGGGGGAGGTCTTCTGCCTGCTGGGAGCCAACGGGGCGGGCAAGACGACGACCGTCAACATTCTGCTCGATTTCATACCGCCGACGGAGGGACAGGCCTCGATCAACGGCCACGACTGCAACAAGTTCCCGCTCGAGGCCAAGAAGTATGTCTCCTACGTCTCGGAGAACGTGCAGCTCTATGGCATGTTCACGGCCCGTCAGAACCTGCGGTTCTTCGCGGAGCTGGGGGGCAAGAAAGGGCTCGAGAACAAGGAACTTGACAATGCGATGCGCCTGGTGGGCCTGCCGGAAAAGGCGCTGACGATGCGGCTGAAGAATTACTCCAAGGGCATGCGCCAAAAGCTGGGCATCGCCATTGCCCTGATCAAGGACCCGCCGGCGATCATCATGGATGAGCCCACCAGCGGCCTGGACCCCAAGAGCGCCAACGAGTTTCTCGACCAGTTGCGAAAGCTCCGGGAGCGGGGCAAGGCGATCCTGATGACCACGCACGACATCTTCCGGGCCAAGCAGATTGCGGACCGCGTCGGGATCATGAAGCAGGGCCGGCTGGTCGCCGTGCGTGAGAAGGCCGATTTCCGCCACGCGGACCTGGAGGAGATCTATCTGACCGAGATGGAGGCCGCGAACGCTCCGTGAGCCTTGGTGCCGGGCCTCGGCCCAGACGAGGACGCAGGTCAGGTGCGATGAGTGGGGAAGGAGGTCTTCCGAGATGAGCGGCGGATACGGGCGGATGTGAAGGTAACATCGTGAAAGAGCCAAGAGAGCCCAAGTCGTCTCAGCAGGCCGAGTCTCTTGTCGAACTGACGCAGGCCGAGTGGGAGATCATGAAAGTGGTCTGGGAGAAAGAGCCCTGTGCGGCCGGGACGGTCCAGGAAAGGCTGGCCGAAAGCCGGGCCCGAGCCTACAGCACCGTCATGACCGCGATGGACCGCATGGTCGAGAAGGGACTGCTGAAGATCCAGAAGATCCGTAACCTGAACCTGTTCTCGTCCTGCGTCAGCGAGGTCGAGGCCAAGCGAGGGGCGTTCCGCAAAATGCTCAAGGGGGCCTTTGATGGAGCGTTCACTTCCATGATACACTTCCTGATTGAGCATGAGGAACTGTCCGTAGAGGAAGCCTCGCGACTACGCGAGTTGGCGAACAGGGCCCAAAGTAGAAGAGCCAGGCACAAACGACTTGGGCGGTATTCGCGGGGGCGATAGGCATGGACTGGGTGGGTCAGTGCTGTCACTGCGGGCTTACAGTGTTGTTTCGTACTCGACCACGGTCCGGACGCAAGAGATCGGCATTCGAATGGTCCTCAGCACGCGGCCTACAAGAACGAGCATTTGACGCCCCTGACTCATCAGTTCGAACGCTGCAACGGGCATGAGGAGATACCTAAGGCAAAGCTGAAGTACCGCGGCGGTCGAGCCAAAATCATGTCTCCATTTTGACTCCACGCACATCCGTTTCGCGGAAGATCGGTGTACTGCAACCCCGTGTCAAGCGCGAAAAACGGGGTTTTCACGATTTGTCGGGCCGGGCAACGGACTGATTATACGGGTGCCATTTGAGCACATTCACCAGAGTGCCGTCATAACTCCCGCATTGACAGTACGTTACGACTGCCGATTTCTTGGGCATCCCTCGCCGAAGGGGGCGCGTGCCAAATTCGGGCTTGTGGCCCTGATACTGGCCTTCCTTGCCCGGTCGATCATGTCATCGCGAACACGCAAGTAGAACCTGTGCGTCGTGCTGAAGTTCGAGTGGCCGGCGAGTTTCATGACCTCGAACTCGCTGAGCCCTTTGGCCAGCCAGTTGCTGATCGCCGTACGCCTCAAGTCGTGGAACGTGCCCTGCTCGATGCTCGCGCGCCTGAGAATCCTCCCGAAAGCCTTGTTGAACTTCGGGATGACCTTCTGGCGTGAGTCGGAGTACCTCCATGTGCCTTTGGCCCGCAGTTGATCCTGGATGTGGGCATACCGAGCCGGCAGAACGAAGACGTAGGGGTGCTTCACCGGCTGGCGGCTTTGATCGTCGACGAGCATCTGAACCACTTCGTCGGTCAACGGCAGCGTCCTTCGGTCACAATCCTTAATCAGCCACGCCCACGTCTCCTTTGTATCCTCCTTGGGAGAAACGGTGAGGGTCTGAGCCGCCAGGTCGATATCCGACCATGTGCAGTTGAGTAGCTCGCCTCGCCGCATCCCTGTGCACAAAGCCATAAGCACCAGCGATCCCATCGGACCACAGTTCCATCCTTGCGCTGGCGCACGAAATCCTCGGCCGCCTTGACGATGCGGGTGCACTCGGCCTCAGTGAAGACATGGACCTCTTTCGCCGAGTACCTGGGCATCTGGATGTGGGCCAACGGGTTCTCATCCAGCCGGCGACGTTTGACAGCAGTCTGCAAGAGGCGCTTGATCTCTTTGAGCTTCTTGACGACCGTAGCCGGGCTGTTGCCCTCATCAAGGCAAGCCTGCCGGTATCGCTCACCGTCCTGGAGGCTCACTCGCTGAAGGTCCTTGTCACCAGCCACGCGGATGAAGTCCCTCATGGTACGCCAGTACTCCTCCCGCGTGCTCTCGCGGATCTGATCTCCGGTCTTTGCCAAGCTGTCCTTCACAAAGTCACTCAGCTTCACGGTCTGCGGCTCTACGATGCCCATTCGCAACTCACGTTCCTTTTCGGCCTGTTGGCGTTTGGCCTTACGTCTGTCGGTATGGCCTAATGACACGCGTTTTCGCTTGCCGTTTTCGTCTTTGTAGTCAATGAAGTATGCGAAGCTGTTCCCGTCACGCGACGGTCGCATTCTCAGTCTCACCAGCTGTCTCATTTGTGTACCTCCTTTCTCTTCGGCCCTAACTGGTAAGACCGGTCCGGAGGCCGTGATATCGTCAGCAGGCAGCGATGTGAATCGTGAATCATGTGGATCCCTCCTTTGCGAGCTTATCCTCGATCCACCCTCTCACGGCGGCAAGTAAGTAAAGAGGCTGCCTGCTGACGTGGATACAGGGCAGGTGGTGAAAGCGTTTGAGATTCTCCACGACATTGTGCGGATTGGCGCTGGGGCTCACATCCGGGATTCGCAGGAAATGCGTCAGTCCAGTCTCGGTCATGAGCTCCGGAAAACCAACTGCGTTGAGTTCTTCGTGCATGACGATCTCCCCGGCGGTTGCTGTCAACGGCGGCAAGAAGCCGCGCATGGCGGGTGCACCCCCTCATCTCCTTTCCGTCGACAGGACACCCGTTGATCGGCACTTTACCCGTGGGACTTATGCAAGGGCGTCAGGAGGGACCCCCGACGTCGCACGGAGCGTTCTGGCTTGAAGTTTCCCCCGGTTCTTGACACAACATGCGCATCCGAGGCCCGGAAACGGTGGGGAGTCGGCATGAGTGATGTCCCACACATCTTGAACGTGATTGAACGAGGGACGCGAAACTTGACGCTGGGGGTGCTCCCTCGAAGCGGAGCGGGCGCCGACTGGATCTTCGGATAAGGCCGAAGGCACCATACGAGTAGGGGCCACCCGCGACGAGCGAGGGGGCAGACCCGTTTTCGACGCTTGAGGCTGTGTGTCCGTGAGCCTCAAGTGGCCGAAACCTTACATGTTTTCCGATGTTTCTGAGATCAGGTCCCGGAGTGCTCTTATGCTCGCCTTGGCGTCGCCGAGCAAGAGCAAGGTGTTCGCCATCGCGTACAATGGGTTCTCCACCCCTGAGTAGCCAGGCCGCGTGTCGAGGTTGCACACGACAATCGTTTTTGCCTCGTGCGCCATGAGGATGGGCATGTCTGATATGGGAGTGCCCTCTTTCTCCGTCGCGGTGGGGTTGACGACATCGCAAGCGCCCACAATGAGGGCGACATCGGCAGTCCGGAAGTGGTCGTTGACGGAATCGATGTCCAGCATTTTGCTGTAGTCTACCCCGGCCTCGGCCAGGAGCACATACATGTGGCCCGGCATTCTGCCGGCGACCGGATGGATGGCGAAGGTCACCTCGTGGCCCATGCCTTCAAGACGCCTGGCGAGATTGGCGACTTCGGACTGAGCCTGTGCGAGGGCCATGCCGTAGCCGGGTACAACGATAATCCTCTGTGCCTGCCGCAACGTTGCTGCCGCGCAACTCAAAACCTGTTCTGCAGACAAGGTGGCTGGCTGGGATGGGCCTTGCTCTGTGGGCTCTGAGTCACTGTTCTTTGCGGCACTTGGCACATGACCGAGCAGCACGGCGCGCATGCGCCTGTTCATGGCCCGGCACATGGCCGCCGTTAGCACGAATCCCGACGAGGCAACAGCCGCGCCGCACGCAATAAGGAGATTGCTGTGCATGACGATGCCGGTGAAAGCCCCCGCAAGTCCTGACGTGGCGTTGAGCGTCGATATCAGGACCGGCATGTCAGCGCCGCCGACCCGAATGGATGCCAGGATGCCGGCCCCCATGCCTGCGCAGGCCAGAACCAGTCCGTTCACCGACGACGGCGCCAGAATACCGGCGACCATGGCCGCTGCGCCGACCGCGAGAACGCTGCCGAGCAGAGGGTAATGGCCACGCCGTCGCGCTGGTTTGGCTGCGAGGATCCCGGAGAGTTTCCCGCAGGCCACCAAACTGCCGCTGAATGTCACGGCACCGACCGTCAGGGCCACGATAGCCGGAACCGAACCCAAAGGAGTCGGCTGGCTGTTCGGGCCGGCCATTTTGATCAAAGATACGATGGCTGCGGCAAGCCCGCCCATTCCGTTCTGCAGCGCGATGAGCGACGGGATGCCGAGCATGTTCACCTTCTGGGAGACTACAATGCCCAACGCCGTTCCGATCGTGAGCGCAAGCACGACGACTGGATGGCGCGCCAACCCGGCCTGCCAGGTGACGAGCACCACGCCAACAATCAGGCCGATTCCGATGGCCCAATTGCTCCAGCGTGCGGCCCGCGGCTCCCGGAACCACCGAATCCCTGCGAGGAGCACCAGGATCAGGAACCACTCCCCGACGGCGTGTGACGGCGTGTTCGATAGCAGCCCCAAGCACTCCATCAGGCACTACCCTCCTGACGCGGAGCTGGCACGCCATTCTCTCGATGCGGCGGCCGAGTATCGGGCTCACCCTGGCGCGGATTCCTGAATGTCGCGAGCATACGGCTGGTGACAACGAAACCGCCGATGAGGTTGAATGCCCCCGCGACCGCCGCTACGGCGGCCAGAAACTGGTTGGCCCCGTGCATCGGAGATGCGAACAGCAGGACAGCGCCGACGACCGTTATCCCCGACACGGCGTTGGTCATGGACATCAGAGGCGTGTGCAACAAGGGGGGAATCCGACGTATCCAATAGCGACCGACCAGGAGGACGAAGACGAAAACGCCGGATAACAGGAGCAGTTCAGACATAGCCTTCCCAGCCGCTTCAAGGAGACACCCCGGCCCGTATGGCCTTCAGCGTGCCCTCGTGGACAATCTTCCCGTCGCGGATTACCGTCGAGTGACGGACAATCTCATCGTCCCAGTTGACCGCTTGCCTTGAGGCAAGCAGGTTCTGCACGTAATGCATGAGATTGGCCGCGTACAGTTGTGTGGCGAGCACGGGAACACTTCCGGGGATGTTGGCCACCCCGCAGAGGGTGATGTTGTGGACGGTAATCGTCTCTCCCATGCGCGTCATGGCGCAGTTGCCGCCCTGATCGATCGAGACATCCACGATCACCGATCCGGCCTTCATCAGGGACAACATGTCTTCCGTGATGAGGATCGGCGCCACTTCTCCAGGCACCAAGGCGCTCAAAACAACGATATCTGTGGCCTGCAGCAGAGGGGCCAGCGCCTGCTTTTCTCTGTCCAGCCACTCCGCAGGAAGACTCCTGGCCGATCCGTCTGCGCCGATGGCCAAATCGGCGGAGACATCGAAGCCGACGACAGAGGCGCCGAGCGTTCCGCCGGCTTTGCGGGCGTCCTCGCGAATGTCGACGACGGACACAATGCCGCCGATGGCCTTGGCCGTCACGATCGCTTGAAGCCCAACGACGCCGGCGCCGATCACCAGCACGCGGGCTGGCGGATTCACCCCGATTGCCGTGCCCAGCAGGGGGATGAACCGGGGCAGGTAGCTGGCGGCAAGAATGACCGATTTGTATCCAGTGATGGTACTCATGGACGTCAGTGCGTCCATCCTCTGCGCCCGGGAGATCCGGGGAATGCCATCCATGGTGAACGCCGTGATGTTCCTGTCTTTGAGCATTCGGATCATGCTGTGGTTGGCCGGCGCCGCGGGATGCAGGAAAGCGATCAACATGCTGCCCTCTCGCAGCATCTGGGCCTCATGCCTGCCCACCCGATCGTTGAACTGGGGCTGCTTGACCTTCAGCATGAGGTCGGCCTGGGCGAATAGCTCCTCTGGATCGGAGATGATTCGGGCGCCGGCGGCCTCGTACTGGCTGTCTGAGACATAGACACCCACCCCGGCCGACGCCTCCACGTCAACACGATGACCCATGGCAATATACTTGCTGACAGTCTCCGGCAATGCCGCCACCCGCTTTTCGCCCGCCAGGATTTCCTTGGCAACCGCGATCTTCATAAGGCCCTCCATGAACGAAGACGCCGGAAGACTACATCTCAACCCCTTGGTGAAGCATTCACATGGCAATGGTACATCGCCTCGCGCCTGCTGGCAAGCGTTTTCCGCCGCTTTTTCGTCCGCAACATGGGCCTGAGTCTTTAGCTGACGAATTATGTAACGCACCTTGGCTCAGAAATGCTGCGGCTCTGCACATTGGCTTCGAGAATCGTCTGGCTTTAGCAGGATGTGTTTGGGTATCTCACGAGAAAACCTCATTAGGAATCTGACTCCAGCGGCCGGGATCATTTCTCACTTCCGCGGACGATCCTGAGTTGTCGGCCATGGATTACCTCATGTAGTCGCCGTCCACGTAAGATTCTGATCGAGAGTTGCCATTGCGGATGGTGGCGGCTATGATAGAGTGACTCCACATGGCCCGCAGGATTATCTAGAAAGGGACGGATCAGACGGAACACGTCGTCAGGAAACTGTACGAGGATTGCATAGACGGGGTGGTCTTCGATGGGCAAACGAGCAGGGAGTAAGAGGCAGACAGTTGGACAAGGCGGTGACCAGACAGCTCAGGCACTGCGCGAACGGGTGAAGGAGTTGAGCTGCCTTTACCAGATCAATCGGGTATCCGAGGGGGTCGTGGGATCGCCGGATGAAGTATTCCAACGTATTGTTGAGTTGATACCGCCGGCGTGGCAATACCCGGAAGTCGCATCGGCTCGTATCGTTCTCGATGATAGGCGATACGAGACACCCGGCTTTGACGAGGGCTGCGCGAGGCAGACCTCCGAAGTGATCGTGGGTGCGAAGTGCCGAGGGGCAGTTGACGTCGTCTACCGCGAGGCCAGACCGGCCCTCGATGAGGGGCCATTCCTGAAAGACGAGCGGAGCCTGCTGGATGCCATCGCCAGACAGATCGGCGTGATTGTGGAACATCAGGACGCGGAGCAGGAGAGAGCCCATCTGCAGAGGCAGCTCATGCATGCGGACCGTCTCGCCACTATTGGCCAGTTGGCGGCGGGCGTCGCCCACGAGCTGAACGAGCCGCTTAGCAGCATCCTCGGTTTTGCCCAGTTGCTCAAGCGCGACCCCGCGTTGCCCGAGAGGGGGAAGCAAGACATCCAGAAGATTGTTACCGCCTCGCTCCATGCCCGGGAGATTATCAAGAAGCTCCTGTTGTTTGCGCGGCAGACGCCCACGTTCAAGGGACCCGTGGACCTCAACCAAGTGGTTGTGGGAGCCGTCGATCTGTTTCAGCACCAATTCGAGAAGGAAGGGATCGAGTTGTCCTGTGTGCTTTGCCCCCAGATGCCCATGCTGGCCGCCGATGCCGGCCAGTTGACCCAGGTGCTGGTCAATCTCGTGGTCAACGCGGTCCAAGCCATGCCAAAAGGGGGAAAACTCATCATACAGACACAGGTGCAGGATGGACACGTCGCTTGTAGCGTCGAAGATACGGGAGTGGGAATGACCGAGGAGGTTCTGGACCGGCTGTTCGTACCCTTCTTCACGACCAAGGAGGTGAACCAAGGGACGGGTCTGGGCCTGCCGGTGGTCCACGGGATCGTCACCTCTCATGGTGGCACGATTGAGGTCGCAAGCACGCTCGGCAAAGGCACGACATTCACCATTCGACTGCCCATTGAGCCAGCCCCTGATCGGGAGAACAGGCCGGAATCATGAAGCCACCTGACGGGAAAGAGACGATTCTCGTTGTCGATGACACACCCAGCACGCTGGAGGTTCTCCAGAGGAGTCTGACGGCCCAGGGGTACACGACCTATACCGCTGCCAACGCCGTCGATGCCCTGACGCTCCTCGATGGGACCTTCGTTGACCTTGTCATTACCGACTTGAAAATGCCCAAGATCAGCGGCATCGACCTGGTCCGGCACGTTCGGGAGAACTACAAGAACACCGCAGTGATGATGATCACCGGATATGCGACTGTGGAGAGCGCGGTGGAGGCGGTGAAAAGCGGGGCTGAGGAGTACGTACCTAAACCGTTCACCGACGACGAGCTGCTCGCCGCGGTGCGTCGTGTGCTGGATAAGCTCAGGTACAGGCGTGAGGCGGCAACAAAGCCCGCGCCGGAGCCAGAGTCCGCCTGTGGCCTCGTCGGCGAATCCCCGGCGATGCAAAAGGTCTTCGCGGCCATCCGCAGAGCGTCTGGGACCTCGGCGACCGTCCTTATTACTGGAGAAAGCGGCAGCGGCAAGGAATTGGTGGCGAGGGCGATTCACTACGGCAGTGCCCGGGCCTCCGCTCCATTTGTGCCCGTCAACTGCGGCGGTATCCCGGAGAGCCTGCTGGAGAGCGAGTTGTTCGGGTACGTCAAGGGGGCGTTCACCGGCGCCCACGAGTCACGAGCGGGGTTCTTCCAGACCGCCGACGGCGGGACGATCTTCCTCGACGAGATCGGTGAGACCAGCATCGCCATGCAGGTGAAGCTGCTGCGCGTGCTGCAGGACAAGGAGGTTCGCATGGTGGGCGACTCCCGTGCGCGAAAGGTGGACGTGAGGATCATTGCCGCCACGAACAAGGACCTGCCCAGTCTCATCCAAAGCCGCATGTTTCGAGAGGAGTTGTACTACCGCATCAACGTCGTCACGATCGAAGTCCCGCCTCTGCGGGCCCGAGGGAGCGACATTCCCTTGCTGATACGTCACTTCGCCGAGAAGTTCGCCTCAGAGTTGGGCAAGACTGTCCCACGCTTTTCGGAGAAGGCCATGGAGGCGCTGCAGAACTACGCTTGGCCGGGCAATGCGCGGGAACTAGAGAACGTGATCCAGCGGATCGTTGTCATGAATGATGAGCAGATTATCGATGTCCCGGACCTGCCGTCCTTCGCCCGGTTCTCGGCTCTGCGCACCACCGGCGTGAACAGAACGCTGACCGAGGTGGAAGCCGATCACATTCGCAATGTCCTGGCCAATGCCGACGGCAACAAGACACGCGCCGCGGAGATCCTGGGCATTGATCGCAAGACACTGCGCAAGAAGATAGCGCAATACGGACTGGACTTGTAGGACCGGGTCCCGTGCCTGCCTGGGGCAACGGACCCCACGCGAGATGGGGAAATGCTCCCCACCGGTCTAATTCTCCCCACCAACAACAGTCCCACGCGGCACAGTGGACCAGGTCTGTCTCATCCCATCGGACATCCACCTCCGATTCTTCAACGCCATGCACGGCAAGGACTTGTAGAGAGGATCCTGCCCGCAACGTCGAATTCACCGGTAAGTGGCACGACAGTTGCCATCAGGACATACGTTCGTGAAGAAAGTGGCTCCGCGCCGTTGCGCGAGTCGTCCTGAGCAGTACTCGTGCGGTGTTATTGCCCGACCGCTGATCCCGGGCACATCTTCGCAGCGGGTGCGCAGATAAAGGGAGGTTGCAGCCATGGCATCGCCAGAACGGTCTTGGGGCCTGTGCATGACATGCAATAGCAGTTCCATATGCACTCGACGCAAGGGCATGAAACTCCCTGTCATATTCTGCGAGGAATTCGACGGGTGGATGCCACTGGACATGAAGAACGAGCCGGTTCTGTTCGCGGACGACGAACAAATCACCCCCGACACCACAATGGGACTATGCTGCAACTGCGAAAACCGTAGCTCGTGCACGCTACAGGATTCACCCGGCGGGGTATGGCACTGTGAGGAGTATCGTTAGAGGGATGCGGTCGTCGCGAGGCCGACACTTCGTACCGACAAGAGGTTCCGATGGATGACCAAACGGTTGAAGAAATTGTTGCACAGCATCACGGCTCACTGGGAGGCATGTTGTCCGTTCTCAATGATGTCCAGGCGAAGTACGGGTATCTGCCGCAGGACGCCTTGCGCCGGATTGCCAAGGCGACCGGTGACTCTCTGACCGACATCTATGCGGTCGTTACGTTCTACAAGGCATTCAGCCTGAAGCCCCGCGGGAAACACCTCGTCTCGGTGTGCCTTGGTACGGCGTGCCATGTGCGCGGGGCGCCTAAGATTGCCGAGGAGTTTAGCCGGCAGCTTGGTATCGAGCTTGGAGAGACGACCGCGGATAAGGAGTTCTCCCTGGAAACGGTGAACTGTCTCGGTGCGTGTGCATTGGGTCCGACCGTGGTTGTCGACCATCACTATTTCCGGCATGTCACGACGGCCAAGGTCCAGCACATCCTGGAACAGGCCCGTAATGGATTCGCGCAATCCGGCGCAGGCGTCGATCACCGAGTATTCCCGATCAGCGCCGGCTGCCCCCGCTGTGGTCACACCCTAATGGACGATGGACACGTGATCCAGGGCCGTGCCTCCATCAGGCTGGCCATCTCATCCGCGGGAAAAGCGGGCACAGTGCGTCTGTCGGCATTCTATGGAAGTTCCGACGCAGAGTGTGACGCTGAGATTCCGGACGGCGCGTTGACCGTGCTGTCGTGTCCGCACTGTGGTCAGGGGCTTTCCGGGGAATCGAGTTGTTCCGAGTGCGGTGCGACGATGGCTACGATGACGGCCGGGGCGTGCGCCGCCGTGTACATCTGCCCAAGACGTGGATGTCCGGGACACCGGCTCGATCTCCTGACATCCGTGTCGGGCACTTCCAAAGAGGGGAACAAGGCATGACGGAAAGGATGAAATCCACCGCGGACTTCCGCGACTTTTGCCGCACGATCATAGGGGAACAGGACGCCGGGAAACCTTGCCTCATCATCTGTGCGGGCACTGGGGGACAGGCGAGCGGCTCCAACGATCTGATTCGCGTCATCAAAAGGCAAATCATCGAACATGACCTCGGTAATCGCCTCTCGCTGCGGATCACGGGCTGTCTCGGGTTTTGCGAGATGGACCCGTTCATCGTCGTGGAGCCCGGGCATGCCCTCTATCCCAAGCTTGAGATGAAGCACGTCCCCCGGATCATCGACGCCGTGCTCAAGGGCGAGGTGGTCGAGGACCTCCTCTATCGCGAGCCCGGCACCATCCGAAAATGCGGCTGCCAGGAGGAGATCCCGTTCTTCAAGGGACAAAAGCGGATTATCCTGGGCACCAATCAGCGAATCGATCCGATCCGCATCCTCGACTACGTCAGGGAAGGCGGATACGAAGCCCTGCTCAAAGCGCTCGACCGCTCGAATCCCGAGTGGATTGTCGAGGAGGTCAAGCGGTCGGGCCTGCGCGGCCGGGGCGGGGCAGGCTTCCCGACCGGCAGAAAATGGGAACTGGCGCGCAAAGCGGCCAAGGTGGGCGGCAAGAAGTTCGTTGTGTGCAACGCGGACGAAGGAGATCCAGGGGCCTACATGGATCGCAGTCTCCTGGAGGGCAATCCGCACGCCATCATCGAGGGCATGACCATTGCCGCCCTCGCCATCGGCGCCACGCAGGGCGTCATCTACGTGCGCAGCGAGTATCCCCTGGCGATCAAGCATTCTCAGATCGCGCTGCGGCAGGCCCGCGGCATGGGCCTGCTGGGCGACAACATTCTCGGTTCGGGAATCCGCTTCGATATTGACATCGTGCGCGGGGCCGGTGCCTTCGTCTGCGGCGAAGAGACGGCTCTGATCAAGTCCATCGAGGGACAGATGGGCGAGCCGCGGCAGCGACCGCCGTACCCGATTGCCAAGGGCATCCACGGAGCCCCCACCTGCATCAACAACGTGGAGACGCTCGCCAATGTGCCCTTTATCATCCGCCACGGCGCGGACGCATTCGCCGCGATCGGCATCGAAGGCAACACGGGGACGAAGATCTTCTCCCTTGTCGGCAAGATCCGAAACACGGGTCTTGTCGAAGTGCCCCTGGGGACACCGATCAAGGACGTGGTCTATGAGATCGGCGGCGGGCCGATTGGAAGAACACGAGTCCAGGCCGTGCAGACGGGTGGGCCTTCGGGCGGCTGCATTCCGGCGTCCATGTTCGATCTGCCCATCAGCTACGACAGCCTGACCAAAGTCGGCTCGATCATGGGTTCGGGCGGCATGATCGTCATGGACGAGAACACCTGCATGGTCGATGTCGCCCGGTACTTCATGAACTTCCTCAAGGACGAGTCCTGCGGCAAGTGCCTGACGTGCCGCAAGGGCACGCAGCGGATGTATGAGATCCTGGAGGACATCACCCTCGGCAAGGGAACGTTGGCTCATCTGGATCTGCTCGAAGAGCTGGCCCTGGTCGTGAAGGACACGACAATGTGCGGCCTGGGCCAGTCCGCCCCCAACCCGGTGTTGAGCACCCTCAAGTATTTCCGAGAGGAGTACCGCCGACACATCGAGGACAAGCGGTGCGACGCGTTTGTCTGCAAGAGCTTGGTCGGTGCGCCCTGCCAGGCGGCCTGCCCTGTCGATACCGAGCCGTGGCGCTACGTCGCGCTAATCGAAAAGGGGCAGTATGAACAGGCGTACCGAATCATCCGTGAGGCCAATCCGTTCCCGGCAGTTAGCGCCAGGGTCTGTGATCGCAAGTGCGAGCATCGTTGCAGCCTGGGTGTCAGCGGAGGCGAAGCCATCGCGGTTCGTGCCATAAAGCGATTCGTGACCGACAATGTTGACCCTGCGGTGTACCACCCCGAAGTGCTTTCGGGGGGAAATGGCCGGGCGAAGAAGGTAGCGGTGGTCGGTGCAGGTCCGGCGGGGCTGTCCGCGGCGCACGGCTTGTCTCTCCTCGGATACACAGCCACCGTGATCGAGGCCGAACAGGAGCCCGGCGGCATGCTCGCCTGCTCGCTGCCCGCCTACCGGCTGCCCAGACGCATCGTCCGCGAGGAAATCAAGACTCTGATGAATGAGAACATTCGCGTGCGGCACGGCGTCGTCTTCGGCAAGGACGCCAACCTTCAGGAGTTGTTCGCCGAGGGATTCCAGGCGGTCTTCCTGGCGATGGGCGCGCACGAGAGCTGGCGGCTGGACCTCGAAGGGGAGGACCTGGAGGGTGTCTATCCCTCCATGCAGTTCCTCAAGGCCTTCAACCTGCGGGGCGAAGAACTGGCACACGGGCGCGTCGGGATCGTCGGCGGCGGGAATTCCGCGGTCGATGCCGCCCGTGTGGCGCTGCGGCAGAAGAAAACCACGAGTGTCACGCTCCTGTACCGGCGCACACGGGACGAGATGCCGGCCTATGAGGAGGAGGTCGAAGCGGCCCTGGAAGAGGGAGTGACGATCGAAACCCTGGTGTCCCCGGTCAAGATCCATGTTCGCCAGGAGGAAATCGAGGCGGCCCTCCGGGAGGGCGTGGCGCTGGAGACACTCGTGTCGCCTGTGCGGATATTCTCGCGAGAAGGACGCGTCGTAGGGATCAGGTGCATCCGGAACCGCCTGGGCGAGCTGGATGCGAGTGGCCGGCGCAAGCCCGTTCCCGTGCCGGGGACCGAGTTCACGCTGCCGCTTGATACGTTGATCGTGGCCATCGGCGAGCGGCCGCAGAGCGACTGCCTGGCCGCCATGGGTCTGGAGGTGGACAAGGCCGGGAGGGTCAAGGCCGACCCGAAAACACTCGCCACAAACATGAAGGGCGTTTTTGCCGGAGGCGACCTCGTGACCGGTCCGAATACCGTCATCGACGCGATCGCCGCCGGCAAGAAGGTGGCCCGCGTGATCGACCGGTATCTGCGAGGCCAGCCGCTGGCCGAGCCGGTCAGTCCACAATTGCCCACCGTGTTTCTGGAGCCGGCCGTTGTCGACGAAGAGGAACTGGAGAATACGACCCGGGCGGTCCCACCGGTGTTGCCGGTGAAGGGACGAAGAAAGAACTTCAATGAGGTCGAACGGTGCCTGTCCGAGGAACAGGCCAAAGCGGAGGCGCGGCGCTGTCTGCGGTGCGATCTCGCCTTCACGCAAAACGGACAGGACGCCTGTGCGCAGCGGGCCGCCATCGGAGGGAAGCAGGCATGATAACACTCACGATCAACGGACTGGACGTCACCGTCGAGAAGGGCTCGACCATCCTGGAGGCCGCGGAGTTTCTGGGCTTTCCTATCCCAACGCTATGTCACATGGAGGGGCTGACGCCCTGCGGAGCGTGCCGGCTCTGCGTCGTCGAGATCGGCGAAGGCCCTGTCGCGAGACTCGTCACTTCCTGTACCTATCCGGCCGAGCCCGGACTGAAGGTGCGCACCGCCTCTGCACGGGTCATGCGAGCACGCAAGATGATCATCGAGCTGCTGCTGGCCTCCTGCCCTCAGTCAAAAACGATTCAGGACTTGGCGTCAAAGTGCGAGGTGAAACAGCAGCGGTTCCGACAGGAATACGAAGAATGCATCCTTTGTGGGCGGTGCGTGCGTATGTGCGAAGAGCAGATGATGGCCAAGGCCATAGGTTTCCGGGGCAGGGGGCAAAACCGCAGTATTGGAACGCCCTTCGATATCCCCTCGGAGGTCTGCCGACAATGTGGAGGGTGCATCTACGTATGCCCGGCCTGTTCGCTGCGGTGTACCTACACGGAGCCTGAGAAGGCAATCTGCGGAGGGTGTGCCAATCTGAGCCCGCCGTGCCTGGAGAAGGACCCGTTCGATGACATGATGTGCTACATGGACCCGTGCGTTGCCTGTGAGATCAAGAAGCCATAGAGAACAAGGGAGGTACCCTGCGATGACCTTTTCGAGAGTGAACACGTCCGCCGCCACGCTTACGAAGAATAGAACCGAGGGCTCGGTGACGCCCAACTCGGGCATGTGCGTCACCTGTGTGGACGGCTGTATCGGCATGTGCGAGATCGGCAAGTCCGCCTATCGCGGCCACGAAGTGATCTACCCACAGCCCTTCGGCGTTATCACCACGGCATCAGAGAAGGTCTATCCGGTGGACTACTCACACCTGAACATCATGGGCACGTGCGTCGGGGCGCACGGAATCGAGGCCGATAGCGACAAGGCGATCTTTCCGGCCGTGAACCTCGAAGTTCACATCGGCCATGATAAGGGCATCAAGTTCCGCTATCCTTGGCTGATCTCCGGGATCGGCTCGACGGACGTCGCCAAGAACAACTGGGAGGGATTGGCAATCGGCTCGGCCCTGGCGGGGACGGGTTTGACCATCGGCGAGAACGTCGCCGGCATGGATGCCCAGGCCACCATCAAGAACGGCCGGGTCCTCGACACCGTCGATCTCAAGCGACGCGTGAAGCTCTATTGCGACCACCAGCGCGACGGCTACGGCGCGATTATCGTCCAGGCCAACGTCGAGGACACCCGCCTTGGCGTGCACGAATATGCCATTCAGGATCTCGGCGTCGAGTGCGTCGAGATCAAGTGGGGGCAGGGCGCCAAGAACATCGGGGGTGAGGTGAAGATCAGGGACCTGAAGAAGGCGCAACTCCTGTACGAGCGCGGGTACATCGTCCTGCCGAACCCGACGGATCCCGCCGTCATCGAGTCGTTCCAGCACGGCAATTTCAAGGAGTTCGAGCGGCACTCCCGCGTCGGCATGGTGTCGGAGGAATCGTTTGCCCGGCGGGTGGAAGAGCTTCGTCGAGCAGGCGCCAAGTACATCTTCCTGAAGACCGGCGCCTATCGGCCCGTGGATCTCGCCCGCGCGCTGAGCTTCGCGTCGAAGTGCAAGCTCGACCTGCTCACAGTGGACGGAGCTTCGGGAGGGACGGGCATGAGTCCCTGGCGGATGATGAACGAGTGGGGTGTGCCGCCGCTGCACCTGCATTCACTTCTCTACACGTACGCCAAACGGTTAGCGGACAAGAACCGGTACCTGCCGGCCATCGCGGTCGGAGGCGGCTTCACGTTTGAAGACCTCATCTTCAAGGGATTGGCCCTTGGCGCCCCGTACGTCAAGATGATCGGCATGGCTCGTGCCCCGGTCGCAGCTGCCATGGTGGGTAAAACCATCGGCCGGGCCATCGACGCCCATCAGCTCCCTGTCTATGTCGAGCGGTTCGGCTCCACCAAAGACGAAATCTTCGTCACCGCAAGCACACTGCGCAAGGAATCCTGCAACGGCGATTTCGAAAAGATACCCACCGGCGCCATTGGACTATACACGTACTACGAGCGACTGGGCCAGGGCCTGCGCCAACTGATGGCCGGCTGCCGCAAGTTCTCGCTGGAGCACGTGTCGCGCGATGACGTCGCCGCGCTCACTCCTGATGCGGCCGAAATCACGGGCCTTCGCTACATCATGGAAGTGGATCAAGGGCGAGCGGAAGAGATTCTCGATAGTTGAGATCGGCTGGCACGGGTTCCCAACCTCATGGCCTTTGTACTCGCGATGTGCTAAGGGACAATTTGGTGCAGAGGCAAGCGCATCCCCTCCCTTGCGATCGCATCCGCGCCGCAGGTGAATGAGAGCACCGCGCCATCCCGGTCGTCGACCCTCTCTGGCACAAGGAGATGATGGTGGATGTGTCTGGTCGGTAGTTCGTCCCAAGCACTCTGTTTGGCTCAATGACATCCAAATGACGGACCGGTCTTACCAGCTTCGGCGATCAGGCGCGTGCCAAACGCGCGTGCCAGACATGTGCGTCTGGGCTACGGCCCGTCTTCGGCTGATCTACGCCTGATCTCATAACTTCTTTTCTGGCCGTTATTAAGCGTTTTGTAGCAAGGACTTACAAAACTTGGTCAACATACTGGTTGAACGTTGCGCCTGCTCTCCACGCATGCGACATGCTACTCAGGAGAGTCCAGCAGGAAATCTCGCAACGATGCGCCGTGCTTATCGCTACTGGATCCGTGTCTGATTCGCGCTTGCCCGGCACGGAGTCGCAGAGGGTAGGCCAGAATGCCATTCAACGAACGGTACGGTCTGGACGGGCCCATCGGCTCGAACAGCAGTCGCTCGTAAAAGGCAAGGTGGTTCGGCGTCACGGCGATGCACAGGTCATCGACCTCCAGTGCCTCCGCCCGTTGCCAGAGGACTCTGGACAGCCTCAGCCATAGTCTGCAGTCGGAGTCCCGGTAGGGATGGCTCACCACCATCGTCGAAGCCTCGGCCAGCGTGCGGCCTTGCTCCCGGAGGTGCCCGATCTCCTGCGGGAATACCTTTTCCATGGGCAAGCCGCTTACGGAGTCAAGCACCAGCCTCACGGCTCCGGCGACATGGTCTCTCTGCTGAGCGACAAAGTGGGTGGTTGTGGCCAGTTCGTCCCATTCATCGCTCATCATGCCGGAGGGGCGCGGTGCTGTGTATCCCTTGCGGACGTAGGCATCATGCCGGAGGCGGTAGATTGACTCCAGCAGCCCTCTGTCTTGCACGATCTGCACGACTATTGCACCTGGTTCTGCCATCGCGTCTTCTCGTTGAATGAGGCGACCATCTCCTCCATCTTTTGCCAGTCGCCGGTCCAGGTTGCCCGGGCGGCCTCCGTCTTGAATTGGGCGGGCTCCATGCCGAGGACAGACCCGACCATGGCGATGTCGTCCGTCAACTGGGTGACCAGCCCCTCGGCCTCAAGCCGCAGGGCGAACCGCTCCGTGATCCGGGCGAATTGCCGGAAGGTCATGCCATTGAGCCTGTAGGGTAGCGGCGCCCAGAACGACGGCGGAAAGAGGGTCTTGAGCTTGTAGTCCATGACCTGGCGGCGGTAGGTTCGCCGGTCCAGGTCGAAGCCGTACCGCTCAGTATGCCGTGCCTCTCGATTCCCCCACGCCGTTCAGCCCCGGTCTTGACCTCTCCACCCCTTTCCTCCCGGACTGCCAGCCAGCCCTCGATGAAGGGGACGGCTCTAACGCCATGCGGAGTTTCGGGGACACACAACGATGAGAGAGGGGGCTTTTCTGTTGACGAGTGTGGCGCGAGTGATTAGCGTGGCGGCATGACACGATTGGCGAGAGTTGCGGTTTCCGATGATCGGGTCCAGTGGACGGG
>CAYFUB010000686.1:0-2469 GCA_964346195.1 uncultured Pirellulales bacterium
AGGGAAGGTGCCTCTTGTCCATAGCCAGATTTCTCCGCTCCGGCCTTCGGCCTCCGGTCGAAATGACAGTTCCAGAGGGTCTTCGCCGAATCTACCTACAAACATGACGTGCACCCGCGGACGGGGTTTTCTCGCTTTCTTGCTTGACGTGCCCGACCGGACAAGCTACAACTGCACCCGATAGTTGGAGCGAATCGCATGGTGACAGCGCAGGAGAAGGAGAGTCCGGGGAAAGCGCCTGCGGTGTCCGTGGTTGGGCCACGCCCGGCGGAAGCCACAGGTAGACCGAAGTTGCTGAACCGGTTACGGGAGGCCCTGCGGGCCAGGCATGTCGTCACACGGAACAAACGTATTGCCACTGGGTCAAGCGATTCACCTATATCCACCGACGCTGAGCCTTATAAGCGACCTATGTTGTTTTATTCAAAGAGCTTATGTGCGTTTTTGGGGGCGGGCGTCTTATGCCGCGATTTCGCGCCCCATACGGGTTATGAAGAACCCATGTAAACATTGTTGGCCGGAATCGGTAGCTTCATGAAAAAGCGATTCGTCATCGTGCTGTCTGTAGTGGCCGTGGTGATTCTTGGGGCCATTATTGCGACGGTATGGCTTGTGCCACGGAACATGTTCCTGATGACGTTTCTTGAGCAGATGGCTCCGGGTGCCATTCCGGCCGGCAGCTACGCCCAGAATCTCGATTCAGGCGATCCCGATCTCGTTCGAGAGAGCTTGGCACATCTGGCAGACCGTAGGGATCCGATTGCGATAACGCGCGCAGTGGAGCTTCTCCAGAGCACTGATGATTACATCTGGTTGAACGCCGCACACTACGTTGCTGCGTGTGCCCGTCAGGAGGCAGTGCCTTACCTGATCAAGGCTTTGCGTCATACCGCGTGGCACGCTGACGAGGAGACGGCAACGTACCTGCGCAGTCTTACGGGACGGGATCTCGGGACCGATTTCGAAAGTTGGCAAACATGGTGGATCGGACAACACCCTGACACGGACATGGACTGGACATCGCATCTTGGCTTTTCACCGAGATTGCCATGTGTGGCCGCGAGAGAAACGGACGGCCAACAGGACGGTGCGGCGAACGAGAGCCAGGCGATTCGCTCAGAGACAAATCAAACGGCGCCGGCGGCTGGCTCCCGCCGCTGACCCTTGCGTTAGAAGCTTATGACTTTCGAAATATATTTCGCGTTCATGTTCATCTTGGTCGCGCTCTATGTGGTTTTCGGCGACTATTTGTACTTCAGGTGGATGATTCCGACACTGAACAAGGCACCTGGAGTTCTACCTTCGACACAGTTAAAAGACATAGAGGCTTATCTACAACTCCTCCGTGAAAATGGAAAACGTCCTTGGTTCATCTTTTATCTAGAGAACATCAAGGCAATAACTTCGCTCATGTTGATTTCTATGATTCCGGGTCTTTTGCACATCTTGGGCGTGGTATGAAAACGCAGGCTTGTAACCTCTCACTTCAGCCGACGCGAAACCCGCGCGGCTGACTTCAACGTTCGGAAACCTGCCGGCTCTGGGGGTGGGAATTGAAAAGCCTCTGCCGTCTCGTGCGTTATGTGTCCGCTACGGCGTGGCGCTGATGCAGTAGAGGTGTTTCTTGCCTTTGAGGAAGAGGTCGTTGCCGGCGATGGCGGGGGAGGCGTCGAAGGCGTCGTCCAGCACGTTGGTGGCCAGGATCTCAAGCTTGCCGGCGTTCCGGATCACCTGGGTCGTACCCTGGCGGCCGACGAAATAGACACGTCCGGCCGCTCCCACCGGCGAGGCGTAGATGTCTTTGACCGCGTCCAGACTCTCTTCGACGAAGTTGAGTTTGCCCGTCGCGGCGTGGTAACAGGACACCGCCGCGCGGTTCATGGAACACACGTAGAGATTGCCGTCATAGAGGATCGGGGAGGGGACGTAGGGCGTGGCCTTGTTGACTTGCCAACGGACGGCGCGGGTGCCGGTCAAGTCGCCCGTGTGGCCGAGCTCGATCGCCTGCAACTCGCTGCCGCGAAAGCCGCTGGTGCAGAACACCAGACCGCCGGACACGACGGGAGAGGGAATGACGTTTTGCGTCTGGCCGCCGCACTCCCAGATCAGATCGCCCGTGCGCACGTCGTAGCTGCGGATGCGCTTCGTCGCACTGACGATCACCTGCATCCTGCCGTTCGCCTCGGCAACCGCGGGGGTGGCCCACGCGGTGTCCTCGTCGCGAGCCTGCTTCCACAGGGTCCGGCCCGTATTCTTGTCGAGAGCATGGATGAACGATTCACCCTCGTGATCCATCACGACGATCAAGGCGTCCCCGGCCAGGGCGGGCGAGCTGCCTTCGCCGAACATCATCTTGGTCTTCATCCTGCCCAGGTCGCGGCTCCATTGGTGCCCGCCGTCGAGATCGTAGCAGTGGACGCCGCGCGAGCCGAAGGCCGCCCAGACGTGCCGGCCGTCGGTGACGGGCGA
>CAYFUB010000687.1:0-8248 GCA_964346195.1 uncultured Pirellulales bacterium
ATGCTGGTTGGACTTGGCGGTGCTGCTCTTGGAATCGTGACACTCTTCGGTTTCGAGTTCTGGGCGTCGCGCGGGACGGCCAGCGAAGAAGAGATCACGCTGCACCGCTTGAGGGAACATCACGGGTTTGACCCTGAGCGGGGCAAATACAACATCGAGATTCCCCCCGCCAAAGAAGAAGAAAGCCTGCGTCAATTATCCCATTGTCCGATAAGTACTGCCGCACCCAAGGGCGGATAGCCGAGGACGTACACGCCGCGAATCCGGTTGCGGCAGTCTGGCACAGAACCGCCTGAGCAACCTCTCGCCGCGTGGCAAGCGAACACGTCTAGGTTCACGTAATCGTGCTGCTCACGTTGTCTCGTACCCCACCTTCACCACTCGGCCCTTCAGGACGCGGTTCATCGTCGCACTTGTACGCCGTGCCGATCACGATGACCGTGTCGCCGACGTACAGCGGAGCATCGCACTGAGACAAAAGTAGGGCCGTGTTCTCCGGGTGGCAGCGTCAAGCCCCGACGCGCAGCGGCGCTACGGGGCTGCTTGGCGATGGTCCTCGTGGCGAGGGCGTCCCTCCCTTGTACACCAGAGCAAGAAACAAGGTCAAAGCCTGCCGCCGCGCAGGCAAGGGATAGCCTCGCCACTTCAGGGGCTCTGCCCCCGAACCCCCGGCATTTTTCGCGTTCGGCCAATAGCATGACGTGAAGAAGCATGGGGCGAGACTCGTTGCGCGGGGTACGTCGCGCGTCCTGCGTGTCCGTCCTATCTCCTCACCTTCTGATCTTCTCACCTTCTTTTCCCCGTCGTCCTCTGTCTTCCGTCTTCTGTCATGCTATCGGCCGAAAGGGGAAAATGCCCCGGCCGGAGGCCTCGGGATTGATGATTCATGATTTACGATTGATGATTGGCCCGGCCGGACGCTGTGTCGCTGGTCGCCCCCCTGAATTGATGATTCATGCCCTCGCCCGAAGATTGCAATCATAAAGACAAATATTGTATAATCACGGTATCCGCTTTGATGGTGCAGGAGGTGCATCATGCAGAACCAGCATACGTTTGCGCATTGTCGTAAAGAGGGCCGGCGTCCCAGTCATTGGACGAGATGCCGCTGGGCGCGGTGGATATTCCCGGTCACGGGACTGCTGGCGCTGGTCTGGTTTCTGGTCCGGGTCGTGCCCAAGCCTTCGCGGGCGACGTATCCGTGCCAGCGGATGGCGATGCCGCTCGCCTCGGGCTTCGTCGCCTGGCTGGTGGCACTGACAGGGTCGGCCGTCATCTTCAAGAAGGCGGGGCAGAGGCTGAAGGAGTCCCGCGCCGTGCTGGTCTGCATGGCCGTGACCACGGCGGCGATCATGGGCGTGGTGTCCGTGGCCGAGCTTCAACCGGCCGCCGTGAGCGGGCCGTGGGGACCTCATGGGCCGCTGGGCGAGGCGAAAGGGATTCACCCCGGGCGTGTCGTCTGGGTCCATGACCCCGATGCGACGGACTGGGACGGCTACCACTCGCCCGAGCCCTGGTGGCAGGATGAACATACCGACTTGGCGGTGGTGGAGAAGATGCTGTCGCAGGCGATTCGGGGCGTGGCCGGCCGGAACTCGGACGCCGCAGCATGGGACGTGATCTTCCGCTGCTTCAATGGCCGCCGAGGCAAGGAGGAAGTCGGCTACCGGACCGGCGAGAAGATCGCGATCAAGATCAATCTCACGACCTGCAACGCTTCGGGAGGGGGCACCGACCCGGTCACCTACGAGAAAAAACGAAGCATGGCGAACAACATCGATAACTCTCCCCAGATGATCCTGGCCCTGTTGCGTCAACTGGTCTACGTCGCGGGAGCCGACCAGAACGACATCGCGATAGGAGATCCGACGGCCATGTTCCCGAGTTACTATTGGGACATGCTGCATCCGGAGTTTCCGAACGTGCAGTACGTGGACAACTACGGCGGCGGCGGGCGAACGCGCGTGGAGTTCTCGACGGTCCCCTTCTATTGGAGCATCCCCGCGGCGGCGGGAAAGGTGCAGGACTACACACCGGTCCCGTTTGCCGAGGCGGACTACCTCATCAACTTTGCCATCTTGAAGGGGCATTCGTCCGGGGTGACGCTCTGTGCCAAGAATCATTATGGCTCGCTGGTCAGAACGCCGAACGGTTACCTGAGGCCCCCGTTCCCGCAACTGCCCAACAAGGGAGGATACCCGGGCTACTATAACATGCACCTGAGCCTTCCTAATGCCGGCCAGAATCCGCCGTGGAGCCCCGGCACCGCTCACTATCGGGCCCTGGTGGACCTGATGGGACACCCCGAACTCGGCGGCAAGACGGTCCTGTATCTCCTCGACGGTCTTTTCGGCGGGTATTATTGGGAGGCGCATCCTTACCCGTGGAAGACGGCGCCGTTCCAAGGCGACTGGCCCTCCAGCATTTTCGCCTCGCAGGACCCCGTGGCTATCGACTCGGTGGGGTACGATTTCGTGCAACAAGAGTGGCCCGATGTGGTCAAGTATGGGCGTGCGCCCAATTCCAAATACGACATGCAGGGCGGCGCGGAGGACTATCTGCACGAGGCGGCCCTGGCGGACGACCCCTGTTCGGGCACGTTCTACGACCCTGACCACGCCGGCAATGTGCTGCGGCTGACGAGCCTGGGCGTTCACGAGCACTGGAACAATCCCGCCGACAAACAATACTCCAGAAATCTCGGAGCCGGGACCGGTATCGAGTTGGTCCTGCTGCACAGCGACGCGATACAGGGTGACATAGACAGCGATGGAAGGGTCGATGCGCGAGACCTCCTGGCCTTGTGTCAGGCATGGTCAAGTCGCTCCGATCCCAACGATCCGGGCGCGGACCTCAACAGCGACCGCATTGTGGACTCCAGGGACTTCACCATCCTGGGCAGGGATTGGGGAACAGTCACGACGCAATGAAGGGCCGGCGAACGTCCGGCAGAGAGCAAAAGGTCATCGGGTTGACTGAGCCTCGCGCTGGTGCCGCGGTGGACGATCAGGCAACGGAGGGCTAGGCTCTGTTGTTCCCGGCGTAGCGCCCTGCGAAGACATCGGCGAGTCTGACTCGCCTCAGGGACACCTGATGCGGCTGCTTCAAGCATTGAAAAGCTTCCACGAGGACCGACTCCAGAGCGTCGAGGGCTTCCAATGCGTTTTTCATCTCGCGGATCCGGGCCGCTTTGACATCCTTCCAGAGGTCTTCTACACAGTCGTCGGGAACGCCGGCGGCGTCCACTTCCGTCTTCGGCAGAAGCGCACACACTTCGTACTTTCCGGAGTACTCTGTCAGCCGGGCCAGGAGCCCCCGGTCGGGCGGTTCGCCGTTATGAGTCAATTGGAACAGAGACATGGCTACTTCCGCCCGCAGGTGATGGAGGAAATCGCGAATCATCTCTTCATCATATCGCCTTGTCTCTCGCATGAATTACACCTCCACCAGGATCACGCCCGTGTCATAATTGGGTCAATTTGGGTGTGTTCATGGCATCTTCTCTCACGAGCACACACCGAACGACGGTTCTCCTTGCGTTATCGCATCTGCCCGCCGCGAGGGGTCCATTCCTCCAATTGCGGTTGATTGTACCAAATCGCACGATGTTTGTCAACCACGAAACTCGCTGATTATTGTCATGTCATCGAAGCATGACAGAATCGTGTCGGAAATGGCTCCACGGAAGCAGCCTGTGCGTTTGTAGCGACGCCGTAAGGCGTTTGTTCCCATGCCCTTACGGGCACACTCCAAACGAGTGCCGCCGCGACCCGCACGGAACTGAACCATGTCCGAAAATGGCTTGCTTTTGGGCCTGATGAGACCTACACTGGCGCGCCGGGTTTCTACGGCCCAGGCCCTCGAAATGAAACGGGAACTCCACAGCCGAAAGGAGAAGAGAACATGAAACGACGCCAATTCCTGCAATCCGCCACCGCGACCGGCGCCGGACTGGTCATCCTGCCCGGCGGCGTGCTCTCCGGCGCCAACGCGCCCAGCAACAAGCTCAACGTCGCCCTGATCGGGACCTGGGGCCGGGCCCTCGCGCATTTCGACGCCATCTCGAGCGAGAACGTCGTGGCCCTGTGCGACGTGAACGAGAAGCGCATCGTCTCGGCGGCCGAGAGGTTCCCCAACGCCAAACACTATGTCGATTGGCGCAAGTGCCTCGACCAGAAAGGCATCGACGCGGTGATCTGCTGCACGACGGACCACACGCACGCGTTCGTCGCGAACTGGGCGCTGAACCGCGACATGCACGTCTACTGCGAGAAACCGCTGGCCAACAGCATCCAGGAGGCCCGCGTGGTCCGCGCCAATTGGCTCAAGCGCAGGAACAAGCTGGCCACGCAGGTCGGGATGCAACGTCACGCAAACCCAAACTTCAACCGCGTGCAGGAATTGGTCCGGGACGGCGCGATCGGCGAGCTCAAAGACGCCTACGCATGGGGCAATCGGCAGATCCGCCGCCCGGGCTATTTGCCCGCTGAAGGTGAGCCGCCGGAGCACTTGCACTACGACCTGTGGATCGGCCCCTCGCCGTGGCACCCGTACAACCCGGGCTACTTCACCGGCGGTCCCGGGGCGAATTGCCTCCAATGGAACATGTACTGGGACTTCGGCAGCGGCCAGATCGGCGACATGGGCAGCCATACGATGGACATCGTCTGGGACGCAGTCGGCATCGGCCTGCCCACCACGATGGAGGCCAAGGGCGAACCGTTCAACCCGGAGGTGACGCCGGTCGAGATGGAAAGTCACTGCACCCTGCCCGCTAACGACTGGCGCGGCGCGATCGGCGTGCACTGGTACCAGGGCGGCGCCATGCCGCGGTCGCCGCGGGGCTGGGTCGATCTGAACAAGATCGGGCATGGTGCCATGTTCAAGGGCTCCAAGGGCTATCTTATCGCCGATTTCGGCTCGCGTCTGCTCATCCCCTTCGGCGACGACGCGGACATGAGCTACTACGACCGCCGGCCCAAGGACAAGATGCTCCCGAACGTCGGCCACTTCCAGAAAGAATGGACCAACGCCTGCAAAGGCGACCTGAAAACCTCCTGCGACTTCGAGTACGGCGGCACGATGATCGAGACGATGCTGCTGGGCCTCGTGGCCTACCGCGTCGGCAAGAAGCTGGAATACGACGCCGTCGCCGGTCGGGTCACTAACAGCGAGGAGGCCAACGCCCTGCTGAGCCGCAAATATCGCGAAGGCTGGACCCTCGACGGCTGACCGCATCCGGCCCACGGCCTTCTCACCAGCCAACCAGCGAAACGCGAATGTGCGGGCGCTTGGGCGCAGCTCCCACGCGTGAGATGTCTGGATTCCTGCCTCCGCAGGAATGACAGAGTCGTGGCGGTCGGGCCGTCGCAGAAAGGGCGAGTAGCGGCGTCAAGCGTCAGCTCACCGATGGCTCCTGAGTGCCACCAATACCATCGGCAAGCTCCGCAGGCTCCGTTTGGGAACCCTTGTCGCTGCCACCCCAAACTGGTTGACGTGCCGCGAAAGCGCTGTGCGAGATTGATGTCACACGCGGAGTCGTGACCAACAGGGGTAAGGGCCCGTCCTGATTTTTTTCACGTCCGTAGATAACAGACCTGCCGTGCGACCGTCTTTACTGGTAGACTGCTGGTTTAGCGGATAGCCACTCAAGGAGTATGGTATGCAAGTCACTTTGGGAATTCTGGCGAATCTGGTTTGCATTTGCGTGTGGTGCGTGAGCGCGCAGGCTGCGGAGGCGGCGGCGCCGGTGCAGGAGGCGTTCTACGAGGGGCTGGAGCCGGGCGCGTCCATGAAACGGTGGCTGGTCTGCGGCCCGTTTCCCGTCTTTGACGGACAGAAAAGGCCCGATGATACGGCCGCTCAACGCCAGGCGTTTTACCGGGACTACCTGACCCAGCACGGCGGGGAAACGCAGATACGACCAACGCCGCAAATGGTGCACCAGAGGGACGGGAAGGAATATCCGTGGCAGAAGGTCGAAAGTCCGGCGAACGTCATCGATCTCATGGGGCTCTACGGGCCCAAGGAGTACGTGATCGCCTATGCCTGGGCCGAGATCGACATGCCCGCCGCGACATCGGCCGTGCTCGGCATCGGCAGCGACGACGCCGTGAAGGTCTGGCTCAATGGCGAACAGGTTCACGAGAACTGGGCGGACCGCCCCGCCCGCGAGGACGATGATCTTGTCCTGGTGAAATTCCGGGCCGGCCGGAATCACCTCCTGCTCAAGGTGCAGAATGGCCGCGAGCTTTGGGGCTTCGCTTGCCGGTTGCTGGATGCGAAGACCCTCGGCGACAAGCTGCTCAGTGCTCTGCGCAGCGGGGACTTGGGCGTCGTGCAGATGTGCCTGTCCTACGGGGCGGATGTAAACGCCACGGACAAGTACGGGTTCACGCCGCTGCAGGTGGCCCGGATGCGCGGACAAGAGGAAGTCGCGAAGCTGCTGCTGGCAAAGGGAGCCGATCCGAATGTCACCGTACCCGCGGCCGGCACGCCGGCGGGCTTTCTCGATATCCTGTGGAACTCCCTCAAGGAGAACTATCCCATGATGGAGTACGCCGGCGCCTTCGATGAAAGCTGGTATGAGGCGTGCAAACAGGAAATCACGGACATGAACAGCCTGTACGAGGCACTGCCGGTCATGGATACCATGCTCGTCCGGCGGCTGAACGACTACCATACGAGCCTGTACTGGGAGGGAAAACGCGATCTGGTCGGGCCGCCGGTCCACGCCAGTCTGGTGGAGGACCACATCGTGGTGATGCAGTGCCCGCAGGAACTCGGCGTGGCGCGCGGTGATATCGTGCTGGAGATTGACGGCACCAACGCCAGGGAGCGATTCGACCGCGAGTTGCCGGACGCGTTTGGTGCCACTCCCTACGCCAAAACCCGGTCCGCCTGCCAGGCCATCTTCGAAGGCGAGCCGGGCTCACAGGTCAAACTGAAGTTGTGTAACGGCCAGGGAGAGGTTTATGAGAAGGTCCTGAGGCGCGGGGGAGGATTTGGTTCCCCGCGTGAACCCGTGCTTTCCAGCCGGGTCATCGACGACCGTGTCGGCTACATCAGAATCCGCGTCTGGGGTGGTTTCTCACCGGACGAGTTTGACAAGCTGCTGGAACCGCTGCGTGAGAAACCCTGTTTGATCATCGACGTGCGCGACAACGGCGGCGGCGCGGACAATCTGGCCGAGACCGTCATCGGGCGGTTCATCACCCACAAGGTCGTCGCCAGTATCAGCTTCCAGCGGCGGGCGGGCACCGACACATACGAGAAGTTTATCAACGTCGTGGCCCCGCGCGGCCCCTGGTGTTACCCCGGCAAGGTGGCGGTCCTCATCAACGAGGGTTGCGCGAGTGCGTGCGAACACTTCGTGTCGGGCATGTTCGAGGCCGGTGCTCTTCTCGTCGGCACCCCAACCACTGGCGCTTGCGGCTGGTCGAACGGGATCGATCTGCCCGGCGGGGTGACGCTGCGCTGTTCGCTGACGTTCCCGCTGCACGGCAAGGTTCCCTCCCCCCTTCATGGCATCGAGCCCCATCATCTCGTCCTGCCCACCATCGAAGACATCCGCGCAGGCCGTGACACCGTCCTGGAAAAAGCGATCACGCTGCTCAATCGATAGGGCCGGTGCGACCGCGAAGCTAGTACTGTGTCCATCTTAATTCGGTGATCGGCATGGCTGGGATCGGGCCCGTTTGGAATCCCGCGTTTATGCGGTCTTGGGTTCCCAAACGCGATGAGTCGCGTTTGGTGGGGCTCCCAAAGGCGATGTATCGCCTGTGGGGACCCGGGTCCCCTTAAAGCCGCCTGAAGGCGGTACTCCGAACGCGCTTTACCCACAGATTTGGAGTGGACGAAGTACTGGCATCTGCACGCTTCGGGAGGCATATATCGCGTGACAGGGTCGGCGGGGGTACGTACAATCTGACGTAGGATGTTACGTACAGGAGCAAGTGTATGGCAAAATTGACGTTAAATGCGGATCGCGAGGTGATTGAGCAGGCAAAACGTCTGGCAGCCGAGCGTAATACGAGCGTGTCGGCCTTGTTCAGCCGATTCATCCGGGCGCTGGCGAATGGAAAGGATCGGGGCAAGCCGTTGGGCAGGCTCACGCGTCGCGCCTCCGGCGTGATCGACCTGAAGGGTCGCAATCACAAGGAGGTTCTCGCGAACGCGCTGAAGGATAAGTACGCACTATGAGCATGAGCGTATTCATCGATACGAACGTGCTCATTGCACTCGACAA
>CAYFUB010000688.1:0-26965 GCA_964346195.1 uncultured Pirellulales bacterium
CCGAAGGATCTGGCCGGCGGATGGGAGTTTCCTGCGTTCGCGGCCCAGATCCTGGGGCCCCCAAAGGCATACTTTCGCGTTTGGAGAGCCCCCTTCGCTCCGCTACGCGCCGTTCAGGACGACAAGCGTCGCATACGAATCAATCAAAATCCGTATGATACTGATTACGATTGAGAATTTCGCATCTCCGGGCGGTAGCGGCAAGGCCGAAGGCTCTGCCGATGGGGCATGGACAGGACCATCGGCAAACCGGCGTTTGCCGCTGCCACCCAAAGCATGATGATACCCTGCGAAAAACTCATGCGGAATCGGTATGAGTCCTCACGGCCCCATTTGCGTTTCGTCCGCCGACGGTCGGACGAGACGACGGCGCCGGCTGATACATGACTGTCCGAGCCCCCATATCGCACTTCGCGCGCAAATGCACTTTTTGCGGCATGCACGCCAGAGGGGGCTTGCTTTACCCTCCTGTTTATGGTTGAATGAACATACATGTAGTGCCGGGCGTACTTTGTGCCCAGGATGGTAGTGCAAAATGACAGAGAGAGTTCTCCAAAAGAGAAGGCGGCAGTACCGGGCCTCGATCCCGGGCGCGCGCAAAGCGTCCTATCAGAAGAAGTATGACAAGGCGATGTCCGGGCGCGATCCGAAGGCGGCGATTGCGGCCAAGTGCCTCGATTGCATGCACTGGCAGCGCACCCGGGTCAGGGAGTGTCCTATTGTCTGTTGTCCCCTGTGGCCGTACCGTCCCTTCACGACCGACCCGCCGGACACCGCGCCTTCGCACGCCAGGCGCACCTGAGAGCGCGGATGAGAGCCCAAGGGCGGCCCGCTGGCGATTCCGGGGGCGGTCCTGCGCGATCGGGAAGGCCGTGGCGGTGTATCCCATCGAGCGGGATGCTCACGACGTCTGCCTGTGCTCGTGGCAAACGTCAATTAGGGAATTTGCCTAATTTCGTCGCCCACATCGGCAACCACGACAAAATCTGACGGCCAAATAAGGGAATTCGTGATGAAGCAACGCGAGCCGTCCGACGGAGAATGCGTAAGAAATGTCATGGGCCTCTTGCCCGTGCGGCCGATGGGCGCGAGCGCCCCGGGAGAGACGCGGGCCGAAGAGGTAGGGCCGACCGGCTCTCTCCGAGCCAGTCGAATTGCGTTGGGAGTGACGCCTGCGACGCGGCATTCTCGGCGAGGAAAGGAGATGATGCGATGGTATTCGTAAGAAGACACGCGTACTCAACCGCCGCTGAGGTGGATCGGGCACAGTCCCTGCTGAGAAACATCGATCAACGCGTAACAACAAGGACGGGCATGAGCCTGTTCCACATTCTGACCCTGGCGAGCATAATCACATCTATCGTCCTGTTTCTGCGGGGCAAGAAACTCGAGAGTCTTTTCGTTGGTTTGTGGCCGCCGACCTTCCAGGCCTTGAGATCCGCCGGAAGCCGCGACTCCTGACCACCGGCGCCCGCCGCGGCTGCCTTACCGGTTCAGGGGGCGCACCGTCGGAACTGCATCGGAGGGTCTTGCAGTCCCTGGCGACGGCGTTGCGCGAACGCAGGAAACCATCGCCTGAGCCCGCTCCATGCGGCTGCGCTCGGGACAAGCTCCGAGCACAGCCGGATGGGACCCTCAAATCGACTCATACGGCTTACGGAAAGTGCTTGCGCGGCGCAGACTCAGTCATCCCGTCGCCATGCTCAGGCCAGGCTCTGAGGCGAAGCCGAAGGATCTGGCCTCTGCACAAGACGTTTTTCCCGTTCGTAGCCCAGGTCCTTCACTGCGCTGCGCCTCGTTCAGAGCCTTCTCTAGGCGCGGCCGAAGGGATGACACACGGGGCACAAAAATGATTCACAATCCGTATCACGCCGGGGGCTGCCGCGGTCGCTCAGGGCTGCCATATCAGGCTCGGGTGCGTGACAGCCGTGACTTGGAATCCGAACGAAGGCTTCTTCAGGAAAGACGGTTCCGTCGTGAACGTCACTTTACCGGTGGCATCGGTGGCCGTGGGCCCGCGCGAGACAAACCAGAAATCGCCCGTGAACGAGCCCTCGACCATCGCATCCGCGACGGGCCCTCCCAGATTGTCCACCACCGTCACGGTCGCTACGCCGTAAACGTCCGGCGGAACGGCTCTGCTCGTGCTGGTTTCGACCGAGGCGGTCATCGTGGTCGGCGCGCCCGGAGCGCCGGCCGTGCCGAAGCTCCAGGTAACGCCGGTCTCGACCACATCGCCCGCTCTCACCTCGTCAATACGCCAGCAGTACGTGGTCGCCTGGGTCAGTGTCGCCGGCGTGTACGACGTCCCGGTCTGTCCGTGAGAGACCTCACTAAGCGAAGCACCGTCGGTTCCGAGATACACGTTGTGAGCGGTCGCCTCGTCGCCGGCCGTCCACGTGAGCGTCACATCGGTGGCGACATCCGTCGCGCCGTCGGCGGGCGACGGGTTGCCGGCCTTGTAGCTCGGCGGCTGCGGAATCGGATTGTCCGAGCTGATGACGTACACGCGGTCCACGTGGAACGTGTCTATGTTCTGGGACTTTCTGGCGTGGTTCGTGTCCTGGGCTTTGACGTACACCGTGCCGTTCGTGCCCGAAGGCAGCGAATAAACCTGTCTGGCGTCGTCATCCGCCGTCTTCGTGATAGTCAGCATGGAGGTATAGGTCGAGCCGTCCGTCGAATAGGACAGAGCGAAATCATCGCCGTCCGCGCTGGGCGTATGAAACGCCTCGATGTGAAACTCCACGTACTGACCGGCCGGCACGGTGAACTGCCACACGTGCTCCAGCGTGCTGTAGCCGTTCTTGTTGGGAACGTTCAGCACCTCCGTGATGCTCTCATACGCATCGTCACTGTCCACCGTGTTTCCGCTGCCCGTCACCGATCCCTTGACCGACGTCTCGCCTGTGAAGTAGCAGTAGGTCGTGTCGGCTTTCGTGGTAAAGCTCCACACGTCGCCCGTCACGACCGGCTGGCCGCTGTAGTGCTCATCGATCCGCCAGGAGTACTGCGTCTCGGACTCCAGCGTCGGCGTATAGCTCGTGCCGGTTTGCTGCTCCGATACGCGCACCGGCGTCGATCCCGTTTCCCAGAGCCAGACATCGTGGCTGACGGCCCCCGCGCCCGCGGTCCAGGTGAGCGTCGCACTGGTGGGAACGTTCGCGGCCCCGTCTGCGGGAGACGGATTCTGCGCCTTATAGACAGGCGCGGGAACGGGCATCGAGAAACTGAATCCGCCGCTATACGGTTCATCCTGGAACCCGTCGTACACGTACGCGTCAACCTGTTGATCGGTCACGTCGAAGATGACGAACGTCTGAGGATTGCCGGTGATACTGGGATTTCCGGCGTTGCCGAGGTCGATCTGGATGGTCGGTCCGGTCGCGTCGCTGTAGGTGCTGTAGACGTGGGTGTGCCCGCAGATGTAGGCGAGCACCTGCCGCTCGTTGAGCAGATTCCAGAACCGGTCCCGCTCTTCCGGGTACGCATCCAGGCTGTCGCCCACGTGTCGATTCTCGGGGAACGCCGGCTCGTGCCCAATGATGAACACCGCCGGCTTCGCGTTGGCGTTGAGGTCGTTGACCAGCCAATTATAGTCCGAGTCGCCGACCCGCCCGTCGCCGGTCAGGTACTCGTTGAGAAACACGAAATGCACGTTCTCGACGTCCATAGACCAGTGGCTTTCCGTGAGATGGTCGACATCGTGATTCCCGGGGGCATAATACCAGGTCTTCACGCTGGAGATGTTCGTGACGTCTTCGTCCGTCTGGGCGGTAAGGTCGAAGTCGCCGGGGACGATGTGGAAGAGCGGGCCGCCTCCCGCGACCCCGTTCATCTCTTGTAAGGCCCACCGAAAGCGAGCCCTGTTGCCCGCATCGTACGGGCGATTGTCCGCCCAGCCGATGAATTTGAACGCTCCCTGAGCCATCCCGGACCACAGGAGCAGCCAGCCAACGATCAGGAATTGATTGCGACACTTCATGATTTTCCCCCTTTCCAACAGTGCCGCATGAGAACCGCCCGCCGACGGTATCCGCGGCAAACCACTGTGTTACACCCGTCGGGGCACTCCAACCTGTCGTTTCCCCCTTCCGAGCTTTCCATTCGCCTCACGAACTCGTGATGACGAGCACGCGGATGTGCGAAAACCGAAGAGGGCAGGAATCGATTCGCCCTCTTTCTGCCAGATTTTACAGAAACTGTGCTTATAGTTCAAGTCCGCAAATGGTAGCGGAAAGGATTTTTCGCTTTTTTTGGTTGTTCCCCTGAGAGGGAGAGTCACCGCCTGACCCATGGGTCAGGCGGCCGCGTCATGGGCCTTTGGCGTTTCGTTGCTCACCATTTCCTTGAGCCGGTTCATGTCCGTGTACCGCCGCGCGCCCCAGCGGCCGCCCGAGACATACCGGAGCCGGGCCCCCGCCGTTTCAAGCGCCCGTCTGCCTTCCTTTCTGGGCACTGCTGCTGTAGTTTGCGATTATTGAATCGTATGAGGATGTGGAAATCACTCTCGTGAACTCCTCATCAGCAAACCAGTCGGCTCCCTTCGCAAATGACCTAGTTGTCCTGCGCTTTATAAGAACCCACGACAAGAAGGACAATTGAACGACCAGAAACGCCCAGCTCATTCGCTCTGCTTGAAGCATAGGGAGTCCCCGATTTGCCAAGAACAATTTGTCGCTTCCAAAGGCAAGTGTGGAAAACGAAAGCAACGTGAAGATGATAATCGGTGCTATATAGAACAGGAGCTCCCATTTGGACGTTCCGGAACCTTCCTGTGTCTTCATCATCACTGACCGGATCGGCGGTAGTTCTGGATCATCTTTTTCCATCTTCAGTCCAACCAGGAATACTGAATTCAATAGCCGATGAAACACGAGCTGATCCATGACCCACAGCGTGGAGATGCCCACCGTAGCCAATGAAGAGACCATTACAACAAGCAGACCCAACGGCATTGGCCATTTGTCGAATTCATAGTAATTGAACAACCAGCCAATCGCTCCCAACGAAGCTAACATCCAGGCGGAAGCCAAGGCGCGCACTCCCCCAGCACTGGCATTGAATCGCTCTTCCATCTCTGAAAGTCGCCAGTATTTTTCGAATTTATCCATGGTCTGCCTCCTCCTGTCGGCCCGGCGTCCATGACAGGGTCCGCCGAAGCTCGACTATCCTCAACGGCGCATTCCTTGGAGTGCTCTCATCCACTATCCCGGTCCGTCCGGTGCCATCGGTAATCGTGTCACTGAAGCCGCCGGGCCTCCAGCGAATCGCGCCATCCCCAAGGGCTGACATCGGATCCGGTGATTAGCGGGGTCGCGGTTACGCTGCACTGCCAACCAGCTTGAGAATCGCGAACACCCGGTCGGCAGCGTTGACGGCGGAGCTCCTGTCGATGAAACCATTGGACAATGGATAGGACCGCTCCCCGACCGAGTTCCCCACATTGCCTCCAATGACCGTGGCCGCTGTGTCACTTAGAGCCACGACAATGTCGCCGTGGGTCGACCTGTGTTGATAGCCGGGAGCGACAACGTCGTTCCAGGTGGCCGACGCGCCCGTACCGCGCGCCTTGACGATGATGTCTCCAACGTCCACGAGCACGCGGTCCGGAGGGTACGGCCAGTACCGCTCCATCCGCCGGGCGTCGCGATCTCTATAGGCCTGCCACGTGTAGCGCATGTGCGCAGCGCTGTTTGCCAGCAGGTCAGCCAGGCCAAGACGTTCGGCCGCTGCGTTAACGGTGTAACTCACGAAGGCAGCACTCCACGGGGTACTGCTCCACCAGTTGGCGCCCAGGGCGGCGAGCGGATCGGCGACCCCGACCGCGGGCCAGTAATCGCTTGCCAGGATGGCTCTGCCCGCCGCGTCGCCCTCCCTGATGATGGCCCCGCCGGACGTCCGCCAGCGGGCCAATTCCCTGCGCGCCTCGTTGGCCACCTCGCGACGTACCACGTCCAGGATTACGATGCCGCTTGCGTTCGTGGGATGAAAGACATCTCCTGTGCCGGGCCCGTGAAGCGGGGTGAAGTTCGTCGCGGACCGTGCCTGCTGTGCGGTCGTTCCCCAGGACCCGTGTGCGGCCAGGGACTGACTGCCGGCTTCGGTGAGCACGCGGGCGTTGCGAAGATGCTGGTCGACAACCGAGGCATGTTCGCGCGGTACGTTCGCCCAGGCGGCCGAGAAACCAGACCGGCCGCCGGCCTCGACATAACGACGGTAGTGGGCCGGTGTCCGGTGCCAGAGGCGGATGCCGCGCGCCGCATCGGTCGGCGAGCCGCGGGCAGCACGGACCTCCCTGAAGATGCCCGCGTATCGGCGGATCGGCACGGCCAGTTCTTCGTAGGCGCTGGCGTCCCAGGGATAGGCCGTGTTTGGTATACCCCGCTGTCCGCGCCAAGCATCCCGGTTGAACTGAAACGCTCCCCATGCCGAGACATAGGACGTTCCCGCCGGACGTTGTCCCGGCGGTCGTACGTCAAAGGCATTGGCGGGCCGTGCAAACATCGCCCCACTCTCGGTTTCCGCCAGGTGAGCCACGGTATCCACGAACACCTGGCCCAGATTCTCTTGGCCGGCCAGTTGCTCGATGTAGGGACGAGCTTCTCTGTACCGGCTCGTTCGCCTCGCATTGGCCGGCAGCCCCGGCGGGCGCTGCGAGCGCCACCGCGGCCCATATTCCTGGCCGGCCTGGATTTGGTAGACTACCTGTGACGGCTGCAGCACACTGACGCCGGGTCCGGAGCCACCCTCATACGCACGCGACAGGCGCGACAGGCTCTGACTCGCAGGCAGTTCCACTTTGAGATGTCCCACGTACCCCAGCCGATTGCTCAGACGCAGATCGGCGATATCGCCGGGAGTAGCCCAGTGCGGAGGCCGGTCGGTCAAAGGCAGACCGGCGTGAGCGTAGGCGGCCAAGACCAGCTCCGAGCAGAAGAAGCTATCATCGTCACCTTTGCCCAGATTGATGCGCCCCCGCCAGTCGACGCAACGTTGGTACTCCTCTCCCGTCTTGCCACGGCACCAGACGGCACGGTCCAACTGGAAGCCTGCTTGCTGCACGATACCCCAGTAGTCATAGGACTTGCCCACTTGTTGTCCCGCGTAGTCGCGCACCAACAACGCCTGGTCGATCGTCAGGGTCGGGTGGCGGAACGCCACGGCGACAGTGGCGTCGTCGAGTGCCATGGACAACGGCCGAAGCACTACCCCTTCGCTCACGGCTTCCACAATCTGACCGTCGCCGACATAGAGCATCGCATGACTGACCGGGGCGTCGGTGATCCGACGAATAACGTTGGATATGATGGAATCGGTCGTGGAGACAATGATGTCACCGATCTCAAGAGCATCGGGCAATATGCACTGCCCCCCGGTGCCGGGGTCCAGCGGAATCTCCGTCGACAGTGTCCGTCCGCGGGAGCTCGGATGGGTGAGCAGGAACGCTTCAGCTCCCATCCCGCCAATGCCCGCTGCCATTTGTGATGCGCTGAGTCCGCGCCGCGCGGCGGTCCCCCCACGGACCCCACAGCCGACAAGTTCGCGGGTTGCCGCCATGGCCTGGCTGGCCGCGACCGGTAATCCCGCCTGTCGGCGAAGCACATTGGCAATGGCCTCCGCCAGTTGCCGGCGGTAGGCTTGTGCCTCCAGGCGACGGGCCTGAACGGGATTGCTCAGGAAGGCGACCTCCAGGAGGCACGCCGCCGTGCCCTGGAGGTGGCGGTTGGTTTGGATCACACCATAGTTGTGCTCCCGGACGCCACGGTTGCCCACGCCGGTCACGGCCGAGACTCCGTCCGCCAAGGCCTGTGCCAGGCTGCGACTGACGGCATTGGCGCCGGGCGCAACGAACACCACCGTCCCATCCACACTCGGCGTCGAACAGGCGTTGAAGTGGATGGAAACGAAGTAGTCCGCGTTATTGTCTCTGGCCACTTTCGCCCGGTTTCCCAGCGACAGGTTGGTGTCAGCCGTGCGGGTCATGACCACGTGAATGTCCGGATGGAGCAGACGGAAGACCTGTTGCGCGACTTCGAGATTCAGATCCTTCTCCCGAAGACCGTTGGGACCGACAGCGCCGACGGAACCAGAGCCCCCTGCGCTGGCGGTGCCCCCGTGCCCCGGATCGAGAACCGCCGTCCGTCTTGATGTGGAATAGCTTGCTATCATGACTCGTCTCCTTTCATACGCTTGCCTGCAGACCGGCGTCATCCAGTCTGGCCACGGAACTGAGCGTCTTCTTCTTGCACCCTTCGCCCGCGTGCACCGGACCGACGTGTCCGGCGTTCGGGATATAAGCTGCCTTGTCGACCCATTCTTCCCTTCCGATCTGCCATCGAGTTTCTGCCCGATCTCCGGCGCTGGCTCTCACCGCCCCCTCGGGTGTCACGAGCCTTCCGTCGCCTCCGTTTGCCCGCCACCCTGTCCTTGGGTTCCGCCCGTCCCCACGTTCCCGGCCGGATTCGGTGTGTTGCCTTGGATAAGACCAATCATCGCGGGATCCGCAAAACGCTCCAGGGGGAACACATCGGAGCGGAACTGCAGGTCGACCTCTCCGGTCAAATCGGCCTCAACGTTCAACTCGTCGGAGCTCTCTTTCTTCGTGGAGCTGACGTAGGCGATGGATGTCTTGATGCTGCCGCTGGGGCCGCCAAACAGCCCGGCCAGCCCGCCGCCATAACGGGCTGAGACGCTGTGCTGAAAATCGAATTGGCTGGCGGTCTCCGCCCGTCCCGTGTCCGACGCATCGATCCGGAAGCCCATCTTCGCGCTGATCCGCCCCCGCGTCACGACGATGCGGTTGATCCCCATCAGCACCATCGCCGCCAGCATTTGATGTCGGTTCCGCGCCAGCTTCCGCCGCGCCGCCGGAACCAGCGTCTCTTCGACCTCGTCCTCGTCGAGGCTGGTGAACTCCTCGGGCAACTGGAAGTCACGCTGGAAATCGGGCATCGGCAGATCGTCGGCATTGCGCCGCGTACGCAGCCGCGGGGCCTCGCCGGACGCGTCGATACGGAAGTGCCCCGGATACGTCTCGGCAAGGTAATCTCTTGCCTGGTTGTCCGTAATGTTGTCGGCCATGAACTGGTCAACAGTCTTGGCCACGTTGGAAAGCAGATTGCCAAACGCCTCCATCTGCTGGATCGATGCGTCGACAATGGCCCGGAACGTTCCCTGGATGAGATCGGACACAAAGGTCGGAAACGCAATGGCGTTGAGCGTTCTCTCCGTGATCCGGGCCACCTGACTGGCGGCGCGCGGGCTGAATTCCTCGGCACTCGGGCTGGCGCTCGCTTGGGCTCGGGCCAGCGGCCGGCCGGCCGCGGTCGTGCGCGACACGGGCGCTTCGATCACCGTCTCCTGTCGAACGACAGGCGTCTGGCCCAGTTCCTCCGTCCGCTTCCACTCCTCGAGCATCAGCGCCGCCCAGTACGAGGCGATCTTGGACAGGTCCTGAGTCAAGCGCGCACGCTGTTCCGCGGACATCTGGAGGAAAGTGGGATTCTTGGTGACCAGTGCCTTCACCTGGCTCTGTACCAGGTCTATCGTCGCCGGCGTCGCCTCAACCGCATCTCCCGTTGGCTGCGAATACGGCCAGGGCAACGTCTCGTATGGCTGCTTGCGCGTATGAGTCCTCGCTACCATGATGCCTCCAGGCCTGTGGTGTGGGCGGGCGCGGTGGCGGGTTCGCCCCCGCCGCCCGCCGCCGGCGCACCTTCTGCCTCTTCTGTTTCCGGTGCACGTGCCGGGGGCGCTTCCGACCCCGCGCCGCCCGGCGCCGCAGCGCCTTCTGCCTCTTCCGTTTCTGGTGCACGTGCCGTGGGCGCTTCCGACCCTGCGCCGCCTGGCGCCGCGGCACCTTCTGCCTCTTCCGTTTCTGGCGTGCCCTCTCCGGGCGCCTCCGACCCGGTGCCGGCGCCGCCCCTCCCTGCTTCGCTGCGCCGTCGTTCCTCTTGTTCTCCGGGCGGCACCTCCTCATGCAGTCTCTCGACGGGTGTAGGTGCTGTCGGCAGCCGAGGCGGGCGCTCCGTCGCCGGCTCGTTCAGCGGCCGCAACGTGTTGCCGCGACGGGTGCTGCGCCGCGTTCGCCCGGATGTATACCGGCCGACTTCACCGCTGTTGCCGGGAGCCGAAGCGATGGCGCTGCTGGACGGCGCGTTCTGCTCCGGCACCGCCGTGTTCGAACGGATGGTGTCAATCGTCCCGCTGTCCGCGAAACGCTGCAAGGGGATATAATCGGTCTTGAATCTAAGGTCCACCTCTCCTGTGAGGTCCGCATCCACGTTCAACTCGGCGTCGCTGTCGGCGCGGGTGGATCGGACGTACGCGAACGAGAGTGAGGCCGATGCGCTCCACGGACCGAAGCCAAACGCGCCGCTGGCCGCGTGTCGGAAGTCGAGGTCGGTGGCGTGTTCTTCATGGGTCCGATCCGTCGTGTCAATGTGGAATCCCATCGTGGCCCGGATCTTCCCGCCCGTCACCACAATGCGCTGCGTACCCATCATCACCAGCGTCGAAAGCATGCGCAGACGAGATTCCGCCAGGCGACGGCGCGCCGCCGGGACGAGTTGTTCCTCAATGCTGTCTTCGTCCAGACCAACGTCCCCGGACAGGTTCAAATCGCGCCGCCAGTTCGGCGCGGGCCGCTCCGCCGCATCCTCCCGGGGCGTCACGCGCCCTTCGTGAATCGTCAGGTGCTCTGGATAACGTTCCCGCAGCCAGTCACGAGCCTGGTTGTCGCTGATGTTGTCTGCCATGAACTGATCCACGGTCTTGCTGACGTTCTCGATGAGCTTGATGTACGCGTCCATCTGTTCGATGGAGGAGTTGGTGATCGCGTTGAAGGTGCCCCGAATCAGATCGGCAACGAACGTGGGGAAGGCGATGGCACGAAGGGTCTCCTGGGTCACCCGGGCGATCTGGTTGGCGGCGGCCGGCTCGAAGCTCTGTCCCGCGGACTGCGCTCTGGCCACGGGCGCCTGGATCACTTCAGTGGTGCGCACGACGGGACGCTGGTCGAGCCGTTGCGACTGGTACCACACGTCCCTCACCAGCTCCGCAAGGTAGGAGGCCACCCTGACCAAGCCGGTCGTGAGGTTCTCGCGCACGCGAAGCGGCAATTGGCAATACGCTGGCGCCGCCATCAGCAACGCGCACACCTGATCCTGAACCAGTCTGACAGTGGCGCCGGTGGGGCGTATGCCGTCCGCCAGCGGCCGTTGGCCGAAGGCTTCGGGCAGGGCAGGAGGCGCAGAGGATGGTACGGCTGTTTCCATGGCTTATTCCTCGATCCCCGTCGCTTGCAGCCATGTTGCTGCCCACGTCAAAACCGGCGCATCCCCGGAGAGTAAAGCCCTGTCGCTTGTCCCCCACAACGGCTCGCGAACCGAAGCCAGCCAGGCCAGAAGACGCAGGCCGCTCTGACCCCGATCGACGTGCCGTCCCAAATCGGGCGTTTGAGACCCGAGTATCTTGCGCAGCGTGTCCCAGAGCCCCCGAGCCCGGAACAGAGCGCCGATGCCAGGATCGCTCAACAGATCGATGGCAGCATCGAGCTGCTCTTTGATGGCCCGCGCGGCCAGGAGGGTGTTACCGAACTGACGGGACGCCAGATTCGCCAGCAAGGCGCGTGCCGCCTGACGCAACGAGGCCTCATGGCTGATGCCGGGCCGGCCCCAGCGTGCGGCCTGACCGCAGCGCACCATCGCCAGACACACCGAGGCGAACAAACGCTGGAAATCATGGTTCACCAGGCTCTCCGCCTCGGCTTCATCGCCGATCCCCAGACCGAAAACCCGCGCGAAGACCCGGTTGCGATTCTTCTGATCATACCAGTCGCCGGAACGCCGCGCGAAACGATCAAGCTTCTCCGCAGCCGACACGCTCGTCACCGGCAGCCAGTTGCGTTCCTCGACCAGCAGTTCGGCGGTGGGAATAATACCTGCTTGTTCCAATTCAGCCATCAGATACAGCGTCCCCATGGTCTGCAGGGCTTGCGAACTAGGGGCGCCGAAGCCATGGCCGTCGACCAGGGGCGGCAAGTCCATCGGAATCTGTCCCTGGGCTACGGCCACGGAAGGACCCGGATTGCCCCCGATGATCGTGTCGACCAGGGCGAGAGTGTGCGGGAGGACACGGGGTTGTTCGTCTGCGCAGTCTCGTGTGCTCGTTCTCATCACTTGCCACAAAAAAATTGTCTCCGGATGCGCGCCGAAACGTTGCGAACAGTCCCGACCGCCGGCCGAACGGCTTCACCTAGGTCGTCGCCGCGTTCTGGGCCTCGTTCTCACTGGGTTGCGTGCCGCCGGTCGGCGCCTTCGCCTGGATTTGATTGACGGTCAGGATGTCCGTCATCCGCTCCAGGGGGAACGTCTCGGAGCGAAACTTCATGTCGACCTTGCCCTTCAACTCCACCTTCATTTTGGACTCCGCTTCGGAGTCCTCTTCCTGTGTGGTGGCCACTTTGAAGCGCCCGAATGAGCTTTCGTACGTGCTGCTCGGCCGGAACCACCGCGCCCAAAGGCCGGGACGCGTTCTCGAGTACTTGCCGCCGTACTGCTCGGCCGTCTGCGTCCACCCCCGCTGCACGGTATCGCGCGTGTCCAGGCGGAACAGCACGCTGGCCGAGATGTTGCCGTCGCTCACGACGATCCGGTTGATACCCATCAGCACCATCGTCGCTAGAAGCTGCTGCCGATCCATCGCGACCCGTCGCCGCGCCGCCGGCACCAGAACTTCCTCGACCGTATCCTCGTCCAACGAGTCCACCGGCTCGGGCAGACCCAGTTCACTGAAGAAATCCGGGAGGCTGTCTTCATCGTGGTCTTCGCGCGGGACGGCGCGCGGCTGCTCATCGGCAACGTCCACCTGGATGAAGTCGGGAAAGCGATTGGCCAGATAGTCGCGCGCCTGGTTCTCAGAGACGTTGTCCTTCATGAACTGGTCCACAGATTTCGCGACGTTCTTCACCAGTTCCGCGAAGGCCTCGAGCTGTTTGATCGAGGCATCCACGACGGCGTTGAACACCCCGTCGATCAACCCGGCCACAAACTCGGGGAAATTGACGGCGCGGATGGTATCGGTTAAGGCCCGGCCGCCTTGACGCGCCGCTTCGGCCTGGAAGTCTGCCCCCGCGGGACGCGGAGGTTGAGGTCGGGACGAAGGAAGATCGGCGCCGCTCGTGGCGTCTTGGCCCAGCGCGTAGGTCGTGGGGACGTTGTCGCCGCTTTCGCCCCCCGCAATGTAGGCCCCAACCTTGACGAGGTCGTGAGCAAGGGACGTTTGCGTTGCCTTCGGCAGACGGCGGAACGCCCGACTTTGCGTCAGCAGTTCCTTCGTCTTGGCTCGCACGACGGGAAAGCTCGCTGAGTGCTCGATTGCCTGAGTCATAAGAGTACCTCGTATTTGAGCTCCGTCCGCCGGCGGTCTAGGCCGGCGCTTCCACCAGAGGACTTTCACCGGGCACCGTGACGTCACGACCCGTCCCTTGACCCGGGGGACTCGTCTCCAACGATGCGGGACGCAGATACAACGTGATTCGCGCCGCCGTCTGAGGGGTCACGCCCACGCTCAACACCGAGGGCCGGCCCGGCTGATCGAACCCTTCCGGTGTCAGCGCCAGCATCCATCGATCCAGTGACCGCAGGCTTCTCGGCCGCTCAGCCATCTGCAGCCGCAACAATGACGTCATCGACTCCGGCAGGTCCGGAATCTGGTCGAGATAGACGTCCAGCCGTAATTCCACACCCTCACCCATGGGTCGCAACGTCAGCGTCGCGCTGCCCGGCGGCAGCGTGAACCGCGCGCCGAGCACCAACGCCACCGCGCTCATCAGGCCGCCGTGCCGATGGCCCAGGCCCAGACGCTCCATGAGCGGCTTCAGGTCGTTCAGTGAGAGGGCGAAGTCCACGTCGAACGTTAATTGCTGGCTGCCCCGATAGCGCCCGCAACGAATCGTGCTCATGGCCGGCACCAGACGTGGCAGCGCATCCATCGCCACCCGCGCGATGCGGAACAGGCGGCCCGGCAGCGCGTCGAGCAGGCCCGGACCCCACTGCAGGGTCACCTGCGTCTCGAACATGCCGTCGTGGTCGAACCCCCCGCCAAACCACCCCCCCCACGTTACATGCCGCCGTTCCCGGCGGCCAAACGGCTCCAGTCGCGCGTCCAGCCAACGCAGGGCGTCGGGCCCAAAATTGCGCCCCACCACATTTCTCAGAGTGTAGATTGCACGCTCGGTCCGATCCGGTTCGGAGTCGCTGGGGCCCCCGGCGCTCATCACGACGTTCAGGCTGCGGCCGTCCGGTTCCACGTAACCGGGCTCGAAGACACGCAGTTTACGGTAGCCCGGATCGTCGATCGGCGGCCGCCGCCACGCATCCAGAACCGGGCCCAACTCGTCAACGGCGTCCGCCGTCCCCAGGTTGCGCGACGCTGTCTGGATCAACTCCTTGGCTCTGCTGGCTACGGATTGCAGGTTCATTTCGAATCTCCTCGATCCACCGACGATCAGGATCTGAAAGCGTCCATGAGTTGTTCTTGAGTGGGCACTTGACCGGCCTGGACCATCTCACGAATGCGTTGGAGCGCGCCATTGCCGCCGACCGACGGCGCGCGCGCCGGACCGAGACTCGGCAGACTCGGCGCCGCCGCAAGGCGTTCCGGTTGCGCGTTCTCGTGTACCTGGTCGTCCCGGACCCCGTTGACCGCCAGCCAATGCTCCGTTTCGCGCAGCAACGTGTCACGGTCTTCGTTGTTGATGTCAGGCGCGATCGTTCCACCGGTGCTGAGGCCGTACTGTCTTGCCAGCACCAGAGTCAGTTGCGGGGCACCGTTCTCCAGGAACAACGGCCTCCCGGTCCCGCCGGCCCATACCGAGGCATACCGCCCCACCAAATCGAGAATGGCCTTGCCCGCCACCGCCATCGTGTGACGCTGCACGATGGGCGCCGCCACCCCGAACTCCAGTGAGGCCTCACGCTCGACGAGTTGCCAGGCGTTCTTCACGCCGAAACACGATTGCGCCTCCGGGTCGTTGACGATGTCCAGCGCCGCCCGGACGTGCGCGTTGATCCGCCGCGCGGCGAAGTGAGTCGCGGCATAGCCATAGAGTGAAGCGTTGGCCGCCAGCGCCCGCCCGGCGTTGCGGATCCGCTCCGTCGTCAGCGTCATGGGGCGACCGCCGTACGTATCGAAGATCTGTCCGATACGCCGCTCCCGGTCGAAGGCCGACAGACTCGAGAGGAACCGCAGCCAAAGCGTTTCAAACTCCACATTCGGCTGGACCTCCTGAGAAACGTCGACTCCCGGTGCGTTCAGCACGCGGCCGTAGTGCATGAACCGCGCGGCTTGGTCGAGTCGGTCCTCGCTTTGCCAGTGATACCGGTCGAGCTTGCGACCCAGGTTGCTGTAGCCGATCGGAAGCATCCCGTTCGTAAACAGTTCGGAGATCCGGTCCACAACGTCCAGCAGGCGGGTTTGCTCCAGTTGGTAGGCGGCGTACAGCATCGCCACCGCGTGTACGTTCTCCGCCACGATCTCCACGCCCGCCCCTTCGGCTTCCGCCAGAGGCGGCAAATCCAGCGTCCCAAAGCCGGTCGGTCCCCCGATGCTGCCTCCGTCAGACCCCGCCCCCAAAGGGTCGGCCCACTGGTCCATGCCGGCAAAGGCCTGCCGTCCGAATTTGCGACTGTTATAGTACGGGACAGGACGGCCGCTCCGGGTAAACCGTCGTCCCACCACCGCCAGTTCCTTGTAGGCGATCATGTTGCCGTTGCCGGGAACATCGATCAGCTTCCGCTCAACGGCCTGGTAAATCAGGCGGTTCGGAACCTTCGGCGGCAGATGAGGAAGGACGGTCTCCGTGATCGTTTTCCACTGATTGGGCTCAAACTCCAGACCGTACCGACTCACCAGTTCCTCTCGAGACTTGCCCCGGAGAACGTCCAGCCCGTACCCTCGAACCCCGAGTTTCGTATGGAGCCATTCCGGGCAATTTTTGCCACTCTCGATCACGTCTGCCCAGTAGCCGTTGAGAGCATCCAGGCCTTTCGGGTCCTCGATGGGGCTCTCGCCGACAAACTCCGACCAACAACCGGGGACCGCTTCTTCCCCGAAGCGCGGCGCGCTGGGGTCATGATGCTCGTCGAGCAACAGCATGCCGATGACCGCGGCGACTGCCAACCTGCCCTTGTCCGTCGCCGGGTCAACGCCCAACCGCACCAGGGCTTTCGTAACGGCCTCCTTGAAGGCCGCTTCGTTGAAGTCGTGGGGCAAGTCGGCCCTGTCGAAATAGTATTTCTCTTGTCCATTCATAAACATCACCTCTTTCAAATAATGAATGATCTCATCGATCAGCCGTTCTTCGTCCTTGCCCCCGATCATGAACGTCCGGAGGATTTCTTTTCGCTTTTCGGCATCTTCCTCGATCCGACCGGCCAGCCAGTTCTTCGCGTGCTCCTCCAACTCCGGCTCCGCCAGCGACTCGATGTCGGCTTGCCCCGCCGCGCACGCACGGACGCGGCGCGCGATCACCTTTGTGCCGAGCCAAATCACCAAATCCTCCGGCGGTGGCGGGCCTGATTCGAGCCACGCCTGCACCTCTCGTTTCACCTCCTCAGGGGCCACTCGCCAGACCTCGATCACCCTGGAGGCCAGAATCTTCTTCGTCTGTCCTTCTTCGAGGTCGACCCCCTCAGAGAAGTACGTCCAGGCTTGATCGACGAGCTGCTTCACTCTTTCGTTTCGCCCATTGTTCTTTTTGGGTTGGCCTGTCATTGTGTTGTTACCTCCTTGCCGGCGTGCGGCCGTCCCGGCCCAGTTCCCGATCGAGCTGCCGCAGGGCGGCCGCGGCGTCCAGTAGTCCGTAGCCCGTCTCGGGGCTAAAACCCCCCGGACCGAGCGGCGCCGCGCTGTGCGCGAGCAACGCGCGGACTTCTCCCGGCCGGAGCGCCCGGCCCGCCCGCCGGGCCCGGCTCAGCAGCAGCGCCGCCGTCGCGCTCACGAACGGGGCGCTCTGCGACGTCCCCGTGCTGACCGCGTAGCCGCTCATGCCCAGACTGAGTACGTTTTCCCCCGGAGCCGTAAGGGTCACGTGCGCTCCGTAAGAGCTGAACCCCGAACGCCGCCCGTGCCCGTTCACCGATCCGACCGCGATCACCTCAGGGTGAGCGGCAGGGTAGTGAACTTCCGTTGTACCCAGGTTGCCCGCGGCCGCCACCAGCACGCAGCCGCATCGCTCTGCGTATTGCACTACCGCCCGGTGGGGCAGGGGGCCCTCCGGATCCACGTCGGACTGCACCGTCCCGAAACTCATATTGATCACGTCGGCACCCATGTCGACAGCCAGCTTCAAACCCAGGTCGATGTCGAACAGGCCACCGATGCCCAACAGTTTGTTGCCCGCGTGCCCTCGGATCCTGGCGGCCGCCAGGGCACGCATCGGCAGCACCAACGAATAGCCGGCCACCCCCCGCGCCATGCGCAGCCCTCGCGCGCCGATGATTCCCGCCACGTGGGAGCCGTGCCCCGTGCAGTCGCTGGCGAGGAAATCCGGCCCCCGGCTGTCGCCAACCAGGAACAGGTCCGCCCCAATCTGCCCCATACCAATGTTGACCGTGTCATAACCGGCCATGATCCTGCCCGACAGCTCCGGGTGCCACAGCGATACACCCGTGTCGACCACAGCAACACTCGTCTGAGCACTTCCCGGTTCCCGCTCCAGAGCCTCCAAGGCGTGAACCTGGTGGTAGGGCGCCCACAGCTCATCACGCGCCAGCCGCGCCGGCCCACGTTCAGGTGCCCTCGCCACCGTGGCCACCGCAAAGCTCTCTCGACCGGCGGCCTCGACGTCCGACAGATCACGCAGGGCCGCCAGGACGTCGGACGTGCGCTCGCCATAGGCCAATTCGACCCGATACGTTCGCGACAGAGCCAGCTCCTCTTCCGTGTCATTGAACGCAACGTTCTGCTCGCCGACCTTACCCAGGGAGCGGCGGGCGTGGTAAGCGCCCAGGACCCGACAGCCGCCCGACCACCGCTGCAAGGCCCGGTCCACACGCTCCACGCCCAGCGTCGACGCTGGCCGGTTGGCCCCCAGCAGATAGTCCAGGTAGTTGGGCACGTGCGGTCGAGCCCCTCCCTCCCGCAGTACCAGTTGGATGTGGCCCCGACGCGGCATCACGACCCACCCCCTTCTCGGGGCAGCCAGGGGTCCCGCCCTTGAGGCCCCGCGCCCATACCGATGCCGGCCTTCTGCGGCGCCTTCCCAACAATGGTCAACCCCCCCGAAAGCTTCTGGCCGTCCGGGAGGATGATCTCAAGTGATCCACTACGCGCGTCGGAAGGCAGACGCACTTCGAAGTAATCGGCGTCCGCATTCGTGATCTCCAACGCGCGCTCGTTCAGACGCACTTGAGGCAGGCCGCCCGGGTCGATCAAGTTGCGGCCCGTCAGCCGAAGGCGCTCGATTCCCGGCGCCACACGCACAACGGGTGTCTCGCCGAGATTGCCCGGCACCTCGACCGGCCGCAGCCGCGCCGGCGCCGGAGCCACCGAAACTGGGGGATGCTCAAGTAAAGGTCCCGGCTCGCGGAACCTGCGTCCCGCCGGTTCTTCCGGCGCCACCGCTTCGGGCCGACGAAGCCCCGGGCCCACGACCGGCGTCCGCTCCGCCCCCGGGCCCGGCTCGACGGGTTCCACCCTCTCCAGAACGGGACGGCCCTTTTCTTCGGCGGACCGCAGACGCCGCATGGGGATGTTGGTCATCCGGGAGACCGCTGCGTCACCCGTCACCGAGCGCAGTCGGCGCAGTTGCTCGGCGTTATGGACACCCATCTCCGCCAGACGCCGGCGCTCCCCGCTGTCGAGACCCAGTTCAGCCAGCGACGGGCTGCGGCTCTCGGTTACGGCCACCGTGTTCTCGGCAATCATCGGACGGGTGATCGTGGTGAACCCTACGTGAACCGTGCTCGTCCGCCCTTCTTCATTCGGGCGGCTCGGCCGAAACAGGACCTGTCCCTGATCATCCATGTCCACAACCACCTTCAGGCTCATCTCGAAATCCTTGACCGCGTAGGTCAGCGGCCGGTTCACCGCCTTCTTCGCCAGCGCATCCTGGCCGCGATCGAGCTGCGCGGCGATCGCGCCCAAGAAGTCGCTCATCGTATAACTATGACCAGCATCAGGCACGTGCCGTTTCCTTCGCCGTCAGGGCATCCACGAACACAGGCTCGACGCGAAGCCGGCTCTTGTGAGTCGAGGGGAGGAAGCCGGACTTCCATCGCGTGTGAGGTGGCGCCGCATAGAAGACAAGCTGACCGTCATCAATCCCGCTCCAGACCTCCAGCGGAACTTCGAGCATCGCTTCCACGACCGCCACACCGGCCGCAGCCGGCAACGGCAGAGCCTCCACGAGAGCCACCAACGTCTCCGATAGTGTAGGATGCCTCATCGTGTTTACCTCGGTGTCCACGGGTCATTGCGTTCCCCCGACGGCGCGGCCGTCGAGCTGCCACCTGAACCACCGGCACCCGCGGCCTCGGACTGCCCCGCTTCGGCAAGGTTCGCCTGGGGAACGTGCGCCTTCGTGTTGATCAGTTGAATCGCCGCCGAATCGGCGAAACGCTCCAATGGAAACGTCTCTGAACGGAACCGGACCTTAACCTGCCCGGTCAAATCCGACCGGACGTTAATGTCGCTTTGCGCATTCAAGGACGTGGTATTGACCAGAATGCCATTCGCCGAGAACGGGCTTCGGCCCGCACGGCTGGCCACGTTACCCACAGTCGTCTTCGTCTGATCGAAGCGCATCTCCATCGCTTCGGAGGCATCCACGTGAAATTGCAGTTTGGCGCTGATCTCCCCATCGTCCACCACCACCCGGTTGATCCCCATCAGGACCATGGTGGCCAGCAACTGCTGACGCTGCTCGGCAAGCGTTTGCCGCGTCGCCGGGATGACCACCTCTTCCAGGGCGGTTTCGTCAACGTCACTCGGGCTGGAGAACCCCAAGTCCTTGAAAAAGCTGGGCAGCTCGTCTCCCGCCAGGGCCTCCGGGTGTACGCTGAGCATCGGTTGGGGCCCCTGCGTGTCGCGCGCCAGGAATCCGTCGAAGCGATCGGCTAGATAGTCCCGTGCCATGCCGTCGGAGATATGGTCCTGCATGAATTCGTCGGTCGTGCGTGCAATGTTCTGCACCAGTTCCGCATACGCTTCCATTTGCTGCACGGACGCATCGACGATCGCCTGAAATGTCCCTTGAATCAGCCCGCTGACGAACCCCGGGAAGTCGATGGCGTTTAGCGTGGCCCGGGCCACTTCCCCCACACGCCCGACCGTGCCACCACCCCCGGCACCACCGGCCGCCGGCGCCGCCGCGCCGCCCGGTTCTGCCACCCCGCCGGCCGCTGGTCCGCCTGACGGACGTGGCGTTTGCCCGCCGCCGGGGGCCAGGGCGCTGCGAAGGTCCGGCGCCAACTGGCGCGACAGCGGCCCGCGCGGCGAAAGCGCCGCCGATTGGGTCAGGTACGAAGCCACCTTCGACAGAGACTCGTTCAGTGCCCGCTGTGTCGTTGGGTTCAGCTCTTTATAAGCGGGGATCTGCTCCAGCATCCGCCCCACTTCACGGCGAACGGCGCCAGCGCGCCCTGATCCAGCTTGACGCTTCTGTTCCATGAGCTTCTCCTGCTACGCGCCTTGCCCTGGTCTCGCGGTCAGGCGGGCGGGCAATTGGTATTCAGCATCCCCAAGCGACGCGCTGGTCCGCAGGGCCCGCAAGCGCTCGGACCACGACTGGCCCTCGTTCTCCGCCCGGCGCACCAGGTCGTCCAGGATCTGCTCTCGCGGCGGGACTTGCAGTGGCGCCGCGCTGCCCAGGCGCCGAGCGGCCCCAATACCGGCCGCCCTCGTCAGAGGATCCCATTGGCCGCTCGCCTGCAATCCGGCCGTCGCCCTCTGGAACGCGTTGACATCCGAGTGGCCCAGACTGTCCAGCAACTGACGGCGTTCCGCCGGCACCGTCAGCAAGCGGGCCGCGTCCACGACCCATTGTTGTGCCGCCGCCACGCCCTGATCTGCCGCCCGATCGGCCAGAATGGCCAGGGCGCGCTCCGTGTTCAGACCCAGCCAGCCGGCCAAAGGCAGCATCGGATCGATGAAGAGATTCGACGCCAGTTCGTTCTGCGCCGCCTGGAACGCCGGGTGCCGCCCTGCATCTCTAAAGGTCCTCTGCCAACGCTCATCGCCGAGACTCACCCCATCGACAGGGCCAAGACGTGCCTCACGATCCTGGGACGTCGTGACCTGCACCAACGCATCGGACGATGCGCCAAACGTGCTCGAGAATGTGTTCGGATCGCGACGCCGCATCATGACGAGCAACCGGCCCAGGTTTCCGGAGGCTTGGTCGAAGCCGACGATCCCATGCACCAATCCCATCTCTGGGGAGAACCGCGTCGCCCTGTATCCGTCATCGCCCGAGACATGACGGCCGATAGAGGCAATGATGCGAAGACGATCGTCAATCGCCAGTTCGCGCGGGGCAGCCGGGGGCTCCGCGGACGCCTCGGGTTGTTGTTCGGAGGCCGACGGCGCTTCCAAAGACTCGAACGCAAGCCCGGTAACGTCCCAGGACGGGAAGTCGTCGCCTTCATCCGCATAACCGGCCGACCCCACCCACTGTGGCCCGGCCATCGGCGCCGCCTCCTCAGGCGGCTCACCTGTCGGACCAGTGTCATCGGGCGGAGGGCCGAATCCGTCATCGTAATCGAGTTCATCCTCGGGTTGTCCCACGACAGGAGAGGCCCCGTCACGTATCTCACGACCACGTGATTCGCCATTGCCCCCGGCTGGGGGTGGTGGTTTCGGTTGGCCGCCCTTCACGGCACGGTCGTTGTTGGCCGGCGCCAAGGTCTCCCCGTTCGCCCCCCGTGTGTTTTCAGGTGCCTCGTCCCCAGTCTCCGGCGAGGTCTCCGCCAGATCTTCTTCCTCTTCCACTTCTTCATACACGGCGTCGCCGTCGTCCGGGTTGGAGAAGGCCACGTGGCCTGCCCGGCTTCCGGAACGAACGCCTCCGGACCAGGCCGCACCGGCGGGTGTGCCGGTCCGCTCCCGTCCGCCCGCCGCCCCTTCATCATTTAGCAGATCGGCCGGCATCCTGTAGGCGTCCTCGCCGTCCGCCTCGCCCTCTTCGTCCCCGTTCGACACCTCTTGCGTCCTGAGATACCCACTCGAGGACACCGCCAACCGGGACCTCGTGGCCGTCCGGCAGAGTCTGCTCAGGGCGATTCCTTGCACGCTGGCCGCTACCTGTTGCCTGAAGTCCGCCGCCAGTTGCACGAACGGCGCTTCGGTCGGCAGACTTTCGGGCGGATAGGCGAAACTTGGACCATTGCCCTCGCTGTCTTGGTAGCTGATCAGTGTGTAGTAGATCCGCGACGGTCGTGGCGATGCCCCCGCAAAGGCGTGCAACACCGACATCGGTACGAGGTACACACAAGAGTCGTCCGACGCGATGAGCCCGCTGTGCGTCCGACTCGAGTAGAAGTTGTCCACCGTCCGCCTGTCGGCATTCGCTGGCGCGAATAGCTGACGGTCCGAAGTCAGCAGGACCTCAAAGTACTTTCCCCCGGCCAAGTCCACCGTGAATCCCAGAACACGAAACCTGTTGCTGAGGGAGCGCCGGTTCGGCCGGATGTGTGGCCGGCTCTGTCCTGATCGAGGCGCCGCTGGGCTGGTGGTCTCCGATTCCTGTGTTTCTCTCGCCAGTCGCATCTATCTGCCTCCTTGAATCCTGTCCTTGGCCGGATCGAGTCACCAGCAGTCAGTCCCCCTCGCCTTGCAGCGTGGGCTGCCGTTGCTCCAGGCCGGACTTCCCCTACGTGCTCTTGTCTTGTCTGATCGTTACTCGTATCTCCGATAGCCGCTCATGATTCAATCCATACAGAACCGGCAGGCCGGCGTCGCCTGACTGCCTGTCATCGTTGAGGCGAATCAACCAGCCGGCACGTACCAGGTCATTCAACGCGACTTCCACGTCGTGGATGCCACGTTGGACATGTTGCTCAAGCACCCACCACGTGGCAATGTTGTCCAAGGTATCCATCGCCTGCGGATGGTCGAGAAGATAACCCAGGATCTCGTTCCGCACTTCGGCTGCAATCTCGCTCAACGGGGTATCCTCCAAGTTTTGGTCACGAACATCCACATGACCTCTGGTGTGCAAATAGCATGCCAGGCTCAGTCACACGTCAATTCGGCGACTCGGAGCACCCTCGTAGGACATTATTGTCCTGACATCGTCCGGGCCGATGACTCATCCTCAGAGCAGCGTGCCGTCCCGCGCGGGCCGACATCGAGTCTCGGCTTCACGCAGAGTTGTGTGGAGCAGGCAGTTGCGCGTTGGGCGGATCCCCCCGCATCCGTCGCACAAGGCGCGTCATTTCGAGCTAGGACAAATTGGCCCTATCTCTCCGCGGGTCCGCCCTCGCATACCGGGGAAAAGCATCGCGCGTGACAACTGCCATGTCAGTAGGGCGAACAATCAGCCAAGCAGCAGGGGGACTGAACCTGTGGGCCGGATAGCGGTTCTCACAAGGATGCCGCCTTGAACTGCCGTGTCTCGATATTGTGCTTTCGGATCAGTTCCCAGAAGGCCCGTCGGTTCTTCTGGGCGGCCCGTGCCGCACGCGTGATGTTGCCCCCAAAGATTTGAAGTAGACTCTCGATGTGAGATTTCTCGAATTGCGCTACGGCAATCGCCTTGGCTTCTCGAAACGACGTGGCCTGAGGTCGGGCAGCGTCCATGAGGTCGATTTCCGTTTCCGTGACGACGATACGCCCGTCAGCCAGCAGAATCGCCCGCTCCACCGCGTGCTCCAACTCGCGTACATTGCCCGGCCAATCATAAAACATCAGGCGCTGGGCAGCCGAAGCCGTCAGAGTCGGCGCCGGCACACCCAGCTTCGCCGCAAACTTGTGAAGAAAGTGCTCGGCCAAGAGCAGAATGTCCCTGGGACGCTCGCGAAGCGACGGCAACCGTAACCGCAGAACGTTCAGGCGGTAGAAGAAGTCACGCCGGATGCGATTCTGACGCAATGCCTGCTGCAGATCCGTGTTGGACGCCGCGATCAGACGGATGTTCGCCGTATACGCGCGACTGGAACCAACCGGCCGATACTGCTTATCCTGAAGCAGACGAAGCAGTTTCACTTGCGCCGCTGGGGGCAGGCAGTCAACTTCGTCGAGAAAAAGCGTACCGCCCTCGGCCGCATGAACCAGACCACGCCGAGACGAGGTCGCACCCGTGTAAGCCGCCTCCTCGTGCCCAAATAGTTCGTTTTCAATAAGCTCGAGCGGCAGGCCGCCGCATTCCACCGGAACGAACGGTTCCTCCGCACGCAGGCTCAAGTAGTGGACGGCACGAGCGCAGAGCCCTTTACCCGTGCCGGTCTCACCTTCCAGGAGAACGGTGCCGTCGTACCGTGCCAGAAGCGGGATCTTCTCCACGGCCGAGCGAAACGACGCGCTTTGTCCGATCAGTTGCGAAAGCGCCGCGTTCTGCCTCACGGGCCGGACAACATGCTCTTTGGGGCCATGGTTTTGGACCAGACGCCACAGGCGAGGCAACAGCTCACCCGGGCAGAGCGGAGGCGTGACGAAATCCGCAACCCCTTGTTCAAGAATGCTCAACACCTTGTCAGGGTTGCGATCGGAAGTCACCAGCAGGATGGGAAGCTTCGGCAGCGAGCTGCGCACCCTTCTCGCCGCCCGGAACGCATTCTCGTTCAGCTCCTCCGCCAGCATCACGACAGCCTGCGGTGTCGCCGCACGCGCACCGGCCGTGCTCGCCACCTGACCGCAAGCGTCCGGATCTTGACAAGCCAGTTCCAGTGCCCCCATCGGCGCGATCCTGAAGTAATCGGCCAAAATGGACCCGACCATCCCGTGGAGACCCGGCGCTGTGTCGACGCATGCCAGGAAGACTTCCGTTAAAGGCATCATGCCTCCACCTATCCAGCAGACTTCCCACCTTCCCGTCTCGTCAACCGGACCCGCATACGTCGGAGACTCCGTAGACATCAGACAGGCACTACGGATGCATCCGTGTCCAGATCGGCTTGTGCGGTTCTGCGCAAGAGACGTAGTCCCGCGTCAGAAGCTGACGCGCTTGCGCACCGTAGCCCGTGCTGGATAAGATGATCGATTCGCCACGCTTCCACGCTCAGATCATCACGTTCGAGTCCGGTAGTTTCACCACTGGAGACGGCCTGCGATCCATCGCTTCCTCGACAGATCGCCTTCATGATCGCCGTGAGCCTTCATACCATCCGGCTCACGGTGCGTTGACTAGGGCAGATGCGTGGCAACAGAATGTACACCTGTGTATGTTTCTGCAGACACAACCATGAACCTCCCTGTTCTCCCAGGTGATATCCGGCGGCTCACTCCCGAGAGCCGTTTCCCCAATGCTCGCAAAGGAATTATCGCGTCCTAACATTATGATATTGACAAGAAAGCCAGCCGTTCTCAGGCCGACAACGGCCTTGCCAACGTTTCATCATGGCAGCATATTGACGAACGTCAACTACTATTTCCCTTCCGCGACAACTATTTCTTCCGTTTGGCGCAGGGTACAAACATGGTCTTGTCGTAAGTACGTTTGGCTGCTGGGCTTGCGCCGCCGGTTGACGAAGGCGCTTACCCGCCGTCTCCCAGTCCATCAGCCTCTCGGAACCGGAAAACAGAGTCTGTGGCCTACGGTGGTGACGTGCTTGGCGTACCGCCCTGGAAAGCCGTCGATGCGTGAGGCGTTGCGGTTCGCCAGGCCAGCGATTGTCAACACGGACCAGGGCGGCCAGTTCACCAACGGCGTTTGGATCGAGACGTTGAGCAAGGCCGGTGTAGCGATCAGCAGGGACGGTTGGCTGGATACGTCGGTTTCTATAACACGGATCGCCCGCACCAGGTCCCGGCCCACCGGACTCCGGCGGAGGTTCACCTCGGGGGGCGATGGCCGCAGATGTCACAATGTGACAGGCGTCAACAAGAAAGAAAAATAAGCAAAAAGAAAGAAGATGCCACTACTACAAAATACTACCTTGAGGAACTGAGAATTTGGCTCGGACAACCGGGAGTAACTCAGATTCAGGGGCCATTAGTTGAGTGGACCAGTGTTGACGACCGGACTTGTGGAAGTTGACCGCCTTCTGGGTGGTGTTCTGCCGGGCGAAACCGGCAGGGACGACGACCCGCAATGATTTCTCCCGCTGGCAAGGAGGGGGGTGGCTCCCCCCACAGTCCCCCCGAAAACCGCCTGCCCCTCTATGGTTCGCGATGCCGGGGCCTGCGGAAATCAGGGTGTATTTGGTCGTTAATAGACCGCCTTTGGTGTGGAAATACCAAAAACCGCCTGCCCCTGTTTGCTCCGCACTGCCTATTCAGCCAGAGGACAAGTTTTCTTCTTGGCCTTCACAAGCAGGATGGGCTATAATAAACGCGTGTTCGCGAGTGGAGTAATGCGGTATCTGAGTCCTGCGGGAAAGGACTCCTTCTGTTGAAATCGCCAGGAGCGCAGTCGGAAGTTTTTGAAGACTCCGATGCGCAGTAGGCTTGCCAGAGTACGTCTCTCTGGTGCTTCTCCGGTGGTGATAAGATGAACAAGCTCGTTCTGTTCTCGGTGTTGCTCCTTGTCATTTCAGGTTGTGGGAATCCCTACACTCGTTTCTATGACGACCTCACGGGAGGAATCAATGTTCTGGAAGACCAGCGGTTCATAGTTGGCACAGGTGAGCCAAAGCTTCTTCAGGGTTCTACGCCAGAGCAAGACGAACGGCGAATGCTCGAAGATGGCTACGTTCCTGTTGGTGCATCGAGCTTCAACGGACCGAAAGTGGACCAAAGGGCTGCCTTGGAACAGGCGAAGAAGGTGCACGCCGTCTCGCGCAGCCTGAAGGTCGTGTCGCCG
>CAYFUB010000689.1:0-6402 GCA_964346195.1 uncultured Pirellulales bacterium
GGTTGGCGTCGTCGTGCTCGAGGAACGGAATCAAAGAAGCGGAAACGCCGACAATCTGCTTCGGCGAGATATCGATGTATTCCACTTCGTGGCGCGAGGTCTGTGCCAACTCGCCCGACTTACGGGCCAGGATCAACTCGTTGCGGATGGTCTTGGTGTCAGGATTGACGACGCTCGGAGGTGCGAATACCGCTCGCATCTCCTCGTCCGCACGCAGGTACGCCACATCGCCCGAGAGCTTGCCGTTCTTGACCTTGCGGTAAGGACTGAGCAGGAACCCGTATTCATCGATGCTCGTGAAAATGGCCAGCGACGAGATCAGGCCGATGTTGGTTCCTTCCGGCGTCTCGATGGGGCAGATGCGCCCGTAGTGGCTGATGTGGACGTCGCGGACCTCGAAGCCCGCCCGCCGGCGGTTCAAACCGCCCGGGCCGAGAGCCGACAGGCGCCGCTCGTGCGTGAGCTGGCTCAGGGCGTTGGTCTGGTCCACGACCTGGCTCAGCTCGCCCCGGCCGAAGAAATAATTGATGCTGCTGGCCACGCTCTTGGAGTTGATCAGGTCGGCGACCCGGGGCGCCTCTTCGGCGTCCCGCTTGATGCTCATGCGCTCCTGGGCCGTGCGCCGCAGCTTGAGCAGACCCTTGCGGATCTCGTCCGCCGCCAGCTCGTCGATCGTCCGCAGCCGCCGGTTGCCCAGGTGGTCGATATCGTCCACCTCCCCCTCGTTGTTGCGCAGGGCCAGCATGTACTTCATCGTGTTGAGGAAGTCCTCCGGGCGCAGCGTCATCTCGTTCTCATCGACGCGCTGCCCGAACTTGCGATTGAGCCGGAACCGGCCGACCTTGCCCAGGCGATACCGGTTCGAATCGAAGAACTTCTCGGCAAAGAAGGCCTGGGCCTTCTCCTGGTTCGGCGGATTGCCCGGACGCAGTCGCATGTAGAACTTCAGCAGGGCCTGCTCGTGGCTCTGACAGTCGTCCTGCGCCAGCGTGTTCAGGATGATCGTATCGCGAACGTCCTCAATGATCTCCACTTTCTTGAGGTTGCTTTGCTGGATGGCGGCGACCTTGTCGCCGAGCTGCGCCCCCGCCTCAACAAGGATTTCCCCCGTCGCGGTGTCCACGATCGGGCCCACCGCCCACATGGTCGAGCTCAGCTTGCTCGTCGGGAGGTTCTTCGTCGGGAAGAACAGACGCAGGATAGCCTCGGTGGTTCCGTAGTCCGGATTGATGGCGCGCAGGAAGACGGTGGCCGGGATCTTGCTGGACTGGTCGATCTTGACGACCAGGACGTCCTTCTGGGTGACGCCGATCTCGATCCAACTTCCCCGTTCCGGGATAATCCGCCCGCCGTGGAGGACGCGGTCGCCTTCCTTGCTTTCGATCAGGAAGTCTACGCCGGGACTGCGGTGCAACTGGCTGACGATGACCCGGACGGCGCCATTGACGATAAACTCGCCCCCGCCGATCATCACGGGCATTTCGCCCAGATAGATCGCCTGCTCCGCCAGGTCCGACCCGCTCTCAGAGCGCAGCCGGCAATGGATTTTCAGCGGATAGGCATAGGTCAGACGCAGTTGCCGACATTCCAGGGGCGTGTAATGAGGCTTCTCCAGCTCATAGTAGAGATACTCCAGGTTCATCTTCTTGTCGTAACTCTCAATCGGGAAGATTTCCCGGAACAGGGCCTCAAGCCCCGCATCGGCTCTCTTGGAAGGCGAAACGTCCTTCTGCAGAAAATTCGCGTAGCTCTTTCTCTGTACCGCGACGAGATCGGGGATCTCCACCGCATCGTGCATTCTGCCGAAACTGCGAAAAGTCTGCACTGCCATCTAAAGCTCCTACGGTAATGATAGTGAATCTCGCACCTTTGGTCCTGCGTTTGGGCGCATTTCTATCTTTACTCACAAGAGGTGATTCAGGTTCATTTTATTTCAATGGTTGCCCCGGCGGCTTCGAGCACTTTCTTGGCCGTCTCGGCGTCCTCCTTGCTGACGCCTTCCTTCACCGGCTTCGGCACGCCATCCACGAGGTCCTTCGCTTCCTTCAATCCCAGACCGGTCAGCGCCCGCACTTCCTTGATGACCTGGATTTTCTTGTCGCCGAAACCCGTGAGGACCACGTCGAACGTCGTTTTCTCAGGCGCCGCCTCCGCCGGAGCACCGGCCGCCGCCGCCGGACCGGCCATCACCACGGCCCCGCCGGCCGCCGGCTCGATACCATACTCCTCTTTCAGGTAATCCGCCAACTCCTTGGCCTGCATAAGGTTCAACGTGACGATTTTGTCACCCAACTCCTTGACCTGGGCGTTCCACGCCTTCGTTGCGGCTTGCTCTTCTGCCATCTGAGTACACTCCTGTATCGTTCGTGCCCGGTAGTAGCCGAGACTCCGACGTCTCGTTTAACCCGGTTCGGGACAGCCACCTGAGCCATTCGTGAATTTCGACAATCGGTTATTGGTACGGCGGCCTTCGTTCTGCTCAGGCCGCTTGTTTTTCCGCTCTTTCGATGATGCTCTTGATACAGCCCGCGACCGCGCCGGCAGGTCCCATCGCCGCGCCGGCCACCTGCCGTCCGGGCGACTGAGCGCACGCGACGATTCGACCCTGCAATTCGGCACGCGTCGGCAGCGTGGAGAGCTGCACGGCGCCCTTGCCGTCGAACACGGTGCCCTCCACAAAGGCCCCCTTGATCTCGATGGTGGGCAGCTTCCTGGCCCAGCCGGTCATCTCCTTGGCGACATCGACGATGCTGTCACCGCCGTAAACAATCGCGCAGGGGCCGCTGAACAACTGCGCCGCCGGCTCCATCTGCTGGTCGCGCAGGGCCCGGGTGAACAACGAGTTCCTGACCACGAGTATGCGAATGGCCTTTCTCTTGAGCTCGCCGCGCATCACGTTGTTGTCTACGCCCCCCACCCCCCTCGTACTGACAACCAGAAAGTCGCGAATACGGTCGTCCGCGATTTTCTTGTCCATCTGCGCCTGAACCAGTTGTTTTACGTATTTGCTCATCTTATCTCCCGTAGTTTGCTTCAACCCACACCCGCACACGGCGGGTGACACGACGCGCCGCCTCTCAAGACAAGCTCCATCAGACGCTGATCTGGACGCCGGGGGTCATGGTCGCCGACAAACAGGCTTTCTTGATATAGGTTCCCTTGGCCGCCGAGGGCCTGACTCTCCTGAGGTGAGAGACAAACGCCTCGATGTTCTCGATGAGTTTCTGCTTCTCGAAGCTCTGCTTGCCCACGACCGCGTGCACGTTGCCGCCGGAATCGTTGCGAAACTCGATCTTGCCCGCCGTGAACTCCGCCACGGCCGTGGCCACATCATCCGTCACCGTGCCGTTCTTGGGAGAAGGCATCTTGCCCTGCGGACCGAGGATACGGCCGAGCTTGCCGACCTTGCCCATGACCTTCGGCGAAGCCACGGCGACGTCGAAGTCGGTCCAGCCGTCGGTAATCTTCTTCACCAGATCATCCACCCCGGCCTCGACCGCCCCGGCTTTCCGGGCCCCCTCGGCATCCGATTCATCGCAGAACGCAATAACCTTCTTCTGCTTGCCCACTCCATGCGGCAGGGACAAGGACCCACGTACCAGTTGGTCCGACTGCTTCGTGTCGATCCCAAGTTGTACGACACACTCGACCGTCTGATCGAATTTCACCGACTTGAACGATTTGATCTTATCGACGGCCTGGTCCACGCTCAGCGGCTCGGCGCCGACTTGCTGGGCTTCCTTCTTGTACCTCTTGCTCTTGATTGCCATACTACAATCTCATCTCATCCAAAAACACCAGCCAACCCGGTTGTCAGTCCACGACCTCGATTCCCATGCTGCGCGCGGTTCCCCGAATGATCTTCTCCGCCTGTGCCAGATCATAGGCATTCAGGTCCTTGAATTTCGTCTCGGCGATCTTGCGGACCTGCTCGGAGCTTACCTTTCCGACTTTCTCTTTGTTCGGAACACCGCTGCCCTTGGCCACTTCGGCGGCCTGCTTCAGCAGCACCGCCGCCGGCGGGCTCTTGATCTCGAACGTAAAGCTCCGGTCCGTGTAGACCGTGATCACCACCGGCACGATGGTTCCATTGAATTCCCGGGTCCGCTCGTTGAACTGCGATACGAACTGTCCGATATTGACCCCGTGCTGACCAAGGGCCGGTCCGATGGGCGGGGCGGGTGTCGCCTGCCCGCCGGGCGCCTGCAACTTGATCTTCGTGCTGACTTCCTTCGCCATTTTGTACCCTTACTGCCTTGCGATTCCGGAACGCCTGCGAACGGGCATCTATCCCCCTTGAGTCAGACCTTCTCGATTTGCCAGTACTCGATGTCGAGAGGGGTGCTGCGTCCGAAAATGGTAACAATCACCTTGACGATGCCCCGTTCGGCGTCGATCGAATCGACCACCCCCTCGAAATTCTCGAACGCCCCTTCCCGAATCTTGATGTGATCACCCTTCTGGAATTCGACCTTGATGCTGGGGGCTTCCTCCGGCTTCTCGGCTTCCAGCAGCATTTTGGCAACGTCCGTGTCCCGCATCGGCGTGGGAATGCCCTCGGTCCCGATGAAATCGCCGACGCCGCCGGTGCCCTTGATCATAAACCAGGCTTTCTCAGGAACACGGCCGTCTTCGGTCGTCTGCATTTCCATGAACACGTAGCCCGGATACAGTTTTCGCCTGTGGACCGTCTGTCGACCGGCCCGGATGCGCTTGATCTGTTCGGTAGGCACCTCAATCCGGCCGATGGCCTCGGTCAGACTCTCCTGCTCGACTTTCCGCTCGAGGGCCTCCTTGACCTGCATTTCCTTGTTTGCCGCAACTCTTAGAACGTACCACAGCATCTTGTCTTTATCTTTACCTTTGCCACACCATGAAAGAACGGCCCGCACGCTCAGGGCTTACACCCACATCGCCACTCCGCCGCGTTTTTCCTCCCGGACACCATCCGTCAAGTCCACCTCCATGGTCCGACGCATCGCTATGCCAGGAGCCAACGGAAGATCACTGAGAACACCAAATCCGTACTTCCCAAAAGGACCGCCATGATAAAGACGACGATGATCACCACCAGCGTTGAGGCGGCCACCTCTTTCCGGCTTGACCAGTTCACCTTCTTCAACTCGCCCTCGGCGGCAATCAGGAAGTCCGCCACGCTCGGCTTGTTGAGCAGCCAGTACGTCAGTCCCGCCAACACGACGACGATCCCCGCGGGGATCATCGTCGTGAGCCAGATGTTCAGGTCTGCCGCCGCGAGAATCTCATACAGCCGCCAGTTTCCGAAGAGCACAATCGCGACCACCGCAAAACCGGTGCCGAGCCTCGTGTACTTGCCCTGGCCCGGCTTGTATATCCGTGTCAACATAATCGGGGTCCCGTATAACCTATCGTTCGGCGCGGCGTCGGTGCCACACGCCGCTCACATCACGCCAGGAGGGAATTGAACCCCCAACCTTCGGTTTTGGAGACCGATGCTCTGCCAAATTGAGCTACTGGCGTATGGCCGTCATTCGCGGGAGAATACCCGCAGCCTGAGCGACTTCTCCTACTTGCGTCTGAGTTTGTGAACCGTGTGCTTGCGCTCGGTCTTGCAGTATTTCTTCAGTTCGAGCTTCGGCGCACCCTCGGCCACACTGACATCGGTTCTATAGTTTCTCTGGCTGCACTCAGTGCACTCGAGCCAGACATACTCTCTCTTGCTTTTTTTCTTTGCCATAACGCCTTTCAACCAGGGGGCCCGGCTCACCGCAAGGACACCGCCGCCCTCGCGCGACGGTCGGCTCCCATGGGCAACGGCGGCCCAACGGTCGTCAACGGCCCTTCACAGCCGCCGGGGTCAGGCAACGACCTTGGTCACGACGCCGGCGCCAACCGTGCGTCCGCCTTCCCGGATCGCGAACCGCAAACCATCTTCCATGGCGATGGGCGAGATAATCTCGATATCCATCGTGATGTTATCGCCGGGCATGCACATCTCGGCCGGCTTTCCATCCTCGCTCATCAGCGCGAGGACGGCGCCCGTAACGTCGGTCGTACGGAAGTAGAACTGCGGCTTGTAGCCCGCAAAAAACGGGGTATGCCGGCCGCCTTCTTCCTTGGTCAGCACGTACACTCGGGCATGGAACTTGGTGTGCGGGGTGATGCTGCCGGGGGCCGCAATCACCTGCCCGCGCTCCAGGTCCTTCTTTTCCACGCCGCGCAACAGCACGCCGATATTGTCGCCCGCCTGACCTTCATCCAGCGTCTTATTGAACATCTCAACGCCCGTTACGACCGTCTTGCGGGTTTCCTTCGCCAGGCCGATGATCTCGATTTCCTCGCCGACCCGGATCTTGCCGCGCTCGACCCTGCCGGTACCGACGGTGCCGCGGCCCTTGATGCTGAAGACGTCCTCGACCGGCA
>CAYFUB010000690.1:0-3134 GCA_964346195.1 uncultured Pirellulales bacterium
CAGGTCACGATCGTCTTCTGCGGGTACGTTTCATCGTTGAACGGCCCCGGCCTGGCCTCCACACTCACCGGGTAATCCAGATCGAGCGCCCACCAGGCGGGATCGATGATGTGGCAACCCATGTCGCCCAAGGTGCCGGTCCCGAAATCCTGCCACCTCCGCCAACTGCCCGGCACATAAGTCGGATGATAGGGCCGGTACGGAGCTGGACCCAGCCACAGGTCCCAGTCCAGCGTCTCAGGCACCGGGGGCGTGTCCGTCGGGCGCGTGCCGCCGCCCCAGTTCTTGCCGCTCCAGATATCCACCTTGTTCACCTTGCCGATGACGCCCGACCTGACCCACTCGACGAACATCTTCATCTCGCCGGTCGCGTGGAGTTGCGTGCCCATCTGCGTCATGACGCCGTTCCTGCGAGCCGCCTCGGTCAGTTGGCGCACCTCATAGACATCGTGACACAGGGGCTTCTCGCAATAGACATGCTTGCCCATCCTGATGGCCGTCATGGCCGCCACGGCGTGAATGTGGTCCGGCGTTGAGACCGTCACGGCGTCGATGTTCTTGTCCTCGGCGTCGAGCATCTTGCGGAAGTCCTTGTACTTTTTGGCGTTCGGGAACTTCTTGAAGGTCTCCGCCGTGTGCGTGCCCCAATCGACGTCGCACAACGCGACGATGTTCTCGCTGCTGACCAACTGAATGTCGCTGGCACCCTGGCCGCCGACGCCGATGGACGCGATACTGAGCTTCTCGCTCGGCGGCGTTTGCCCCGACCCCGCCAGCACGTGCCGGGGCACGATCGTAAACACCGCCGCCCCTGCCGCGCTGCCCAGAAACTGCCGTCTGTTGATCCGTCCGTTTCTCACAACGTGATCTCCTGAAGCACATCATTCGTAGCATGGGCATCCTGCCCATGTGTCGCAGGGCCATCTTGGCCCTGCATCTTGTTATCTCATTCATGGGCAAGATGCCCATATTACGTCTTCTCACGGGCAGGATGCCCGTGCTACTTTACAGGCTCCAGCCCTCGCGATAGGGCGGGTTGACGTACTTATTGGCCTCGTCAACGTTCGTGACCTTCAGATTCACCGGGTCCCATTCGAGCGGCGTGTCCTTGAGCCGCATCGCCAGCACGCCCAGCAGGACCGCCTCGGTCAGCGGGCCGCCGTACTCGAAGGTCGAGCTGGCCGGCTTGCCGTCCTTGCAGGCACGCACCCAATCCTGCTCGTGCCCGGCCGAGCCGCGGCGCACCCGCGGGACGCTCTTTTCGGGCCGCTTATAGGCTTTCATCTTCTCCTCCGGGACGATCCGTACACCGCCGGCGCCATGTGAGCCGTGCATAATGGTGCCTTTGTCACCGATGAAAATGGCACCGTTGCCCTCCAGTCGGCGGCCGGGCTCGAGGTCCCGGGGTCGCGGCGGCATCAGTCGGCCGTCGAACCAGGTCAGCTTCAGCGGCGGCATCTCGCCCCGGGCCGGGAACTCGTACCGCACAATTGAGGCCCGCGGATACGTCTCAGAGGCCACCTCCGGCTGATAATGCGTCGTCGTCGCTTCGACTCGCGTCGGCGCCCCGAGCTTCAGCGCCCAGAACGCCGGGTCGATGATGTGGCAGCCCATGTCACCCAGCGCGCCCGTCCCGAAATCCCACCAGCCGCGCCATGTCGTCGGGCAGTAGATTGGATGGTACGGGCGATATTGGGCCGGGCCCAGCCACAAATCCCAATCCAGCGTCGCGGGGACCGGCGGCGTCTCTTTGGGCCGGGCCATGATCGGGGAATCCGACCACGGGTCGCCGCCCACCGGCCGGTCGCTCCAGGCATAGACCTCGCGCACCGGACCGATGGCGCCGTCCGCAATCCACTCGCACAGCAGCCGAATCTCGTCGGAGGAATGCCCCTGATTGCCCATCTGCGTCTGGACCCTGGCCGCGCGGGCCGCCTCGGTCAGCTTGCGGACCTCGTAAATCGAGTGCGCCAGGGGCTTTTGGCAATAGACGTGTTTGCCACGTTTGATGCAGGCCATGGCCGCCACGGCGTGCGTGTGGTCCGGCGTCGCGACGATCACCGCGTCGATGTTCTTGTCCTCCTTGTCGAGCATGACGCGAAAGTCGCGATACTTCTTCGCCGCGGGGAACTTGTTGAACGTCCCGGCCGCGTGCCGGTCGTCCACGTCGCACAGGGCGACGAAATTCTCCGTACTGCACGCATTGACATTCGCTGCCCCCATGCCGCCGGAGCCGATGGCGGCGATACTGAGCTTCTCGCCGGGCGGCTGACGGCCCGCCCCGCCGAGCACATGACGAGGAACGACCGTAAAAGCCGCCACCGCCCCCGCCGTGCCACGCAACAGCTCCCGCCGGGATACTCGCTTGTTCTGTTGGTTCATCATCAGGTACCTTCTGACTCTCTACAAAAGCCGGGTGCCATGTTTGCGCTCGCGTAAGCATGTTTCGCTCTCATCAGGCCAAGCATGCCCGCGCTCGCGTGAAGATGGTGGACAAACACGGACGAACACGGACAAGCAAGCATATCCACACTTGCATGAACATGGCACGCGCCAATCATCAATTATCGATCACCCTTCATCAATTACAGACTCCAGCCCTGGCGATACTCTTTGTGCAGGTACTGATTCGCCTCGGGCATATTCGTGAACTTGAACGCCTCGCCGTCCCAGAGCAACCTCGTGCTGAGGGTCTTTTCCTTGATTGCCGGACGCAGAGCGACATTACCCAACAGGACCACCTGGGCCAGCAGGCCGGCGTGGTCGGGGAAGTTCGAGCCGGCGGGCTTGCCGCCCTTGCAGGCGTTGATCCACTCCTGATGGTGACCGGGCGAGCGCTCCAGCGTCCGCGGCGGCTTGCCGTATTCCCTCTGCCGCGCTTCGGGGATCAGGCGGCCGCCCAGCATCTTGCCCTTGTCGCCGATGTAGAGGGCGCCGTTCGTATCCCACCGGCGGCCGTCTTCCAGCTCCTGTGGCCGGGGCGGCTTCATCCCGCCGTCATACCAGTGCACTTTCACCGGCGCCAGGTCGCCCCGGGCGGGGAATTCGTACGTGACCCGCGAGGCTACCGGGTACGTCTCATTATTCACCAGCGTGCAGCAGGCTTCGATACTGATCGGATGGCCGAGCTTCAG
>CAYFUB010000691.1:0-5751 GCA_964346195.1 uncultured Pirellulales bacterium
GTCGTCCCACGAGCCGTGTTCGGTAAAGCTCCTCAGCGGAATCTGCACGCGATGCCACTGGCCGTCCCACGCGGCTTTCGTTTGATCGATGGTTGTACGCATGCGCCAGGGATGGTCCCAGGGATCGCTGGTTTTCGTATCGAGGAACCGAACGTCGAAGCGGGCGCCCGGCGTATCCCCGCAGACCCAGAATTCGAGGGCGCAGCCGCTCTGCAAGAGGAACGTGAGGTCCTTGTCCGGCCGAAAATCGAACGTTACGGCGTTGTAGCGTCCGATGCCCGTGCAGTGGATGCAAAACCCGCCTTCGGCCGGCCCATTGACCCAGTAGTAGTCCACCGAACCCTGACTGATCCACGAGGCATTCGACACGCCCGCTCCGGTGTAGTCCGTGTAGATGTCGAAGCCCGTGCCGTCCGGAATCGTGACAAAGGGCGTCTGCTCCGGCGGGGTCAGCCCGAGGGCCTCGACCAGCGGAACGTTCAAATCGTGCTCGAACAGCTCATTCGTCCCCGCTTCGAACAGACCGAACCCGCCCTGGTAATCCCAGCTCGTCCAGGGGACTCCCTGCTCCTCAAGGTACGTGCGGACGACCTCGTACCAGTAGACGCGATGCTCGTCCTTGCTGTTGCGCATATACACGCCGAACTCGCCGCAGAACACCGGGACATTCCGCTTGTCTCGGAAATTGAGCGCCCGGGCGATGAGTTCCTTCACGCGATAGACCGTGCCGTCGCTCTTATACGCGTTCAGAGACCCTTCCACCCAGGTCCCCTTCAGCTCCGGCGGGCACAGCGGCATGCGGTCGGCCCCAAACGGGAACGGCACGCCCGCCAATGGCACCATGGACGGGTTGGTCCAACCGGCGCCCTGATGAGTGAACAGGAAGGGGTCATAGAAGTGGAACGAGTAGATAAGGTTGTCATCCGTATAGACGGGCAGATACTGGAGATTGTTGTAGCTGCCCCACCCCGCCCCGGTGACGACGATCGTATGCGTCTGATCGATGGCCCGGATGGCGTCGATGACCTCCTGCTGAATCTGGCCCCAGCGGGCATCGGCGATACCATGCGGCTCATTGAGAATCTCGTAATAGAGGTACGCCGAGCGGTCCTTGTAGTGCTCTGCCATCTGCGACCACACGGGCACCAGGACCTCGTCGACGTCCGTGGCCGTGCTGGCATCCACGTCGAACGTGTGGTTGTCGAGAATCAGATGAAGCTCCAATTCCTCGCACCAATCGACGATCTGGTCCAGGAAGTAGAAGAACAACGGATCGACCGTGTAGTCCGGCTCCCCGTCCGTCATGAAGTGCAGGTTGATGGGCAGTCGGATGACATCGCAGCCCAGGCTCCTGATGTTGATGAGGTCCTGCTTCGTGAACTTGGTGAACTGAATCTGCCGGGCGCTGCCGACTTGCAGCCAGCCCGTCAGATTGACCCCGCGATGGAATGGGACCTCGGTCCCCCCGCCGCCTCCCGGCCGCTCCCTCGCCCCGCTGCCCACACAAATCACGCCGACCAGCGCCAGAACGGCTGCAATACGCCATCCCATGCCCGATTCTCCTCCTCAACGAATACCATTCACGTGGGAGCCGTGTCCGCCTGTGTTCCCACAACACCATTGTACCTACTGAAACGGGGACTTCCAAGCCCAATGCCCCAGGGGTGCGGCCGGCTTCGATGGCTCGGGCGCGCAACCGCGGGATTTCGTGCAGCAGGGCTGCTTTTCCCGTTGACAGCCGTCTGGGACCGGCATAGAATTCTCGTGATAAAGGCCATAAGCGGCTGTAACTCAATGGTAGAGTGCCACCTTCCCAAGGTGGACGTTGTGGGTTCGAATCCCATCAGCCGCTCTGTGCGAGCGAAGAGGCTGTTCCTACGCCGTGCCAACGTTGTACTTTCCATGTTTATTCAAGTTCGATTTTCAGTCATTCATTTGTGCCTTTGCGGCCTTCTCTGGGCCCCGTCTCCGGCATTCCGGTCTCTGGGTCGGCCCCTACGACAAGGTGAGCAGGTACAGCATCAGGAAGAACAAGATGGCTCCCCACACCTTGACTAGTGCCTCCAATTTATCCGGAGTGACTCTACGGCATATTCTGTTGGCGGCCCACACGGCGAGCGGCAGACAGGCGAGCGCCACACCGATTCCCGCCAGGACATCGCTCAGGTAGTGGACGCCCAGCACGATACGCGCGTAGCCCACCGCCAGGGCGACCAGTAACACGACGCCCCTCATGAGCCTGCTCCACCACTGTTCATTGGATACGAGTATCACGAACGGTAACGCCAGGGCCATGCTCTTGGTGGCATGACCAGAGGGCAAGGACGGCGTTGGCGGACGTGAGAGCGCTGTGATCTGATCGGCGTATTCGACGAAAGGGCGGGGACGATCGAATACCTCTTTCAGCACGTCGCCCATTATCCCCCCTATGCCGTATGAGAGGATGATCAACAGGTAAACCCTGTGGGTACCCTCGACCTCCTTGAATCCCATGACGAGCACAAGGTGGGCGAGAACGACAGAAACGATGAGCGACATGCCGTACCCGGAAATGAGCTTGAAAATCGCGGCCATACTCGTATCGGTCCGCAATGAATTATGCCCAACCAGAATCAGTCGGTCTATATCACCCTGTGCCCAGAGCAGCAGTGCAACACCGCACAATGAGGCCGCAACAGTAATGAGAAAAAGCAAGGCCGGTCGGCCAAGCACGAGCGGCGCGACCGGCGTTCCAGTCTCCCCTGACTTCCGTTTGAGTAGTCTTTCGCCGATTCTCTGTCGAATTCTTGCAGGCATCGTTCTCCCTGTCACGGCTACGCCAATCTCTCATTGAGAAGTAATCCTGCGGCAGGCCAGTTCACGCCGCCCGCCGGCCCTCCGCCGGCACGCTTAGATGTCGGGTTTGATCACTTCCTCCCGCTTGACCTCGTAGGTCTTCCCCTGCCAAATGAGGGTGGCGGGGCCGAAGGCGTGGAAGACGCGGATGCCGGCCGACTCCTTCAGGGGCTTGTCGTCCGTGGGGCGCAGGGTGAACAGGGCGCCGCTGCCGTAGTCCTGGCCGTTCCAATAGCGGGCGTGGAACGCCGTGAAACGCGGGCTTTCCACAACGAAGCCCCAGGGAGGCAGGGTCATGCGGTCGCCAAACTCGGAATCGATCTCGGCGGCGGTCTCGGCGAAGTTGACGGTGACTCTTGTCGCCTGTTCGTCCTCGCCGTAGATGGCCCGGCGGACGGCCTGGTTGTCGGTAAGATACTCGAACCTGGTGAGGCGGTCGTGGGCCGTGATATAGTGCAGCGGACCTAACACCTCGTGCGTGTTCTTGACAAATACGTCAACCGGGTGCATCCCTTCGGCCCAGCCGCCGTCGCTGCGCACGTAACATGCCTTGCCCTCCCGCCGCCGACTCTCACCCGGGCCGGACTGCCAGTAGAGGTGGTCCGGGAAGGAATGGTAGTGTAGCGGCCGGGCACAGAGAACGTGGTGCGCCACGTATTCCGCGGCCTCCTCGGCCCGGTAGCCGTACTTGCCGTAGCAGATCTGGCAGTCGTGATAGACCATCTCGAAGAACGGGATTACACGGGCGTCCAGCTCTTGGGGCTTGAGCTGGTGATAATAGCGGCCGCTGACGCCGACGAGACCCTCGAAGAAGTCGCTGTGCGGCAGGGCCCATTCGCGGCCGCATTCGCTGCCGAAGATGCCAAAGAGGTCGCGGGCATAGTCGCTGAGGCGAATCTTCCAGGCGATGTCGTCGTTGCGGCCGATGCGATGCTGAGGATCGAAACACTCGCGCGGCCCGACCGCGTAGGTCGTATCGATGAAGTAGCTCCAGGGCAAGAACAGATCATGAATAGCGGGCAGGTTCTGCGGCCGCTGCGCCAACTCCAATTGCTTCGGCGCACAGACCATGTAGGCCCGTCCGCCGTTCCACCGGCCGCCCGTGATCAATGACCCGTCCGGGTGCTTCTCGATGAAATTCGGGTCCCAGCTCTTCGCGTCGCGATACATGTCCTGCACGTTGTCGTGCAGACAGCCGACGTAGCTCAGGTTCTGGATGCGCCGGATGGCGTCCGCCAGGGCCTCGTTGCCGCCGCACTCCGGGTTGGCCGGCAGGTTGTCCGGGTGGCGGACGTCGTAGCCCCCTTCCGTCCAGCCGCCCAGCATGAAAAAGCACCGTTCGATCTTCACGTCCCGGCGCAGATGCTCCGCGATTCGCGCTGCTTCCTCGAAGGTCCAGCGGACTTTCACCGACTCCTCGGCCGTGCTCGCTTCGTTCATCCGCCGCGCCAGGCAGGTCCACAGCTTGGCGTTCGAGGCGCCAAGCATCAGCTCGACGTGCGGGTCCCGGCGCATCTTCTCACGCAGTGTCACCGCAAGTCCCCGCCCTTCGGCGAACCGGCGGTATTCGCGCGCCACCGTGTTCCAGTCGCCTGTGCCCAGCGGCATCAGCCGTAGCGACTTCGCGCTGCCGCGCAGCTCGAACGTCGCCGTCAGTCTTCGTTGCGGCTTGACCGCCCTTTCGAGCTCCGGAAAGACGTATGCGTCGTCCCAAGTGACGATCAGGGCCGACTCGTTCTTCACGACGCCCAGCATGTTCATGTGGGAGCCTTCGTATTCGGAGGTCCCGAACACCCGCTTGAAGGCCGTCCCGCTCCGGGCCGGGATCAGCAGCCCCTCGCGGCACGGGACGATCATGTAACCACTATCCGCGTCGGTGATAGCCAGGGCGTCTCTGAAGACCCGGACGGTGTCTTTGTCCGGTTTCTCATAGTTCAGCGCGAGCGTCCGCCCCTCGTCGACAAGCTCGAAGATGACCACTCCGCCATTCTTGCCCACCAGTCGGACGGACTCCGTACGACCCTTCGACGGCCGGGCATAGCCGGTGTGCAGCCAGGGCGCGTCGCCGGGCTCGGCCGTCCCCTCCGACGGCCAGCGCACGCCGGAACGCTTGTCCAGCAGCGTCCAGCGGGCCGTCTCTCCATCGACCTCGACTTGAAGAATGTCGCTCTCCAGCTTGATCGTATCCGCCCGGCTGCTGGCGCCGTCCAGTAGACCAGGCAGAATCATCAAGAGACATATTCGCACGCAAATCGCTATGGCGGCTTGAGATCTCACGGTCGATACCTCCATATCCATCTGATTTGTTCGGATCGACGTTTCAACCCCGAAAGGTAATGGATGCACCACACAAATGCAAGCCCCGCATAGTTTTGCCGTTGATCCAGGGAGCCTCAGTTTGTCACCCCTGCACCGCAAAGGCGCAACATCTTGTTTTCTTAGCAAGCATTTTTGGTTACGGCCGAAGGCCGCTCCACGAAGGCAGGGGTCCAGCCGGCCCAAGAAATACGAATGTGCCTATGCCTGCGGCGCAATCCCATGCGTACGGTGTCTGGATTCCTGCCTGCGCGGGGATGATACGGATTATGGAAAATTCCTGCGCGGCACAGACTCATACCGATTACGAATGAGTTTTTCGGAGGGTGGCGTGAGCAGCGGGTGGCAGCCTCAAGGTCGAAGACCTTGGGGATGGCTCCCTTGCTTCAAGGAAAACCATCGCCAAGCTGCGCTTGACGCTGCCACCCGGAGATACGAAATTCTAAAGCGTAATCGGTATCAGTCATCCTGAGGCAAGGCCGAAGAGCCTGTCCTGAGCTTCGAAGGAATCCGGCCTCCGGATGAGACGTTTCTCCCGTTCGTAACCCAGATCGTTGGGGCCCCCAAACGCAATCATTCGCGTTTGGGGAACCCCTTCAC
>CAYFUB010000692.1:0-2937 GCA_964346195.1 uncultured Pirellulales bacterium
AAAGACCGCCATCGTGTACGCAATGTGCCGGCCGTCGGGGGAAACCACCAAGTTACCCACGTCGAGAGGCTCTTTCGTCACCTGTTCCGCTTCGCCGCCGTCCACCGGGATGCGCCAGATCTGGGAGGTGCCGGACCGGTCCGACAGGAACCAGATCGTCCGGCCGTCCGGACTCCACCGCGGATTCGAATCCGACGCCAGGGCCGAGGTGAGCCGGCGCAGTTGCGTGCCGTCCGTGGCGACGAGCCAGATGTCCGTCCGCCCCCGGTTCGCTTCCAGGTCGGTCCGTCGGACCACGAAAGCTACGCATGCGCCGTCCGGCGCGATCTGCGGGTCCGAAATCCGGTCCATCGCCAGCATGTCATGGACGGAGAACGGGTGCGTCTGCTGGGGCGCCGCGACACAAAGGCCGCATGCAAGAGACGCCACGAAGTACGTGATAAACGGGAAGACGCCGGAATGCCCGCTTCGCGGGCGCGAGATCCTGTGTGGTTCCAACGGCATGAAGCTCTCCTTGCTACGTCCAAGAGGGTGTGTGAAAAGCCGTATCTTCTCCGGGTGGCAGCGTCAAGGGGTCCCCAACGCGGTGTATTGCGTTGGGGGCCCCATGCGAAGCTTGACGATGGTCTTCCTGGGATGCGGTGCCACCATCGCCAAGGCCTGCGGCCTTGACATTGGGATCCCCAAACGCGGAATTGTGCGTTTGGGGTGCCCCGTTGCCACCCATCCATTTACGGAAGGTCGATTGACGGGCTTCTTACACACCTTCCAAGACTCCATTCCTGGGTATCGATCCTCAGGTATTCCATCCGAATTCCCGCGTGGCCACAAGACCATATCGCCAAGCTTCGCTTGACCATGCCACCCGGAGTCCGGAAACGCACGTTTTGAATTCACGAGGACTAACAAGTCACTGCGGTCAACTCTTCGCGACACTGTGGCTGCTTGCCAGCGGCGTTGCCTCCGCACCCAGTGTCACGGGCATGTCCAGCCAGAACGTTGAGCCGATGCCCACCTGGCTTTCCAGGTCGATAACGCCCCCCAGCATGTCCGCCAGTTCCTTGCTGATGGCCAGGCCCAGACCGCTGCCCGGCTCCTCGCGGGTCAGGGAGCCGCCTCCCTGCCGGAACTTGTCGAAGATCTTCTCCCGGTCCGCAGCCGCGATGCCACAGCCGGTATCGCTGACGGCGAGCCGCAACATCCGGTCGTCCAGCATCGAGGCGCGAATCTCGATCCGCCCCCGGGCCGGCGTGAATTTCATCGCGTTGCTCAGGAAGTTGTACAGGACCTGCTGCACCTTCCCCGCATCGGTCACGATCAGAGGCACCTCCGGACCGACTTCCATGTGGATTCTGATCCGCTTCTTGCGGGCCAGCAGCGTAAACGAGGAGACCAGAGACTCGCAGATTTGCAGAACCGATGCCTGCTCGATATGCAGCTCCATCTTGCCGGCCTGCGTCCGGGCCAGGTCCAGCAGGTCGTTGATCATGGTCAGCAGCCGGTTGCCGCTGGTGATGATGTTCTCCGCGTACCGTTGCCCCTTCTCGCGCTTGAGCAGGCTGGGCTTCTCGCGCAGGACCTGTGCGAAGCCGAGGATCGCGTTCAAAGGCGTGCGGAACTCGTGGGACATATTCGCGAGGAACTCGCTCTTGAGCTTGTTGGCCCGGAACAATTCGATATTGCGGTCGGAAAGCTCGGCGATCTTGGCATCGAGCCGGCGGTTGGCCTCGCGCAGGTTCTCCTGGGCCGCTGCGAGATGGTCGAGCATGTGGTTGAAGGCCTGGGCCAGCTTCTCGTATTCATCCCCGGTGCTGATGGAGCTGCGGACGTCAAGGTTCCCCTCGGCCACATTGTTGGCCAGGGCGCGCAACTGGCGGATGGGCCGCAGAATCACCCGCTGCATGATCCAGTAGAACGCCACGATGGCCCCGGTCCCGCCGATGACGCCCGCCATGAACGTCCAGATGCGATTCATGAACTTCATCTTGCGCAGCTCCCCGCCCACGCCGTGCGTCCGAACGACGGCCGCCCCGACCACCTCATTGAGAGAGAAGGCCCCCCCGACGTCCTGGGGGTTATGACAGCCCACGCAGCTTTCTGTCGCGCGGAACAGCCGGACATAATGCAGCACACCGTCGGTCTCGCTCAACTCGGTGGCCTCGTCCCGCACCCCGTCGGCCTGCACCTCCTCCAGCAGCATCCTTTGCACGTCGCTTAGCGCCGCCAGACTGTCCTTGTCCTGCTCCTTACGGAAACGAATCCACAGAACGCCCCGGTCGTTCGGGTCCCGGGCCGCTCCCCGATGGTTCAGTTGCGGCTGCGTGATCTCGCCCGAGGAGCCCAATTGGAAGTGCGCGCGCAACAGCACGGCCTCGGCCCGGGCCCTGCTGGTGTCCAACAGCACCTTCCTGGTGAGTTGGTTCATCCACACATAGGGGATCAGCAGAGCGATGGCCAGGCTGAACAGCACGGCGGCCCCGAACATGAAGCGGCATTTCGCCGCCAGCGAAAGCGGCGTCAGGTGCAGGAACCGCAAAACCCTCTGAAACATCTTGCCGAGCTGGATACGCATACCGGTATCTTACCCCGCCGAAGGATTTTTTCAACGGCAAGCCCCCGCAACTAGGACCGGTACGACCAGGATACGGTAGCGGATGCCGGTCCATTCTCGCCCGCCGGTCATCTCGACCGGAGGCCGAAGGCCCGTGCACGGCCCCTATTGTGGATTGAATGGCCAAAATGAAGAGTTTGGCCACTGTTCTGTCACCCCTGCACTGCAAAGGCGCAACATCTTGTTTTTTCAGCAAACATTTTCCACGACGATGGCGCAAGTCCTCGGAACAAAAAGAATTATGTTGCGCGGTAGAGTAGGGAGGGACGAAGGCGTCCCTCCCCCTCTTCAAACCGGACGTGCGGGTTTTCCGCATCCGGCTTTCC
>CAYFUB010000693.1:0-10323 GCA_964346195.1 uncultured Pirellulales bacterium
GGCAATCGTGACGAACGTGGCGATGGTCAGGGTGAACATGAGGATGCGCACGTGGGGCCGCAGCGCCCCGCGCATCAGGCTGACCATGACGTTGCTGCAGACCAGCACGAAGATGACGCACAGCCCCATGGTCAGGGCGGGCTTCAGGGCGGCGGTCACCGCCAGGGTCGGGCACATGCCCAGGATCATGCGAAAGACCGGGTTCTCCCGCCACAGGCCGGCGGTCACCGCCTCTGCATAGGCTCCCGTTTGTCCGTCAGGGTTGGTTGCCATCGTCGCTCAGCCCTTTCTGCTGCAACTGCTCCTTGATTTGCGGAAGGTAGTGATTCATGGCCTCCACGACCGCGGTGCTGCTGACCGTCGCGCCGCTGATGGCGACGATGGTCGAATCGATCTGCTCGCGGTTGCCCGTCGTGACGAGGGTAAAGGGGGCGACCGGGGCTCCCACGAACTGGTTGCGGAAGAACGGCTCGTTGATCCGGCTGCCGAAGCCGGGCGTCTCGTTGCTGGCCAGCACGTCGAAACCGGCGAGCTTCTGGAACGAGGCATCGGCCGCCACGACCAATTCGATCTTGTCGGCGAACCCCGAGCCGACTACCTTGAAGACCCAGCCGACGACCCGGTCATCCGCCAGGGCCTTGAAGACGGTAGCGGGGTCCATCCTGCCGTCCAGCGCCTTGACTTCGAGTGGTTCCTGCACCGGGGCGAACGTTCTGGCCTGCGGCAGCAGAATCTCCGCGAGTTTGGTCAGCTTCATTATTTTGTTCAACTCGATCCTCGTCGCCAGCGCGGCATTCGTGGCGGCCAGCAGCAGCCCGCAGACGAACGAGCCGGCGATCAGCAGCCAGCTTTCCTGGACGAAGCGTTTCAAGCTAGGCAACACGGGGCTTCCCTCCCACCGGCACGCGCCGGAAGAGCCTGTCAATCAGAGGCGTGACGCCGTTCATCAATAGCACGGCGAACATGAATCCTTCGGGGTATTCGCCGACGATTCGGATGAGCATCGTAACCGTTCCGACGCCCAGGCCGAAGAGCCACATCCCCCGGCGCGTCAGCGGGGCCGTGACCGGGTCGGTCGCAATGAAGAACGTGCCGAAGAGCAGCGCGCCGCCGGTAAGATGGTAGAACGGCTGGACATAGGCTTCCGAATTCACCAGGTAGGCGATGCCCGCGAAGACAAAGGCCGACACGAGCACCGCCAGCGGAATGTGGATATCGATCGTTCTTCGGAAGAGCAGATAGGCTCCGCCGAGGAGAATGGCCAGAGCGCTGGTCTCACCGAGCGAGCCGGCCTCCTCGCCGAGCAGCCCCGACCGCCAGAGCGGGTGACGCTCGCTGTAGATCCAGGCGCCCGTCCGGTCCTTGATGGCCGTCTTGCTCCAGGCCAGCGGAGTCGCCTGGGTCCGTATGTCGAGGGCGTTCGTGGGGCCGACACGGGGCAGGTTGGGATCGATGGTTGCGGGGACGGTCCAGGTAGTCATCAGCATGCCGAAAGAGGCCGTAAGAAAGGCCCGCCCGACCATGGCGGGGTTGAAGACGTTGGCGCCCAGCCCCCCGAAAGCCATCTTGCCGACGATGATGGCGGTGGCGGCGCCGATGGCGGTCGTCCAGAAGGGCAGAGCGGGCGGCAGCGACAGCGCCAGGATCACGCCGGTGACTGCGGCGCTGAGGTCCCACAGCGAGTTCGGCTTTTTGCGGACGAGATTGGCGACCCACTCGGCGGCCAGGCACCAGGCCACGCAGACGCCGATGAGCACCAGGCCGCGAAGCCTGAAGTACGCGGCGGCCGCGATCACGAGAGGCACGAGGCCGATGAGCACATCGAGCATGACCCGCTGGGTCGACAGCGGCTTGCGAATGTGCGGCGCGAACGATACGCTGAGATCTGGTGGCATCGATTGGGTCCTCGGAGCACTCCTTGCGCTGCGGGCGAATGTCGATCAACCCGGCATCTTCTTCTTTTGTCTGGCCAGCAGGATTTTGCCGGTCCTGATGTAGCCGGCCACGTCGATGTTGGCCGGGCAGACGTAGCTGCAGCACCCGCATTCGATGCAGGCGCTTATGTAATAGCTCTCCGCCACGTCCATGAAGTTGTTCTTCACGGCGTGGGCAATCCTCGTGGGGTTCAGGTTCTCGGGACAAACCTGCAGGCAGCGGCCGCAACGGATGCACGGCGTCTGTCGCCCTTCGGGTCTGCCCTCGGTGGTCTGCTCCTTCGTCAGGGCCATCACGGCGCCGCTGGTCTTCGTAATCGGCGTGCTCAGGTCGGCGAGGGCCAGCCCCATCATGGGGCCGCCCATCACCACCTTCACGACGCCCTCCCTAAGCCCGCCGCAGTGGTCGATCAATGCCTGCACGGAGGTCCCGATAGCGACATAGTAGTTACCCGGGCGGGCGATTCCCGCGCCGGTGACGGTCACGACGCGATGCGTGAGAGGCCGGTTGCTGACGACGGCGTCCGCGACTACCGCCGCCGTCGCGACATTGGTCACAACCACCCCGATGGCAGGGGGGATTCCGCCGGTCGGCACGGTCTTGCGCAGCACGGCCCGGATGAGTTGCCGCTCGCCGCCCTGCGGGTACTTCGTCTTGACGGGGACCACCTCAATGCCGGCGGCCAGACCCAATCGTTCCAGCGACGCCTTCATTTGCTCGATGGCTTTCGGCTTGTTGTCCTCAATGGCGATGAAGACTTTCGACGCCCCGCAGGCCCTCTGGACGAGCTGGGTCCCCGTGATGACCTGGTCGGTCCATTCGAGCATGACGCGATAATCGCACGTGATATACGGCTCGCATTCGCAGCCGTTGACGATGAGAGTCTCCTTCGGGACTTTCGCATCCGGCTGGATCTTGACGCTGGTCGGAAAGCCCGCGCCGCCCATTCCGACAATGCCGGCCTCGCGGACGGCCTCACAGATTTGCGCGGAGGTGTAGACGGCCGGATCGAAATTCGCTGGTCTGGTGAAGGTGGGCACGCTGGGTGGAGCCGGCGATTCGCCCTCGATGATGACGGCCATGCCGCGCCCCAGGACTGCGTGCGGCTGCAACGCGATATCCTTCACCTGACCCGCAACGGAGGCATGGACGGGCGCGCAGACGAACGCGTGGCAGGCCCCGACCTTCTGTCCGGCCTGAACCGCATCGCCTTTCTTGACCGCCGGTTGCGACGGCGCCCCGATGTGCTGACTCAGAAGTATCGAAAGCGCTTTCACCGCGGGTCCGGGCTCGATGGCCCGTTCCTCGGTAAGATATTTGCCCTCCGGCGGATGTACTCCTCCGGCGAAAGAGCGGCCGGGCCCTCCAAACGCACTGTTTCGCGTTTGGGGACCCCTGTCTTTGATTGCCGTGGTCATAACCCGTATCACTTCCTTCGACGAAACCGAACAAGAATGCGCGTAACCAGCATCAGGGCTGCCGTGGTGAACAGGGCCAGAACCAGCGCCAGCGGCGTCTGGTGCGGCCCGGTCACAATGGCCTCCAAGAACCCGCCAAATACGCCAAGGGCAACCATGAACACCACCATCGGCAGCAGGAAGGCAATGACCGCTTTGGGGATCACCGACGGGCCTTCAACGGCGCCCTGCCGGCTGTACGCCTCCTTGCAGGTGTGAGCGTTGCTGCAGCCATCGCAAACGTCAGATTGAGCCATCCTTTTCACTACCAAGAAACAAATTTTTCACTATAATAGGCTCTTTGAGCTCTTCAAGCAGAATCTCGGGAATTGAGGTACTTATTGTGACAAGAAGAACGATTCTGAGCGTCGCTGCCCTGGGTCTATATCTCGCTCTTCTGTCGAGTTGCGCAATCAATCCTATTACGGGCGATGAGGAGTTGATGTTCTTCTCGCCCGACGAGGATGTCAAGCTCGGTCGCAAGTACGCACCGATGGTCGAGAGCGAGCTGGGCGGCCGGATTCCGGATGAGAGCCTGCAAAGCTACCTCAATCAGATCGGCCAGAAGATCGCGCGGGTCTGCCACAGGCCAGACCTGGCCTACCATTTCGCGGCCGTGGATTACGAGGGGGCCAATGCCCTCGCCGTGCCCGGCGGGTACATCTACATTACCAGGGGGCTTCTGAATGAGCTCAGGTCGGAGGCGCAACTGGCCGCCGTGCTGGGCCATGAGGTGGGGCACGTTGTGGCCCGTGATACGATGGCGGCCATCAGCCGCCAGATCGGCATGACGGCCTTGCTGGCGGCTGCCGCCGCCAGTGATGCGCCGTCCGACGTAACCAGAGCGACGGCCTTCATTACCAGCGTGCTGAGTCTGCAATACAGCCGGGAGGATGAAAAGGACGCCGATTTCACCGGCCTGTCCTACATGATTCAGGCGGGTTACGATCCCAACGGCATGGTCGAAACCATGGAAATTCTCCAGGAGCTGCAGACGGTTCGGCCCATCGAGTTTTTCTCGACCCACCCGAACCCGGAGAGCCGCATCGCCTACCTCAAGGAGAGAATCGCGCGGCGCTATGCCGACGCGGGCCCGCTAAAGAAGGGCGAAGAGGAGTATGCGGCGCGCATCCTTGTGTCGCTGAAGGAGCGCAAGAGAGTGTTCAAGACACGAACGCCGGAAGCGCCCGGCGGGAAGTAGTGGGTATTATCAGAGATTCTTGCCCGACGAGACCCTGTCATCCTGAGCCGAAGGCAAATGATCTGGCTTGCGAATAGGAGGTTCTTCCCTTGCGCGGCCCACATCCTTTGCTGTGCCGAGCCTGCCTTATGCGCAGCCGAAGGGACGACATGCCGCGCACGGACTGACCCAATCCGTGCAGTCACCGGTCTTGCGGTGAAGACCGGTGACTGTTCGTCGCGCGAAGGGTCTGGTCTACTGCTGGCCCAGGCGTGCTTTTCTGATGTCTTCGGTCTCGCTGTGCTTGCACTTGGGGCATCGGTCCCCGAAATCGCTGGGAACGCTGCCCTCGAAGGAGACTTCGCCGCAATGCGCGCATTTGAACGCCTTTCGGACCGCGTTCTGGCCACACTTCTGGCAGGTCAGGGGGGGAGTGATGGGCATGCCCGACAGATTGGCCCTGGCCTTCTCTTCCACCTCCTGGTAGTACTGCTTCATGCCCATCTGGTAGCTCTGACCGCACTTCATGCACTTGACCCAGACCTGATCGGCATCCGAAAGGCTGTCGAGGCCTGCGCCGCCGTTGGAGCGTGTCTTGACGAACACCACCACGGCCACGACGATGCAGGCCGCGATGACCACACCATAGATCGCGTTCTTCATAGCTCGAACCTCCCGGCATTGAACGTTCGGTTTTCCTTATCGCATTGCTCGTCAGGATTCAGAACCTGAGTCATGTACGCGAACATCCTTCGAGGTCAGGATACCCTGGAACGGGTATGGTGTCAACTGCTTGTCCCTGTTCGAGCCGTGTGTGGCCCAATTCTGTGGTGGGCCAGTCGTTCCTTGTCATGCTGAGCGAAACGAAGCGTCCGGCCGCAGAACGACAAGGCCGCGGCGCATCGAACGAAACGTTCGATACGAGGCGCGGGTTCTTCGCTGCACTCGGCACGACGGAGTCTGTTCCAGGTATTGCCCTCCATGTGCATGGCCTGCCACGAAATTCAGTCATGCGCTCGGTAGCGGCCCGCCCGCCAATTGCAGAATGCGTGGGGGTTCCTCGGGAAAACCCGTGCGGGCGGAGAGATACGCCGCCTCCAACACCGCCATATTCCTGAGATTCTCCGCGGCACTGCTTATGAGCGTGTGCTCGCCCGGCGCCAACAGGCTGAGAGCAAAGCTCGAAAGGAATCGCTCCATGGCGTCCTTCTCTCCTTCATCGTATTGCCATTGTCGGTTGTTTTGGCCGTCCGGCGTATCGAGCGTGACTTGGTTATCTGTAACCGTCAATCGGGCCTGTTTCCCGTGAATTTCGAGGGAGAGCCGGTTGGGTCCGATCGGATGGCGTCGCGTGGCGACCAGATTGGCCGTGAGTCCGTCGCCGAACTTCATGCAAACCACGACGGTGTCCTCGGTCAGATAAAGCCGCTGCTGCTTGTCGGGCGCCTGGTTGGTCGCGAGGGCGTACACCTGTTCCGGAACGGAAAAGCTCCGGAGGATCTGATCGATGATCGGGTAGCACTCGTGCAGCAGCACCCCTCCACCCGCCAGCTTGGGATCGTTTCGCCAGGGGCGCGGATCCGAGGCGCCGATGCCGCACTGCGCGGTGACCAGAAACACGTGTTCGACATGACCCCGTGCAATCAGCTCGTGTGCGGTCGTGTAGGAGGATCTGCACCGGCCCGGATTGCCGACGGCAAACTGCACCTTCTCGCCCTCCGCCATTCGCACGTACTCGAGACATTCCTCGAAGTTCCGTGCCGGCGGGGCCAGTTTGAGGATGTTGAACTTCTTTCTGATAGCGGCCTTGAGCTGCTCGTCGCAGATGTGAATATCCGCGGCCACGAGGAGGCAGTCGAGCTGGTGTTGCACGATGAGCTGGCGGTAATCGGTATAGGAATCACATCCGTACTGTGTTGCAGCCTTTTGTGCTTTGTGCGGATCCACGTCGGCCACGGCTTTGATCTGGAAGAGCCCGGTCGAGACGGCTGCCTCCAACATGCGCCGGCCGGAATCTTCCAAACCAAGAACGGCTGTGGTCAGGGTTTCTGGTGTCATACGGCTGCCATGGGTCGGCGCGCGCGGGTCATTCCCGATGGTTGTTCTTGGGCGGGATGATGAAATGCTCGGGAACCGGGAACTGCGAGCACAATAAGAGCACTTCCTTGCCGACTTCCTCGATCACGGACTCCTTGTCGATGTTCTCGGCGACCTGGCGGATGAAAGCGGCGATCTGCCGGGCTTCCGGCTCCTTCATGCCGCGGGTGGTAATCGCCGGCGTGCCCAGACGCAGGCCGCTCGGGTTGAACGGCGGGGCCGGGTCGCCCGGGACCGTGTTGTAGTTGGTCACGATGCGCGCCCGGTCGAGCGCCTTGGCCAGCTTCTTGCCTGGAATCCCCCTGTTCCTGAGGTCGATCAACATCAGATGATTATCGGTCCCGCCGGAAACGAGGTTGAAACCGTATTCGCGGAGTTTCTCGGCCAGTGCTCTGGCGTTCCTGACGACCTGGTTGGCGTAGGCGACAAACTCCGGCGTGTCGGCCTCGGCCAACGCGACGGCGACCGCCGTGAGCGTGTGCATATGCGGGCCGCCCTGCAGGCCGGGGAAGACCGCCCGGTCCACCTTCTCGGCGTGCGCCGCGCGACACAGCAGCATGCCGCCGCGCGGACCCCGCAGCGTTTTATGGGTCGTTGTCGAGACGATATCCGCGTAGGGCACGGGGCTCTTATGGATGCCGGCGACGACGAGGCCGGCGATATGCGCGATGTCACTGACGTGATAGGCTCCGACCTCCCGGGCGATGTCCCCGAAGATATCGAACTCAATGGCCCGGGGATAGGCGGTGGCCCCGGAAATGATGATTTTAGGACGGTGTTTCCTGGCAAGGTCGCGGATTCTGTCATAGTCGAGCCGGCCGGTCTGGGGGTCCACCTCGTAGGGCACCGAATTGAAGAACTTGCTGGTCAGCGAGACCTTCCAGCCGTGCGTGAGATGCCCGCCGTGGATCAGCGACATTCCCATGATGGTGTCATGCGGCTCGATGAGGGCGGCGTAGGCGGCCATGTTCGCCACGGAGCCCGAGTAGGGCTGGACGTTGGCGTGGTCGGCCTTGAAGACCTTTCGGGCCCGGTCCTGGGCGACCTTCTCGATCAGGTCGGTGACCTGCTGGCCCTCGTAGTACCGTTTGCCGGGGTAGCCCTCCGCATACTTGTTCGTCAGACAGCTCGCCGTGGCCATCATCACCGCCCGGGAAATGTAGTTCTCCGACGGGATCAGACGGATGCAGCCGCTCTGGCGCACCTCTTCCTGTCTGATCAGTTCGTATATTTGCGGGTCATACTGCTCGAGGGCTGTCCTCATACGGATCTCTCCAGCGCACGTCATAACATCAGCCCGGGGACCTCCTGGCCTACGGGCTGTCTGGTGTTCTTATAACACAACTCCGATTTCCCGACAAGCATTTATTCGTTGACAAAGTCGAGCCGAAGAATATCATTGGATATTGATACATCATTTGAAAGAATAACGACTTAACGCTATGTCAGAACCCCACGCTCCAGGACAGGGCCGGGCCGGCGCCCATTTCGCAAGAGGCCGACAGGCCGCCGAGGCGGGCGACTTCGACCGCGCCATCGATGCCTACCTGGAGGGCCTTCGGTTGGCCCCCGACGACGTCACGCGTGGCCACATCGAACTGCGTGTCGTGGCGCTGCAGAGACAGGAGCGCCGCGGGGCCAAGCCTACGCCCGAGGAGGTGAAGCAGCGTCTTTCCACGGGGGACGGCCCTCTGGAGAAGATGCTCAACGCGGAATACCTGCTGGCGAAAGACCCGGAGCAGCTCGCCTATGGCGAGGCGCTCCTGCGGGGGGCGGTGGCGGGGGGGTACAGCGAGACCGTGAAGTGGATCGCGGATTTGGTGTTCCTGGCCAACAACAACGCCCGGAAGCCTTCGCTGCACCTGTACATTCTGCTCAAGGATGCCTATGCCGCGGTCGGCCAGTTCAACCGGGCGGCTGCGGCCTGCCAGCGCGCCGTTCGGCTCAAACCGGAGGACAAAAGGCTGCAAAGTGACATGAGGCGGCTCAGGGCCAGGCTGGTTTCATCCGGGCGCAAAGCATCCGACGGGGCCGCGCCGCATACGGCGGCGGGAAGCAGGGTCGTGCCCCAACGGGCGCGGGTAAGAGCAGGGGACCCTGCCGCGACCGGGCAGAGCCTCGGCGGGCAGGAGGCCGGTGCGGCGTCGACGGAAGCGGCCGGCGCGGAGAGCTTGGCCGAGGCCCGGGCTTTCTTCGAAAAGGCCCGGAATGCGGCCGACCGGAAACAGTACGACTACGCGATTGACATGTACCTGGAGGGACTGGGCCGGGCCCCGGATACGCTTGAGGAAGGCCACCTGCCCCTGTGTGAGTTGGGATTGCAGCGGCAGGGCCGAGGCGGCAAGAAGCCTTCCATGATGGAGAGGGTCAAGCGGATGCGGGGCAAAACCCCGCTGGAGCAGATGCTCAACGCCGAGTATCTGTTCGTCAAAGACCCCGATAACCTGGCTTACGCGGAGGCCATGTTGAAGGCCGCCGTCGATGGGGGGTTCACCCGAACGGCCCACTGGATCGCCAATCTCATCTTTCAGACGAACAACGCCTTGGAGAAACCCTCCCTGCATACGTATCAGTTACTCAAGGATTGCTACGCCGCGCTGGGCCAGTACGACAAGGCGGTGGCCGCCTGCCAGCGCGCCTGTCGCCTGCGGCCGGATGATAAGGACCTGGCGGATGATTACAAGAACCTCTCGGCTGAGCTGACCATGTCCAAAGGCAAGTATACGGTCGAGGGCGATTTCCGGCAGTCGATCCGGGACAGCGAGACGCAGGCCAGACTGTACGCGCAGGACAGGGTCATCAAGACCCGGGACTACCGTGCTTCCGCCGTGGAGGAGGCCCGCAAAGCCCATGCCCGGGAGCCGGAGTTACCGAAAAACGTGTTCAATCTCGCCAACGCCCTGGCGGACCTGGAGACGGACGCGGCCGAAAACGAGGCGATCCAGTTGCTCGAGGATGCGTATGTAAAGCGCAGCGATTTCAGTTTCAAGGAGCGTGCGGGGCTACTGCGAACGAGACAGCTCCGACGCTGGATTCGAGAGGCCAAAAAGCAGCTCGGAGTCCAGCCCCGGGGCGCCGATGCCAAGGCCAGGGTCTCCGAGCTGACAGCCAGGCTCAACGATGCTGAGCTGAAACACTACCGGCTGTGTGTGGAGAATTACCCGACGGACCTGGCCGCCAAGTACGAGTACGGGCTGCGCCTGATGCGAAACAAGCGGTACAATGAGGCTATACCCTTGTTTCAGGAGGCCCAGAAGGACCCACGGCGCAAAATCTCGGCCATGAACCAGACCGGGTACTGCTTCTTCATGAAGGGTTGGTACACTGACGCGATCGACGTCTTCACACGGGCCATCGAATCCTATGAAATAAAAGATGATGCGTTGGCGAAGGAACTGCGGTATAATCTTGCCCGTGCGTATGAAGAGCAGGATGAGAAAGAAAAAGCTCTCGAGATCTTTCGGAAGATTGCACAGTCGGATTTCGGTTACAGAGACGTCAGTGCCCGGGTGGAGAAGCTCAGAACGGCCTCCGGAAAGGATGGACCCGGGGCGGAACCGTCCGCAGAGTAACGACTTGCGTTTTGCAGAATGGACATGGGCAGGGGCGAACGATGATTCGCCCGTACCGGCGTGAACCCAAACTTTCGGGAAA
>CAYFUB010000694.1:0-4384 GCA_964346195.1 uncultured Pirellulales bacterium
GATTCTCCAGCGTGTGATGGTTGCCATCGAACCGGCCGGTAAAGGGTACCATGAGCGTGCCGATGGGTGATAGACACGTCTGGACCTCTTTCAGATCGATGTCCCTGACCAGGCGAAAGTGGCTGCCAAAGTCCTGCGGGTGGCGACTGAGAGTCACCAGGTCCTCGCTGCTGCTGATCAGGTACGGATCGGAGCGTGTGCCGCTGCCGCCGCCATAGGCGCGTGCGGGATCGACCAGCAGCGGGCCGGCCCGGCCTTCCCAGGCCAGACGCGGGTAATCGGCGCCCGCCTTGAGTGTCCACTGCCGACTATACCCCCAGCCTGTATAGGTCTGAGGGTCCATCATGGCTGAAGTGCTCTGGGATTGACCGAAGCCGCTGCCACTGACACCGGTACTCTGGCGATCCCAGAAACTGCACCAGCTCACCATGCCACGGGCCCCGCCGGCCAGCCCTCCCGTTACCGTTGTGCGACCCTGGGCTTTTCCCGTCGCGTAGCAGGCAAAGACTTCGCCGTGCTCTGCCGAGCCGATCAGGCCTCCGACAATGCTGTCTCCCTGGACCTGAGCGTCGGAATAACAGAAAGCAATGAGCGGCCACAATGGGCCGGGAAAGTGCTCGCCCAGCGAGCCCACCAGGCCCCCGACATGAACGGCTTCTCCCATGACCCGCCCCGCACTATAACAGGACCTCAGGACGCCGTAGTGTGTGCCGACCAACCCGCCGGTATCGCGCTCCCCACTGACATGCCCTTCGAAGGCACTTTCCACCACCTCGCCGCGCGCCACTTCGCCGATGGCGCCCCCCACGATGCTATTACCCTGGATCTGGCCGGTGATAAAACAGCGCTCGATACGTCCGCCATCCAGGCAGGCCGTCAAGGCTCCTACCACGTCGTGTCCAGTGACCTGGGCCTCCTGCAATATCAGGTTCCCCACCCAACCGGCCCGATTCGGGTCATCGCGTGACGTGCCCACACAGCCGAACAGGCCCGCGTAGTTGACCGAGAGATCGCAGGCAAGACCGGTAACAGTGTGGCCCTGGCCATCCAAGGACCCGCAAAACGCCAAGCCTCTGGTCCCGATGGGCAACAGACCGTTGGGGTCAACCTCCGCGAGACTGACATCGCCGACCAGCACGAAGTGTTTGTCCAACAGGCTCGCATCCCAGGCCAGAGACGCGAACTCGGCCGGTGTCTGGATCTGGTAAGGATCTCCCGGCGTGCCGCTGCCCCCCGAAAACTGCGCAGGCTCATCCGACAACTCGGCACCCCAGCACGGCTCCCACCACAAGCGCGGCGTGCCGCCCTCGGGCAGTACCCATTCGCCCTCGTGTCCCCATCCCCTGAATGTCGCGGCTTGCCGCATCTGCGCGGTGGTGCGGCCGAAGCCGCCGGCGCTGGTGTGAACGCCGCTCTCGTCGATGTCCCAGTAGCTCAGGAAGGCTCCGTGGCCCTCTTCTATCAGACCGCCGGCGCTGGGTGCCTGCACCGATCCCGCGGCATAGCACAACATGACTGTTCCACCGTTGGCGCAGACCAGTCCTCCGGCAGAATGCGCGGCTTGTACCTGACAGAGCGAATAGCAGGAGCGGATCGTCCCCTCATTCCACCCCACCAGGCCCGCCGCCATGGACTCGCCATTGATCGTTCCCAACGACAGGCAACCTTGAATCGTTCCCGTCCTGTTGAAGCCGACCAGCCCACCCATCGCGCTGCTTTGCGGCGCCGCCAAATTCACGCGGGCGAAGCTGTCTTGCACAGTGCCCTGCCCGAATTCGCCCACCAATCCGCCGCAGGCGAAAACCAGGTCCGGCCCGGTCTCGAGGCGACAGTCCGAGGAGCATGCAAGGATTTCGCCTTCGATTACTCGACCGATCAACCCGCCAACCTGCTGCCGGCCTCCCACAACTCCCTCGGAGTCCGCGTAGGCCACTGTGCCCCCTTCTTGCGTACCCACCAGCAGGCCGACATTGTAGCGCCCCTGTACCCGGCCCCCGGTCCAGCAACCGAGGACCAGGCCGGCACTGGACCCTGCCAACAGTCCGATGTCGTTTCCTCCCGCGACAACCGTGCAGTCCTCCAGTCCCAGCGAGAGAATGGTCCCCTTCGGACCGACCCGCCCCACCAGGCCGCAATAGTCGCCGTACGGGGCGTTGATGCGCAAATGGCGAATCACATGGCCCCGGCCATCCAGCCACCCCTCGAAGGCGGGCCCCTGCTCGTACCCGGCGATCACTGCCCGCGTGAGATGACCCTCGGGACCATAGTGGCTGTCGAGATCGATGTCATTGTTCAGCACAAAGCACCGAGTCAAGAACTCCGGACTCGATCCGATACCCAAAAGTTGCTGGGCGGTAGCAATCTGGAAGGGATTGCCGAGCGAGCCGTCGCCGCCCGCGAACTGGGCCGATGATGCCGCGGTGCAAAGTCCCAGGACCGCCATTATCAATGCGGGGTTTACACTTGGATGTCTTCTTGTTGATGCCATGTCAGTTCCCTCCGGAATTGGATGAGTTCATAAAGCAGGAACGATTATTCCGCGCATTCAACCCCCTCCCACCGCAGGCGCGGGTAGTCCCGGCCCTCGCAAATCATCCAGACATTCTCGAAGTCCCAGAGAAGGGTTGTGTAGGTGCCGGCTGATTGCATGGACGAGGTCGGCGCACCGATGGCTCCGAGCGGGTCCGGCTCCTCATTGCCGACCCCGTCGCTCGTGCCCGAGACCTCCGTATCCCATAGGCAGGCATTGACCATCCCTCTGTTGGTCCCGATCAGGCCACCGGCGTACGGAACGCCGACCGGCACCACGGCCGGCCCTATGCGGCCGGATACGTCCGGCGGCTCCTGGTCCACAGCTTGCGTCCGTTGGTTGATGCGAACGGCGGCATAGCAGTTGGTCAATTCCGCATGCCGGTCATTGAAACCGACGAGCCCGCCAAGATCGTCTTGTGCCGTCGCGCTGCCCCGGCTGTAGCACGATTCAATCACTCCGACGTTGCTTCCCGCCAAGCCGCCGGTTCGAGACACTCCGTTGACATCCACGATGGCATAGCTCAAGCCGGTCGTGCCGTTGTTGCCCCCGATAAGTCCGCCGACGTTACTCCGTCCGGTTATCTCTCCCGTTACCGAGCAAGCCGTGACCGTCCCGCCGTTCGAGGCTATAAGACCGCCTACACCGTTGCGTCCTTCGATCTGTACGCCGCTCGCGTATAAACCGGTGATCAGTCCCGTTACTCGCTCGCTGACGGGAGGCATGGGGGAACGGCGGGCAGACCACTGTAGGCTTCCCAGCACGCCGAAGACACCCACGTAATCCGCGTCGGGGCGAACACAACGGAATCCGGCTACCGTATGGTGATTGCCGTCAAAGACGCCTGTGAAGGGCAGTAACGAATGGCCGATAGGAAGGACCTCCGCCGCCTCGATGTCGGCAAGGTCAATATCGGCCAGGAGCACGAAATCACTGGCCAGATCGGGTGCGTAGTAGGCAATATCGCGGAACTGCTCGGCCGTCCAGATTTGGTACGGATCGTTGGGCTCGCCCGTGCCGCCGCCGTAGCGCTGGGCCGGCACCGTAAGCGGCTCACCCGGCAGATTCTCCCAGGCCAGCCGCGGATAGTCGATCCCCTCGTCGAGGGTCCATTGTTCCGGCACACCCCAGCCCCGGAAGGTCTCGGCCTGCATCAACTCCGGTGTGGTCCTGCCCTGGCCCGCCTCGTTGCGGAGATGAGGATTCACCTCCGCGTTCCAGTAGCTCAGGTATGGTCCGCCGCCCTCCGAATCCCCCACCAAGCCTCCCGCGTTCTCCATTGCGGTAACCTGGCCTACTGCATAGCAGTACATGATGGGGCTGCTGTTTTCACCCACGAGGCCACCGACGTCGCGGTCGCCGGATACATCGGCGGACGAGTAGCAACTGCTGATGCCTTCGCCGCTGTAATGACGGCCGACAACGCCACCGACACAGGTTTCGCCGGAGACGGCACCTTCGGTAAGGCTGGCGATGATCTGCCCACGGTTCGTGCCGACCAGGCCGCCGACATAGGCACGCCCCGAAACGACGCCGCTGACGGAGCACTCCCGGATGCAGCTATTGGCGAGGGTCCCGGCCAGACCGCCGACTTCATAAGTGCCCTGGACGCTTACACCCGTCAGGTGAAGGGCTCGTATCTCCGCGTCCCGGAAGACCGGACGAGTGGTAAATGGAAAAGTCGGACGCAGCATATCCACGTAGCCGAAGAGGCCGGCGTTTTTGCTGTTGTCGGAGACCAGAGTGAAGTTGGCGATCGTATGGTGATTGCCGTCGAAGATCCCCGTGAACGGTACGTCCCTCGTGCCGATGGGGTAAACCAGGTCGGGATCGATGTCTTTCAGGTCGATGTTG
>CAYFUB010000695.1:0-6126 GCA_964346195.1 uncultured Pirellulales bacterium
GTCCAAGACTCAGGGCCCTAAGCCTCCGAGACGGAAGGGGCTTCAGACGGTGTCTACGGGGCAAGAATCGTATCTGGAGCGGGCGATGGGGATCGAACCCACAGCCCTCTGCTTGGGAATCAAAGGGCCGGATCTTCCCGCCAGTCTACCCCGCTCTCAGATTCGGCACCGGCACCCATAACCACCTGACACGGCACCTCAGGCCCGTTTCGGGCATCTGCCTGAAGGAGTGCCGAGCATCTGATTGGCAGTGTCACCCCACGGTTGCCGGGCGGTCAAGCCATCTGACTGATTGAGGCAGGTTAACCCGTCCACGGCCCATTGGAGAGCGAAAGGAAACGGACTGGTGTCCTTTAAGAACTGCTTATACAGATTCCCAAAGATGCTGAAGCGCAACAGACGCGGGTGCTGATGATGCAGGTGGTGCCGCACACTGACCAGGCGGACAGTAGTCGTTGACGGCGTCTGGAGAGCGGTGCTATGTTCAAGTTTGCAGAGGTCGGACGCGACCCTTTGTTCGATCGGTGGGGCAGTCCATGACCGACCAGCGTATGAACCCACGCTCGGTCGCCGAGGGGTTCAGCTCTTCAGGCGGCGAGGGCTCCGAGCGGCCCCACGTGCTTGTGGTGGACGACGACCAGGAACTGCTGGCCTCTCTAGAGAGGGGCTTGTCGGCGTCTGGCTTCGACGTTGGCCTGGCCCGAGATTCAGGTGACGCGCTCGTCTACATGAGGGGTCGGCGGCCGGACGTGATCGTCTTGGACATCATGATGCCCGGGATGGACGGACTCAGTCTCTGCCAGGTCATTCGGGAGACCGAAGCCATTCCCATCATCATGTTGACTGCTCTGGACAGTGTCCGCGATCGCATCGCCGGCATCAAAGCTGGAGCGGACGACTACCTGGTCAAACCGTTCGTCTTCGACGAGCTGGTAGTCCGCATACAAGCGCTGCTCCGGCGCAGCTCACCGATTACCCCCTCCAAGGAGCGGCTCTCCTATGCTGATCTCACGCTTGATCGGGCAACTTGGACCGCCAGGCGCGGAGAGGAGACCCTAGCGCTGACCGCAACAGAATTCCGCCTCTTGGAGCAATTCCTGCGAGCCCCGGGGCAGGTCCGGACCAGAGAAGAGTTACTGCTAGGCCTTTGGGGCGAGGATCCCTCCGTCGAGGCCCACGTCGTCGACGTTCACGTGGCGAATCTGCGCCTGAAGCTGGACGCGGCAGGGGGTCCGCCGCTGATCCAGACGATCCGCGGGGTGGGCTACATTCTGAAAAAGGCTTGATGAGTGCGGCTACGGCTTCGCCTCACCGTCGCGTACGTGCTACTCCTGGCCGTGTCCCTCACGGCGTTCAGCCTGGCCGTGTACATCGCCACGGACAACAGGGTTTCCGACAGTGTGGATGACAAGCTCAGGCTGAAGAGTGAAGCGATAGTCACCTCTCTGGAGCCCATAGACCCTCCGCTCTCCTCCCAGACCATGCGTGCAAACCAGCGACTCAGGCTGGACGAGGAAGCCTCCTCCGGCCTCCTCTTCCAGATACGAAACCTCGAAGGTAGCGTGGTGTACTCGTCATTTCCCTCCGGCAATCTCTACCTGGCCCTGCCCAACATGGGGAGCTTAGAGGAGCCGACCTTCGCCACGGCCGATGTGGGAGGGGAGAGCTTTCGCCTTCAGTACCTGCCCATCATATCCAATGACGAAATGTTAGGAAGCGTGGTAGTCGCGCAATCCCTGAAGGACAAGAGCGATTGGCTGAGCCAGACCCGCACGATCCTCATCATCGGGGGTGTGGCCGTCCTGCTCATTACCAACGTACCGGCCTACTTTGTGGCAAGGCGTGTTCTTGCGCCGGTGCGGGCGGTTTCCCGGCTGGCGCGCGACATAGAGCAGACCGCCGATTTCAGCCGTCGGGTCCGTACCTCCACCGGGGGCGAGCTAGCGAATCTCACGGCCACCTTCAACTCCATGATTGAGTGTGTGGAGCGAACGCTGGAGACGCAGAAGGCTTTCCTCGCCGACTCCTCTCATGAGTTGCGCCGGCCCCTCACGGTGCTGCGGACGGACGTCGACATCCTGCGCAAGCCGGGGCTGCCTCCGGAGCAGCGCGACGCCTGCCTAAGGCAGATGGCTGCCGAGCTAGAGGCCGTAAGCCATCTCCTGTCTGATCTCCTCCTCCTTTCTCGAGAGGGGCGCGACGAGCTAGTTCTGGCACCCGTTGACTACTCTGCGGTCTGCGAACAAGCTGTGGCCCGCCTCCGGGCTCAGGATGACCAACATACTCTAACGGCGGACATAGCGGCTGGCGTGCATGTCCACGGCGATGAGAAACGGCTGGCTCAGATGGTCTGGAACCTGCTGGAGAACTCCGTCCAGTACACGCCGGAGGGGGGCCAAATCGACGTGCAGCTTCACGCAACGGATGGCCTGGCCTGTCTAGAAGTCCGGGACAACGGCATCGGTATCTCCGAGGAGGACCTGCCCCACATTTTCGATCGCTTCTATCGAACTCGCGGCGCTCGCGGCGCTCGCAGCGAAGGGAGCGGCCTTGGCCTGGCCATCGTGAAGCACATAGCTGACGGTCACAATGGCTCCATCAACGTGACCAGCCAGCCCGGAGAAGGAACTAGCTTCGTCGTCGCTCTTCCTATTACCGCTGCATCAGACTCCTAAGCGGCTTTTGCCCAACCATTTTGATTAATCCTTGATTTTGTTGTAGGCGTTTTGACGGCCATTTGAGCCGCATTTGATGCAACTGATGCTGAATTTGTGACATCCTTAATCTGCTTGTGAATACAGGCACAAATAGACCGCCGGTGGTTGGGCCACCGGCGGCCTGGATTGGGGAGCATTCAGCGAGCGAAAGTCCCCATGCATTCTAGACCCGACCGGCCCCGGAGCACAAGGACCATCGCGATGCGGGGGGTTCTAATGACCCACTGCCAGACCGGTGGTGCCAAACAGTAGATGAGGAGAAGTTTATGACCTCGACGTTGGCACCGGCAACCGAAACCGCGGAACTAACCAGGGAGGACTTGAAAGTCATACCGCAGGTCACTGCTCCCCCTCGCGTGGGCCGGCGACCGCGGGCAGCAATTGGGTTCATCGCGTTTGGGGCCGCCTCAGTTGTGCTGTACGGACTGTTCTTTGGCTTTATCGACGACATCTTTCCCCGCCTCACATCCGGTACCATCGGCGGCGCTGCGGCAGTGATTGGTTTGGCGCTGACCTTTAGCCTGATCCACGGGAACTTCGGTGCCGCCTTGCTAGAGATACTGGGTATCCGAGAGCTCAAGAAGGGATAGCTAATGGAATCTGCTGCAAACGACATCTCCTTCATTGACATCGGGCCCATAACCGTCCTGGCTCTCTTGAGTCTGGGTTTCCTGGGGGGAATGTTGAGCGGCTTCATCGGCAGCGGCGGGGCGTTCGTCCTGACGCCGGGAATGATGAACCTTGGGGTGCCGGGGTCGGTAGCTGTGGCGAGCAACATGGCGCACAAGTTTCCGAAGGCGCTGATCGGGGCTTGGAGAAGGAGAAAGCTCGGCCACGTAGACCTCAAGCTCGGCTTGGTGATGGCCGTGTCGGCGATCGCGGGCGTGAGGCTGGGGGTGCAAGTCCAGGACTGGATCCGGGACGCCTGGGGTGACGCCGGGTCCAACCTCTACATCAGCGTGGTGTTCGTTTCCGTACTTGTGGTTGTGGCCACGTACATGCTGGTGGACGTTCGCAAGGATGTGCTCGGCGGCGCTGACTATGTGCGCTCAACCTTCGCCCAGCGCGTAGCGCGTCTGAACCTGCCGCCGATGATCTACTTCAAGACAGCGGACGCCAGGGTCTCATTGTGGGTCACGGTGCCTCTGGGCTTCGCCACCGGCATGCTTGCAGCGACGATAGCGGTGGGCGGATTTATCGGCGTGCCAGCCATGATCTACGTGATCGGTGCCCCCGCCTTCATTGCCAGCGGAACCGAGTTGGTGGTCGCCTTCTGCATGGGCATGGAGGGAACCTTTGACTGGGCGACGCGTGGATTCGTTGACCTCCGCCTGACTGTCTTGATCCTGGCCGGTTCCCTGATCGGAGTGCAAGTCGGCGCCCTGGGCACCAGCTACGTCAAAGAGTACATGATCAAGGTTGTCGCCGCAGTCATCATGCTCCTTGCCTCCGTCAGTAGAGCGGTGATGGTACCCGCCTACCTGTCAGACCTAAGAGTCATACCCATGGGTGACACGACGTACGACTTGGTCAGCAACGTGAGCCGAGTGGTGCTGTATGGGACTCTCCTGGTCGCCGGGGGCATCATCATCCGCGCCATGATCGTGGGCAAGAGACAGGCTGAAGGGTGGCAAACTAGAGTGCCCGTTGAGGAGACCCGCAGTGCTGAAGCTGCCCGCGGGTAGGAGGTCTCTCTTGCCATGGCCATCGTCATAGGGCTCGGAATCGGGTTCATCTTCCCCTGTCGGGGTGGTCACCAGCGCCTGGAGCGGGTGAGCAGTTCAGAAGAGAGATAGTGGGCCGGAGAAGGCCAAAGGAGGTGGGAAATATGGCCAGGCCTACAACCGTCCAAGAGGCCAAGATGGAAACGGCGACGGAGGCCGTGGTGGCGGTGCGCGAAACGCCGGTTGAGGTCGATGAGCGGGGCTTCATGAAAGATCCTTCTCACTGGACTCCTGGAGCTGCCCTGTTCTTGGCCCGCCGTCAAGGAGTCAGGGACTGGCCCCATGAACTGGAGAGCGACCACTGGCGTGTCATTGACTTCATGCGGAATTACCATCAAGGTGCCGGCAACGCGCCATCGCTCCGGTACACCTGTCGCGCCCTGGGTCTGACAAAGAAGCAGTTCTCGGCGCTCTTCCCTGGCGGCTTGTTGACCGTGCGTCGCATCTGCGGTCTCCCGGGCGCGAGGAAGGCTGCCAACAAGCGAGAGCGGTGGTTGCTGACACGTGACTGGTGGACCATTCTGACCAATGACTGAGTCGCGAGATTGTGCTGGCCCGGGGATCGTGGTTGGCGACCGACGTGGACAGCGAGAAGGGGGCCCAATTGCTGTGGCGACACTTACCATCAACCCTCACCGTTCCCGCTCTGCCGCCGTCAGACGGGGAATCCTGTGAGAGGAGGAGACTGAGATGATTGAGCCCAGTACACCCACCCTTACACCCACCCTTGCATCCATCCTTGCATCAACCATTACATCCACCCTCGAATCGTATCCGCGGGAGATAACAGTAGGAGAAAACGGCACCGTCACCCTGCGACTGATGGAGAAGCCGGACCGGGACCGTATGGTGGATTTCGCCCGCGCTCTGCCGCCCGACGACCTTCTGTTCCTCCGTAAGGACATCACGGACCCTAGAGTGGTGGACGAGTGGGTTCGGGATATCGAGCGTGGGCGCACAGTGACCGTCCTGGCGGAGAAGGGTGACGAGCTCCTGGCCTACGCTAGCTTATTGCTCCACGAGACGTTCTGGGGACGCCACATGGGCGAAATCAGGGTGCTTGTGAGGATCGACTACCGCGGGCTGGGTCTTGGCCTGCGGTTGGCTTCCGACGTGTTCGCTATTGCCAAAGAAGCGCGTATCGAGCAGATGATGGCCCGCATGACCACAGAGCAGAAGAGGACGCGGGAGCGGTTGGAGCGGTTAGGCTTCAGGGTGGACGGGATACTTCGTGGCTTCGTGCGCGACCGGGAGGGCAATCGCCGCGATCTGCTGGTGATGTCCGCCGGCGTCGGCCGCTTGACGGATACGGTGCAGGACGGATTGTGGCACCGGCCTTAGGGCCTGTACGGGCCGCTTGAGACGTCCGCCGATGTCCTTGACGGATTCGGCCCTTGTCGAGTGGCAAGAGGTCCGCGTCAGCGTTTACGAAGAATGTCTCGGGCTATTTCGCAAGCCTCTGGATTCGAACCTTAGTGCCAGAAGGCCATCTGCTTTCACAGCAAATGGCCTCCGGCCGTATCCAAAGTCGGGCTAGAGCGAAGGTCGTTAGATAGGACGTGGCCCTCTGACTTCGGGGAAATGCCGCCGTTTTGAGGGCGGTTTGAGGGAGAAATCATATCTGGAGCGGGCGATGGGGATCGAACCCACGGCCCTCTGCTTGGGAAGAACGCTGGTTGACCCAA